>NZ_JAUVWH010000023.1 GCF_030604225.1 Geoalkalibacter sp.
CCTTGACGGCGAAGTTGATTTCGCAGCCGGTGCTGCGCCCGATCCAGTTGCGCTGCATGGTCAGCACCCGCTCGGGCCAGCCCGGCAGACGCTCGGTCCAATCAAGCAGTTCCTCGGCGTAATCGGTGATCTTGAAGAACCATTGTTCGAGATCCTTGGGCGTCACGCTGCTGTCGCAACGCCAGCAGCAGTCGTCCTCGACCTGTTCGTTGGCAAGCACCGTCCGGCACTGGGGACACCAGTTGACGGAGGAATTTTTCTTGTAGGCAAGCCCGCGCTCGAGCATGTCGAGGAAAATCAGCTGCTCCCAGCGATAATAGTCGACATCGCAGGTGGCGAATTCCCGATCCCAGTCATAGGCCAGGCCCATTTTCTTGAGCTGGCTGCGCATGTTGTCGATGTTCTGCCGCGTCCAGCCCGCGGGGTGAATGCCGTGCTGGATGGCGGCGTTTTCCGCGGGCATGCCGAAGGCGTCCCAGCCCATGGGATGCAAAACGTTGAAACCCTGCATGCGCTTGAAGCGCGCCACCACGTCGCCGATGGAGTAGTTGCGCACATGGCCCATGTGGATGCGCCCCGAGGGATAGGGGAACATTTCCAGGACGTAGTATTTGGGGCGCCGGGGATCTTCCGTGACCTTGAAAACCTTGCCCTGTTGCCAGAGGCTCTGCCATTTGGCCTCGATGGCGCCGGGATTGTAGCGTTCCTGCATAAGTCCTCCACGGGTCATAGCCGGTCTCAGAAAAAGGAAAACCGGCGGGCGCCGGCATGATCAAAGGGTGTAGCCAAAGAGGTGAGGACCGCGGCATCATCGCACCGCCGGCGCGCAGCCAAGCCGCGCGCGGCGCCGAACCATGCCGAGGGCGGCTCCCGTTATTTTTCCCGATAGGTAATGCGGCCGCGGGTCAGATCGTAAGGAGAAAGCTCAACCGTGACACGGTCGCCGGGGAGAATACGAATGTAATATTTGCGCATTTTGCCCGAGATGTGGGCGAGAATCACATGGCCGTTGTCCAGTTCGACCCTGAACATGGCGTTCGGCAAAGGTTCGACAACCTTGCCTTCAACTTCAATGGCTTCTTCCTTGGCCAAGAGAACCTCCCTTTACATCCTATGTTTTGATCCCTTGCGGGAACAGCCGCGTCACGCGGACCGCAGCGTTGAAAATCCGCACTATTAAACCCAAGTGCGGCATCACTTGTCAAGGTTGCAGTGATTTTGACCGGATAAGGGGTGGGAAAAGACAAAATCCGCGAAGATGAATGATTCGCAAAGGGTCAGGCCAGGCCGCGTCGCAGTATTTCGGTGCCGATGCCGTGCAAGGGAAGAACGCTGTCGACAAGGCCGGTTGCGATAGCCTCCTTGGGCATGCCGAACACCACGCAGGAATCCTCGGCTTCAGCGATGAGTTGGCCGCCTCTGCGTTTAATGTGGCGCACGCCCTCGGCCCCGTCGTTGCCCATGCCGGTGAGCACCACCCCGATGAGGGGCACCCCCGGCAACTCCGCCGCCGAGGCGAACATGGCATCCACCGAAGGCAAATAAATCTGCCCCGCCCCGGGTTCTACCACCTGGGCGAGAATGTCCCCGCCCCTGCGGCGGAACGTAAGATTATGCCCGCCGGGAGCGACCAGCACGCGCCCGGGGAGCAACTTATCGCCCGTGCTCGCCTCCAGCACCTCCAGTTCGCAGAACTTGTTGAGGCGATCGGCGAAGGCCCGGGTAAAACCGGCCGGCATGTGCTGAGACACGGCAAACATCAGGGGCACATCGCTCTTGAAGAGGGTCAGGATACTTTGCACCGCCGGCGGCCCACCGGTCGAGGCACCGATAAGAACCAGACCGGCCGCCCCTAATGCGGGCCGTTGGACCGATTGCATCGCGGCGGCGGGCGAACGGGACTGCACCTTGTTCGAGGACGCGTTGCGCTGAACGATCTTGCCCATGTCTGTTCGGGCACAAAACAAAACCTTGCGCACCAGATCGTCGCGGATGTTGAACAACTGGTCGTCACTGCGGGAAGTGGGCTTGGGAACGAAATCGATGGCCCCGAGTTCCAGCGCCTTGAAAACGTTTTCGTCGCCGCTGCGGGAGGACACCACGATAATCGGCGTCGGCTGCTTCTGCATGACGATCCGCAGAAAGGTAAACCCGTCAATGCGCGGCATCTCAAGATCCAGAGTGATCAGATCGGGCTTGAGGTCGGCCACCTTGCGCAGCCCTTCCTCACCATTGACGGCATAGCCCACCACGACGACCCCGGGGATTTCCTCAAGGATGCGGGTGATGGTCCGACGGTTGTAAGCCGAATCGTCGACAACCAGGATGCGAATCGCCGAGACACTCATCATGAGGCCCCTCGCCCGCTGTCCTCGCCGGGTTTTCCGGGGCGCTGGTAGACCATGTCATGGGTGAAATGGCGCAAGGAAAAACGCGTGCTGATATTGATCAGGGATTCCGAATGCCCAAGCAGCAGAAATCCTTCGGGATGCAGGCGCTGATAAAAATTTTCGACGACCTTTTTCTTGGCTTCCAGATCGAAGTAAATGATGACGTTGCGGCAAAAAATGGCATCCATCTGCCCGAGCAGGGCAACGCGGGTATCCTCGAAGAGATTGAGATGGCTGATGCTGACCATGCGCCGCACCTGGTCGACGATGCGGTACTTGCCTTCCACCTCCTCGAAATAGCTGCGCATGTATTTGGCATCGGTGGCGCGAAACGAGGATGACCCGTAGATGCCCTTGCGCGCCACCTGCAACACGCGTTGGCTGATGTCGGTGCCGATGATGTCGATCTGCCAGCCGGCCAGGTCGGGGCGCTGCAACAGCAGCATGGCCAGGGTGTAGGGCTCTTCTCCCGTGGAACAGCCGGCGCTCCAGATGCGCAGCTTGCGACTGCCCTCCTTTTCACGGCGCGCCTTGACCTCGGGAATGATCTCCTGGATGAAGGTGCGCAGCTGGCTCTCCTCGCGAAAGAAATAGGTTTCGTTGGTCGTCAGCAGGTCGATGGCTTGCGCCAGCTCCTGATCACGGGTTTTGCTGTAGCGCAGAAGATAGTAGTAATCCTTGAAATTTTTGAAGTTATGCAGGCGCACCTGCTTGCTCAGTCGTTTTTCCAGAAGATATTTGTTGTCCTCGGAAAAATGCAGGCCGCAGTGCTGATAGATGAGTTCGCGCATCAGGCGGAACTCTTCGTTGGTCATGGAAATGTCGGGAGTGAAATTGAACATCAGCGCTCCCTCTCCCGCCTTGGCGCCGCGCTGCTCAGAAGGTCCTCAAGGGCCTGACGAACCAAGGCATCGCCCTCCACGCTGAGCCGCGTCTCCAACAGGGAGCGCAAGTCATCCCTGAGCTGCCCCTGAAGCATGACGGTCAGGGCAAGGCGCACTCCCCACAGGGGATGATCGATCATCTTGCGCACGACCTGGGGAACCCAGGGTCCGGGTTCCAGCCGGCCCAGCCCTTGAAGGGCGGTCTTGACAACCTCTTCGTCCGGATGATCGAGAGCCGCCAACAGCGTCGGCAAGGCGGCCGGACCCGCGTCCTCGGCCAGGGCCTCCAAAGCGGCGATCGCCACCAGCCCCACGGGATCCTGCACGGCACGAACGAGAAACTCCGCGGCGCGTTCGCCGCCCATGCGGCTCAGGGACCGTACCGCATGGGTACGCACCCAGATATCCTCGTCACCCAGGGCGAGACTGAGAATTTCCACCGCCTCGGGATCGTTCGTCCCGCCGAGATTTTCCGCGGCGAGGGCACGCACTTCGGCATTTTCATCGGTCAGGGCCAGCTTGAGCCCGGTCAGCATTTCATCGCCGCCGCAACCGGCCAGGGCACGAACCGCGGCCTGGCGAACCGCCGGGCATTCGTCCTTGAATGCCATGGACAGATAGGGTCGGCAGGACGCGTCGCCGATTTCCCCGAGAATCTTCACCGCGCAGCTGCGCACGGCCTCGCGCGACGCTTCAACCAGGGGTGCGACGCGATCGAGAACCTTGCGGGGGTCTTGCCGGCCGATGGCGGCCAAAGCCCCAGCAGCGGCATCCTGAACCTCTTCCTCGTCGTCTTCCAGTGCCTTGAGGAGAGCCTCGACGACCTCGGCGTTGCCAATTTTTCCCAGGGTACGCGCCGTGACAAGACGCATCCGCGTGTCCGCCGCCGAGAGTCCCGAGGCCAGTTGCACGGCGAGGTCGCCGCACTGACTTTCACCGGCCAGATACACCAGGTAGGCATCGAGGTTGGCGTCGCGCCCCAGATTGTGCTTGACCAGATCGCCCACGATTTCGCGCCCCATGTCCATCAAGGCTTCATAAACCCTGGATCCGAAAATCTCATCGGCGAGCATGGGCAACAGACGCTGCGCGGCGGAACCGTCGCCGATCCAGCCGAGAATGCGCACCGCCGATTCCTGCACGCTGCGGTCGCGACTCTCCAGCAGGCCCGCCAGGGTCGCGGCCAGATCGGACTGTCCCTGACGCGCAAGACTGTCGCGCACCTCGGCGCCAAAGCTTTCGGACAACCGCACCAGCGCCAGGGCGGCGGCTTCGCGGCATTTGCGCATATCGTCGGCAAGACCCTCGACGAGCAGCGCGATGGCGTCGCGATCGCCCACGCTGCCCAGGCAATCAAACAGCGCCTTGCGCAGCAGACGTTCTTGCCGCAGCGCTGCCAGCGGCTCCAGGGGAATGCGTTCGCCGATCTGCGCCAGCGCCTCAAGTATCGTGAAACGCCAACCGAAGTCGGGTTTTTCCAAGGCGCTCAACAAGGCCGGGATGGCTTCGCGGGAGCGCAATTTGCCGAGGTTTTCCACGGCGGCGGTGGCGACATTGATGTCGGGATCCTTGAGCGCTTCAACAAGGGTGCCGATGGAAACCTCGTCGCCGATCTCGCCGAGAATATCGAGTAGAAATTTTCGCACATCCACATCGGCCGTGGACATTTCCGCCTTGAGGGCGGGAACCGCGGCGGAGCCCATGCCCACCAGGGCCTCCATGGCGGCATTGCGCAAGCCGGCATTGTCCTCGGAATGCAGCAGCGCAATGGCATCCTCGGCCGACCAGCGCCGAAGCGCTCCGGCCAGAAAACAGGCAACAGCCTCCTTGCGCACGCGCCAGCTCGCATCGCCCATCGCCAGGCCGAGGGCCGTCATGGACAAGGGCAGATCCTGCAGACGAACACGTCGCAGCACTTCGATCCGATCTTCTTCATTGGGAGACGTCAGCTGTGTTTCCATAAAATCATCAGGCACTGCGCGCATACCTTTCCCTTACTGATTCCGCCGGCAAATCATCCCTGGGATTGCATGAACCGATGCGGACCCCTGGTTCTGCCTAGGCGGACTTATTCACGCGGAACGACTCGAAATCGATCTTTTCGTCGTTGGAAAGAATTTTTTCCACATCGAGAATCACCAGGAGTTCCCCACGAACGCGGCAGACGCCGAGAATGAAATCCGTCGCGGGGCCTTGCATGAACGGGGGCGGAGGCTGAACTTCCTCGCGCGTGAAGCTGCGCACCTCGGTGACCTCGTCCACCAGCAGGCCGATGATCTTCTCCGAAAACGAACAAATGATGATGCGGCTTTTCTGCCGGCCTGGCTCGATCGGCAGGCCGAAGCGACGACGCATATCAACCACGGGGATGACGACGCCACGCAAATTGATCACCCCTTCGATGAAGGAGGGCGCGCGCGGAACCGGCGTCAGTTTTTGCGGCTTGATGATCTCGCGGATCTTCATGATGTCGAGCGCGTAGAATTCCTCTCCGAGACGAAAGCAGGCCAATTGGGCCTGACGCCGCGGCCCTTCCGTGGGCGCTCCGTGCCGTGAAACCCCGCCCGTGATCTGCATCATTTCGTCAGATACCTCTGAATGGTTTCAATCACCATGGCCGATTTGAAGGGTTTGGTGATGTAGCAGTCGGCCCCCACTTCCCGCCCGCGTTCCATGTCCTCGCGGGTTTTTTTCGCGGTCAGCATGATCACCGGGATGTGCCGCGTGAGCGGATTCTGCTTGATATGTCGGCAAACCTCGAAGCCGTCCATTTCCGGCAGCATGATGTCGAGCAGCACCAGATCCGGCAGATCCTCCTGCAAACCGGTGATGGCGGCGCGGCCGTTGGCCACCCCGCGAACCTCAAATCCCTTGGACGTCAAGAGAATGCTTTCGAGCTTGAGAAGACTTTCTTCATCTTCAACAATCAGGATTTTTTTCTTGGACACGCAAGCGCTCCTTTCCTTACCTGACAGTGACCCCCGCACGGAGTATTCCATCGAGATTAAGCAAAATCAAAAAACTTCCCTGGTGACGCCCGACGCCCTCGACCAGATCGGCATCGAGATCCGGCAGCATGCTCGGCGGCGGTTCTATGTTGCGCTCGGCGATCCTGACCACCTGGGTGATGCTGTCGACCAGCAACCCGGCGGACAGATCCTTGTCCTGACAGATGATGATCCGCGAGGTGGCGGTTTGCTCGGCCGCGCCGAGCCTCAGGCGCCGCTTGAGGTCGAACACCGGCACGATGAGGCCGCGCAGGCTGATGATGCCCAGCACATAGGGCGGCACGCGGGGGATCTCCGTCACTTCGCGCGGCTTGATGATTTCCGCCACGCCGTTGATGTCCAGCGCGTAGACTTCATTGCCCAGGGAAAAGGTCAGCCACTCGCGACGCGGCTCCGTTTCCTGCGTCTGCCCGCCGGTCAATGCTTGAAAGTATATCTCTTCATTAACAACATGCAGGTCATTCTCGGTACAAAACAAACGCTCAAGGGCCTCGTTGCCCTCGCTTGCCTCCGCAATGGGCACGGTAAGCGACGCGGATTCAGGGCCTTGGGTTTGGGGCATGCCTTGTACCCTGCCGCGTGCGGGAGGCGACGGCGACGACGGCGCGATCCCCTCACCGGCCGAGGCATCCTGCTCCAGGCGCGCTTTTTTCCGAATTTCGGCAAGATCGATCATCGTTTGTAACCTTATGAATTCACTAAAAAAGTTGCAACTCGTCCAGCACCGCGTCGATGACCGAGCCATCGATGCGCCGAACATTGCGGCCGAACCCCTCAATCAGCGCCAGGGAGGCGGCTTGATTGATGCGACGCGGCACCCCCTGGGCAAAGCCGTGAATCCGATCCACCGCCGGCGCAAGAAACAAGCCGGGCTGCCCTCCAGCCACCTGTAGGCGAAAATCCAGATAATGCTCCGTTTCCTCGCGACTGAGGCACTTGAGCTCGAACTGCATGCCGATGCGCTGGCGCAAAGGCTCATAAACACGATGGGCCAGGCGCTGGCGCAATTCCGGCTGACCCATGAGAATCACGCTGAGCAGATTGCGGTCATCGAGCTGGAAATTGGTCAACAGCCGGATTTCGTCGAACGTCTCCTTGTGCGGCACCAGTTGGGCTTCATCGATGACCAGCACCGGACAGACGCCCTGCTGAAACAGGGCGTAGAGTTTTTCGCCGATTTGCTCCAGCAGGTCGGTTTTGAAACTCGAAGGCTCATCCACCCCGAGGTGCCGTGCCAGGGTGCGCAGGAACTCCAGCGGCGTCAGGCGTGGATTGATGAGCAGGATCACCTTGAAGGAGCCGTCGAGCTGATCCATCAGCGCACGCGAGATGGTGGTCTTGCCGCAGCCGATGCCGCCGGTCAACAGGGCGAGGTCGCGCTCCTCGACGGCAAACAGCATACGGGCCAGAGCCTCGCGGTGAGAGCGGCTCAGGTACAAAAAGCGCGGATCGGGCGTCTTGCTGAAGGGCCGTTCGCGAAAGCCGTAAAAGCTCTCATACATGAACCGTCAACTCTCCACGCAGCGATTCGCTCATCAGACTGCCGACATCAAGCACCAGAATGGTTTTGCGGTTGCCCATCTCGGCAGCCCCGGCAAACCCGCGCACAAAAGACAAAATGTTGCCCAAGGGCTTGATCACCACATCCTGCTGGCCGAGCAGTTCATCCACCACCAGGCCCAGGCGCTTGTCGGCCATGCCCACCACCACCACAAAGCAGGGCTTGCTCTCCTCGTTTTCCGTCGGCGCGAACTGGAACACCCGCGAAAGGCGCAGCAGCGGCAAGGTGCTTTCGCGCAGTTCGATCACCTCGCGCCCCTCAATGGTGCGTACCGCGCCGCGCTCCACCATCAGCGTCTCCATGACCGAGGTGATGGGAATGGCGAACTCCTTGTTCCGGATGCGGATGATGAGGGCCTTGATGATGGCCAGGGTGATCGGCAGGGTAATGGTCATGGTCGTTCCCTGGCCCACGCGACTGGCAATCTCGATCATGCCGGAGAGCGCGGAAATGTTGTTCTTGACCACATCCATGCCCACGCCCCGCCCGGAGAGCTCGCTGACCTTGTCGGCGGTGGAGAAGCCGGGGAGAAAAATCAGGTCGAAAACCTCCTCCTGGCTCAATTCGGTCTTCTCGTCGATCAGGCCCCGTTCGACGGCTTTTTTCCTGACTTTCTCGGCGTCGATACCTCGTCCGTCGTCGTGAATTTCGATAACGACGTGGTTGCCCTTCTGCATGGCGCGCAAACCGACCTGGCCGATCTCGGGCTTGCCGGCCGCCCGCCGTTCCTCGGGAGGCTCGATGCCGTGGTCGATGGCATTGCGGATGATGTGCAGCAGCGGATCGGACAAATCCTCGGTGATCAACTTATCCAGTTCGGTTTCGGCGCCACGGATTTCCAGGGTGATCTTTTTTCCCACGTCGCCGGCCATGCGCCGCACGACCCGCGCCATCTTGTCGAACAACTGGCTGATGGGCACCATGCGAACCTCCATGACACCCTTCTGCAACTCGGCCAGACGGCGCTCGAGAATCCGGGTCGCCTTGACCAGATCGCCCGCCAAGCCGTGATGTTCGCCGCGGAGTTGCTCGGCCAGCTCGGAAATGGTTCCCTTGGCGATGACCAACTCACCGACGATGTTCATGAGAACGTCGAGCTTGTCGATGTCGACACGCACCATCCGACTGATGGATCGCATGGAGGTTCCGCCGTCGACGGCTTTCGCGGGCTTTTCGGCGGGCAGGACGCTCTGCTTGGCGGCGGGCTTGGACGGGGTGGGGCGATTCTGAACGGCCGGCTTATTGGTCCCTTTGTGTCCGATGGCCTCGACCCTCACGCCTGGACGAGCCATCAGCGCCGTCATTTCATTCAGGCCCAGGGCGGAACCAACCAAAATCTGGAAGGCGATGGAATCTTCCATCTCGCTGTCGGCGCTGGGCAGGGTGCTGATCACCTCGCCGTCTTTTTTGAGGATTTCGGTAATCTCGCCGAGGTCGGTGTCGAAGGTGGCCAAGTTGAAGCAGGCCAGAACGCGAAAGAGATTGCGGCCTTTCTTGAGATTTTCCAGCAACCGATGTTCTTCGTATTCGGTGAGAACATCGAGCACCGAACGGTCGATGTCGAGTCCGGCAAAGGGGTCATCACCCTCGCGCTCGCCCCCACCGCTCAGAACCCCCTCAAGGTTTTTCACGACCGGCCCGACATCAACGGTGAAATCCGCGGATTCGCCCTTGCCGTGCACCAGCCGCCCGAGGATTTCCAGGGCCTCGAACAACACATCGATCAGGGCCTGATCCAGGGACACCTTGCCCAGACGCAGGCTGTCAAGCACGCTTTCCATCTGATGGGAGAGATCGGAAATATCGACAAATCCGAACATTCCCGACAGTCCCTTGAGGGAATGCGCGCCGCGAAAAATGCTGTTCAGCAGATCGGGGTCGGTCTCGCCGCTGTCGACCGTTTCGGCGAGTTCGGTCAAATCGGAACTGAGGCTTTCCAGGATATCTTCCGCCTCACCGAGAAATTCCTTGAGCGCCTGCGCGGATTTGTCTGCCAAAGGAGCCTCCTCAGGACAAGAACTTCTGAACCAGGGCCTGCAAGGCTTCGGGAGCGAAAGGTTTGACCAGGTAGGCATCGGCCCCCAACTTCAGGCCTTTTTCACGATCGCGCTCGCTCCCCTCGGTGCTGACAATGATCAAGGGAATGGTCTTGTATTGCTCATTGCGCTTGATGAAGCTCACCAACTCCAGGCCGTTGATGTCCGGCATGTTGATGTCGGTGATCACCAGATCAAATTTTTCCCGGGGCAAAAGGCGCAGGGCCTCGAAGCCATTGGGCGCCTCTTGGATCTCGAAATCGCCGAACGCTTCGAGAGTGGCGCAGATCATGGCACGCATGGTGGGTGAATCTTCGGCAATGAGGATTTTATTCGACACGCTTCACTCCACGATTTAGTCACGGAAATCCAGAATCGACACAACCGCCAACCCCAAGACGGTTGACCCGCCGGGACAGAACCAAGCCCGCCCAGCCAACCGCATCACTCAGCAAGTCTATCAGCAAACACGCTTACCGCCACAGCTGCCGCGGTGCTCGGGTGCATTATCCACAAGTCCCCATCCCGAAAGGAAAAGAGGCCAAGATTGTGACGAAACATGAATGAATTCCATTTAATATATAGGAGCTCAGTCGCGCTGTAAAGCTTTTTTATGGAAGGAAACCAACCTATTTGCGTTCGCGGTCGCGGAAGAATAAACGGATCGGCGTACCCTGAAAACCGAAAGCCTCACGAATTTTGTTGCCCAGATAGCGTTCGTAGGAGAAATGGATTCCTTCGGCTTTGTTGACGAAGATCACGAAAGACGGCGGACGCGTTCCGACCTGCGTCGCGTAGAAGATTTTCAGGCGCTTGCCCTGAAAAACGGCGGGGGGATGGGCTGTAACGGCTTTTTCCAGTGCCTTGTTGAGTTCGCCGGTGCCGACCTGGCGACTGTATTCGGCGGCCACCTTTTCGACCTCGCCCATGATCTTGGCGACCCTTTGGCCGGTGAGGGCCGAAACGAAGACGATGGGCGCATAGGGGAGAAATTTGAAATTGACCCGGATCTGCTCCACATAACGGCCGAGGGTCTGGTTGTCCTTTTCGATGGCATCCCATTTGTTGACCACCAGAATCAGTGCCCTGCCCTGCTCGTGGGCATAACCCGCGACATTGAGATCCTGTTCCGTCACCCCTTCCACGGCATCGACCACCACCAGCACGACATCGGCGCGCTCTATGGC
Source organism: Geoalkalibacter sp. (assembly GCF_030604225.1). Taxonomy (GTDB): domain Bacteria; phylum Desulfobacterota; class Desulfuromonadia; order Desulfuromonadales; family Geoalkalibacteraceae; genus Geoalkalibacter. The sequence goes on from NZ_JAUVWH010000023.1 coordinate 11,067, forward strand.
CTTGAGGGCATTGACCACGCTGAATTTTTCGATTTTCTGGCTGACCTTGCCCTTGCGCCGGATGCCGGCGGTGTCGATGAGCAGATAGGGCTTGCGATGATAGACAAAGGGCGTGTCGACGCTGTCGCGGGTGGTGCCGGCGGTGGGATTGGCCACCATGCGCTCAAAACCAAGCAGGCGGTTGACCAGGCTGGATTTGCCCACATTGGGCCGGCCGATCACCGCGATGCGCGTTACTTCGTCGCTTGGGGAGCGCTTGCCGCCCTCGGGCAGATGTTCGAGCACCGCGGCAACCAGGTCGTTGATGCCGCGGCCGTGTTCGGCCGATACGGTGAACAGCTCCTCGACGCCCAGTCCGTAAAAATCGGCGGAGGTCTGTTCCTGTCGCTCGCCGTCCACCTTGTTGATGACGTAAATCACCGGCTTTTCCACTCGCCGCAGCATGACCGCCACGTCCTCGTCAGAAGGCGTGAGTCCCTCCTTGACATCGAGAACGAACAGAATGACATCGGCCTCTTCCATGGCTAGCTGCGACTGCTCGCGCATCTGCTGCAGCAGCCGCTCCTGCGATTCAGGCTCGAACCCACCCGTGTCGATCAGGGTAAAGGGCCGATCGAAGCGGGTCACCTCGGCATAATTACGGTCACGCGTGACGCCGGGAAAATCTTCGACAATGGCCTTGCGCCGGCCGAGAATGCGATTGAACAGGGTCGATTTGCCGACATTGGGGCGACCGACGATTGCCACGACTGCCATGAGGAAAATCCTTCAAGTGATCTTGTTTCAACAACCGCCATGCCGACGCGCCTCGCGGGGCATGGCGGCTGAGTGCCGCGGCAAATGTTTGAGCCGCGGGCGGGTTTTTGCCGCAAGCGATGCCGCCTTGCCCCGCGGGGCGTGACGGATCAGCTGTCTTTATTCATAACCCAGGTCGCGCACCAGGCGTTCCGAGCGCGTCCAGTCCTTCTGCACCCGCACGAAAAGCTCCAGATACACGCGGGTGCCCAGCAAGGCTTCGATGGATTTGCGCGCTTCACTGCCGACGGTGCGCAACATCTGTCCCTTGTTGCCGATGACGATACGCTTGTGCGCTTCGCGCTCCACATGAATCACCGCTTGAATCACCACCAGATTCTGCTCGGGCTTCTCGGTAAAGGTTTCCACCGCCACCGCGCAGCCATAGGGAATTTCCTCCCGGGTGCGCCGCATAACCTTTTCGCGGATGAATTCGGCGACGATGAAGCGCTCGGGCAGGTCGGTGAGCTGATCGGCCGGATAGTAACGGGGGCCTTCCGGCAGATAGCGTCCGATGGTGTTGAGCAGCCCGTCCACCCCTTCGCCGGTCATGGCCGAAACCGGCACCACCTCGGCGAAATCATAGCGTCGATAGGATTCGATGATTTCGAGTAATCGGGGGCGCGGCACCTGATCGATCTTGTTGATCACCAGAAACAACGGCCGACCGCTGGCCGCCACTCGCTCCAGAACCTCATCCGCGCCGCGCAGCGGCCCAAGCGGCGCCTCGACCAGATAAAGCACCAGATCCACGCCGCCGCAGGTGCTCAGGGCCTGTTCCACCATATAGCGGTGCAAAGGTCCCTGCGCCCGATGAATGCCCGGCGTATCGAGAAAGAGGATCTGCTCGCCCGGCCGGTTGCAGATGCCGAGGATGCGATTGCGCGTGGTCTGGGGCTTGTTGGAGGTAATGGAGATTTTCTGGCCGAGGACGCGGTTGAGCAGGGTCGACTTGCCCACGTTGGGCCGGCCGATGATGCCCACGAAGCCGGAGCGCAAAATTTCATCATCTGTCGGGGTGTTGCTGGTCATGAGCCAAGGAGCCTTTCATTGCGTTCATTCATGTCTATTCTTTTCCTGATCCAGCACCGCCAGGGCTGCCGCGGCAGCCGCTTGCTCGGCGCTCTTCTTGCTGCTGCCCTCGCCGCGGCCGATGATCCGGCCGTCGAACAGAACCTCGATGCGATACAGCCGATCATGGTCGGGACCGGTGGTGCCGATGAGCTGATAGACCGGCGGTCGGCCAAAGCGTCCCTGATAATGCTCCTGCAGGCGGGTCTTGGCATCGATGCCGGCCTTGCGCCGGGCACTGCGCAGAATGTCTTCGGCAAACAACCCGAGAGTGACGCGGCGAGCAACCTCAAAGCCACCATCGCTGAAAACGGCGCCGATGAGTGCTTCCAGGGTATTGGCCAGCAAGCTCGCCTTGTCGCGCCCGCCGCTGCGCAGCTCGCCGCGCCCCAGCCGCAGGTACTCGCCCAACTTCAGGTTCCGCCCGATTTGCGCCAGGCTGCGTTCGCTGACCACCTCGGACCGAATGCGGCTCATGTCGCCCTCGCTCAGCTCGGCCAGGTGCTCGAACAAATACTGACTGACCACCAGGTCGAGAACCGCGTCGCCGAGAAACTCAAGCCGCTCGTTATGCCGAGGCGCCAAGGCCGGAAATTCGTTGGCGAAGGATTTGTGGGTCAGGGCGTCCTCAAGCCGCCGGGGATCGGAAAACCGATATCCAAGCAGGGATTCGAGCCCTTGCCTTGCGCTGCACTCGTTCATACACCTCTCGCTACGCCGCGACAAACCCGCGGGGAATTTTCGAGGTTAGCAGAATCAACGCTGGGAGTACAGCAGGTTCCATCGGCCGATTGAGCCCGAACCAGGGTTTTTCCTTGATTCCCCCTGATTCAATCCATTAGTATTTAGAATTTATGGAAAATGCAGCGGCCATGTCATTGTTCATTACTTTCGAGGGCATCGAGGGCTCGGGCAAAACCACCCAGATCAGCCGCCTCGCCGCCTACTTGCGCGCTCGCGGCCTGGATGTGGTGCAAACCCGCGAACCCGGCGGCTGCCCCATTGCCGATACCATTCGCGCCATTCTCCTCGACGCCGCGAACACGGCCTTGGTTCCCGCCGCCGAACTGCTGCTGTACGCGGCGGCACGCGCCCAACACGTCGCGGAGGTCGTGCGACCGGCCCTGGCCGATGGACGGGTCGTGCTCTGCGACCGCTTCACGGATGCCACCCTGGCCTACCAGGGGTTCGGCCGCGGGTTGTCCCTGCCGCAGATCAACAGCCTGAATGCCATGGCGCGCGGGGCGACGGTTCCCGACCTCACCCTGCTCTTCGATTTACCGGTGGAGATCGGGTTGGGGCGCGCCTTCAGACGCATCGCCGGCACGGCGGGTCCCGCCGAGGATCGTTTCGAGCAGGAATCCGTGGCTTTTCACCAACGGATTCGTCAAGGCTATCTGACCCTGGCCGACCGGGAGCCCCAGCGTTTCAGAAAGATTCATGCCGAAGCCGACGCCGACCAGGTCTTTGCCGAAGTCGTCGCCGTCGTCGAGCAATGCCTCAGGCAACGCGGCAGATCATGATTTTTTCGCAGATTCTCGGCCACGAACGGCAAAAAGACATCCTCAGGCGCGTGCTGGCCTCGGACCGGCTGGCCCACGCCTATCTGTTCACCGGCCCCGAGGGTGTCGGCAAGCGGCTCATGGCCCTGGCCCTGGTTCGCGCCCTGTTCTGCCCCCAGCAAGGCTGCGGCACCTGCGTGGCCTGCCGCAAGGTCGATCATTTCAATCATCCCGACCTGCATCTGCTCGAACCCGATGGCGCGAGCATCAAGATCGAACAGGTCCGCGGCATCCAGCGGGAATTTTCCTATCGGCCCCTCGAAGCCCCGCGCAAGGTATGCTTGATCGAGCATCCGGAGAAAATGCAGACCGCCGCCGCCAACGCCTTGCTCAAGACCTTGGAGGAACCAACCGGCGAGGCGCTTTTCATCCTGCTCAGCGCTCACCCCGAGCAGGTGTTGCCGACAATTCGCTCGCGCTGCCAGCCCCTGACCTTCGGCCGGCTGCCCGCCGAACTGCTGAAAAAGGATCTGGTGCGCCGCCTGGAGATTGACGAAATGGCGGGACACCTGCTCGCCGCCCTGTCCGAAGGCAGTTTCCGCAAGGCCCTGGGCCGGGACCGCGACCTGTTCCTCGACGGCCGGCGTGACTTTCTCAAGCAGGTCACGGCTCTGTCACCCGGCAGTGTGCTGCCGCTTTTCGACCTGTCCCACAGTCTTGCCGAGGACAAGGAGCGTTTACCCGAATTCCTAGAAATCCTTGAAGCCTTTTACCGCGACGTGCTGCTGACTTTGCACGGCCGCCCCGAGGATGATCTGGTCAATATCGATCTGCTTGAGAAAATTCGGCGTACGGCGATGCGAGAAACGGTCTCGTCGGTTCTGACCAAACTCGAAGCCATCCAGACGGCGCGCCATCACCTGGGTCGCAATGTTAATCGGCAGCTGGCCATGGACCATCTGCTGCTGCGGCTTTGTGCTTAAATCCATGGAAAAATCCAAACGATAAGGATTCAATATCACCTTCATGATTCGCATTGTAGCCATCAAATTTCGCGACGCCGGCAAGATCTATGATTTCGATGCCGGCCAGTTGGAGCTCAAGGCCGCCGACAAGGTTGTGGTCGAAACCGAACGGGGACGCGCCCTGGGCACGGTGGTGCTGCCGCCGCGCGAGACCTTGCCCGAGGATCAGACCGAAGGGCTGAAGAAAGTCCTGCGCCAGGCCACCGATGAGGATCTGGAGATGGCCGCGCGTTACGTCGCCCGCGAGAAAGAGGCCATGCGCTTCTGCCAGACGCGCATCGAGGAGCGCAAGCTCGATATGAAGCTGGTGCAGGCCGAGTATCTGTTCGACGGATCGAAGATCGTTTTTTATTTTACCGCCGATGGGCGCATCGACTTTCGCGATCTGGTCAAGGATCTGGCCCAGTATTTCCACACGCGCATCGAAATGCGCCAGATCGGCGTGCGCGACGAAGCCAAGCTCGTCGGCGGACTCGGGGTTTGCGGCCGCGAACTCTGCTGCTGCACTTTTCTGCGCGAATTCAATCCCGTGTCGGTCAAAATGGCCAAGGAGCAGGGCCTGGCGCTGAACCCCAGCAAGATCTCCGGACAGTGCGGACGCCTGTTGTGCTGCCTGGGCTACGAATACGAAACCTATTGCCATCTCAAGCGCTGCCTGCCCAAGGTTGGTAAAATCATCAAGGTCGGCGAACTTGAAGCCATGGTCCTGAACCAGGACATCTTCAACGGCAAGGTCAAGGTCAAACTGGAAACCGGCAGCGAAATGGTACTCTCCACGCAGGACATCGAGCGTGGCGAACTGCCCGCGCCGCCGGACAAGGGGCACCCCAGGGAAACCGCCGGCGTAACGCGGCGGTCCGCGCCGGCGCCCGCGCAAGCGCCCGCACCCGCCCCCGAAGCACCGAAGGACGAGGAAAAAAGCGCGCGCAAACGCTCCCGCGGTCGCTCGCGCAACAAGCGCAAGAGCTCCGGCGAAGCCGAAGCCGGCGAAACCAAGGCCGCGGCCGCGCCGGCGCCCCGGGAAAATCGCCCCCCAGCGCCTGAACGTCGGGAGCAGGTTAAAGACTCGCCCGCCGACCAGGAATCCGCGGCGCCGGGCGCGGAACGCAAACGCCGACCCCGTCGGCGGCCACGCAAAAAAGACCAGTAAGGGGAGACGCTCATGTCACAGCCGTTCTACATCACCACGCCCATTTACTACGTCAACGACGTTCCCCACATCGGGCATGCCTACACGACCCTGGCCTGCGACGTCATGGCTCGCTACAAAAGGGCGCGCGGCCATGAGGTGTTCTTTCTCACCGGCACCGATGAACATGGCCAGAAAGTCGAGAAAGCCGCCCAGGCCAAGGGCGAGACGCCTCTGGAACTGGCCGACCGGGTGGTCAAGCGTTTTCAGGCCCTCTGGGAGCGGCTCAACATCTCCCACACCGATTTCATCCGCACCACCCAGGAACGCCATAAAAAAGGCGTGCGTCGCCTGTTCGAGAAAATCCAGGCCAACAACGACATCTACCTCGGCGCCTACGAGGATTGGTACTGCACCCCCTGCGAAACTTTCTGGACCGAGACCCAGCTGCTCGACGGCAAGTGCCCGGACTGCGGACGGCCCACGGAGAAACTCAAGGAAGAGTCCTATTTCTTCCGCATGAGCAAATACCAGCAAGCCTTGCTCGATCACATCGAAGCCAATCCCGACTTCATCCAGCCCAAAACCCGCCGCAACGAAATCCTGAGCTTCGTGCGCGAGGGCCTGCGCGATCTGTCCATCTCGCGCACCTCCTTTTCCTGGGGCATTCCCGTGCCGGGCGATGAAAAGCATGTCATCTACGTGTGGTTCGACGCCCTCACCAACTACATCACCGCCTTGGGCTATCCCGAGGATCCTCAAGGCCACTTCGCCACCTTCTGGCCGGTGGATGCCCATGTGATCGGCAAGGACATCCTGCGCTTCCACACGGTCTACTGGCCGACCTTCCTGCTCGCGGCGGGCATTCCCCTGCCGAAGAAGGTCTTCGCGCACGGCTGGTGGACGGTCGAGGGCCAGAAGATGAGCAAGAGCCTGATGAACGTGGTCGAGCCCAACATGCTGGTCGACAAATACGGCGTGGATGCCATCCGCTATTTTCTCATGCGCGAGGTGCCCTTCGGCCTCGACGGCGACTTCAGCCATGCCGCGCTGGTGCATCGCATCAACTCGGACCTGGCCAACGACCTCGGCAACCTGGTGAGCCGCTCCACCGCCATGGTCACCAAGTATTTCCGCGGCGAACTGCCTGCGGCCGAAGTTCAGACCGAGGTGGATGCCGCCTTCAGCGCGCGCTTTCCCGCCGCCTTGCGCACCGTCGACGCCCAGATGAATGAGATGGCCTTCAACAAGGCCCTGCAAGCGATCTGGGAACTCATCAGCGCGGCCAACAAGTACATCGACGAGACCGCCCCCTGGACGCTGGCCAAGGATCCGGCCCAAAGCGCGCGCCTCGGCACGGTCATGTACAACCTGCTCGAAGGCACGCGCCTCATCGCGCTGCTGGTCAACCCCTTCATGCCGGACACCGCGCGCAGGATCATGACCATTCTCTGCGGCAGCGGCGAGGATTTGACCTTCGCCGGCAACGACAACTGGGGCGGGCTCAAACCGGGCAGCCAGATCCTGAAAGCCGAGCCCCTGTTCCCGCGCATTGAAACCGAGTAAGATAATACCTGACTATTCAGCGGCCAAGCCCGCCAGCACCGCGGGGCGTGGCGGTTGAGTGCCGCGGTAAATGTTTGAGCCGCGGGCGAGTTTTTGCCGCAAGCGATGCCGCCGCGGTCAGCAATGCGGTTGAACTGGTCAAATCTGGAAAAACATCGAAGGGGCGCGGCAGCGCCCCTTGCTTTTGCGGAGTCCGGCATGTCCCTGCAATCCTCCCTCATCGATACCCACGCCCATCTCGACAACCGCCCCTTCGCCGAGGATCTCGACCAGGTCATCGCGCGGGCGCGGGACAACGGCGTGCGGACCATTCTTACCGTCGGCTGTGATCTCGCCAGCTCGCGCCAGAGCATCGCGCTTGCGCAACGCTTTGCCGAAGTCCACGCGGCGGTCGGCATTCATCCCCATGATGCCCTGCAGGCCGACGACGAAGGCCTGAAACAGTTGCGCGCGATGCTTGACGCCCCTAAGGTGGTCGCCGTCGGCGAAACCGGCCTCGATTTCTACCGCGACCGCGCGCCCCGCGACGCCCAGCGCCTCGCCTTTCGTCGTCAAATCCGTCTGGCGCGGGAGGTCGCACGGCCGCTTATTGTCCATGACCGTGACGCCCACGATGAGATTCTCAGCATTCTGCGCGAGGAGCGCGCCTCGGAAGTAGGCGGCGTGATTCACTGCTTTTCCGGGGATATCGCCATGGCGCGGAGCTGCCTGGAAATGGGCTTTTACATCAGCTTCCCCGCAACCCTCACCTACCCCAGGAACGAGGAACTGCGCCAGGTGGCGCGCGCCGTGCCCATGGAGCGGCTGTTGCTGGAAACCGACTGCCCCTACCTGGCGCCCCAGCCCCTGCGCGGCAAACGCAACGAACCGGCCTATGTGCGCATGACCGCGGAAAAGGTTGCCGAAATCAAGGGATTGTCCCTCGAAGACGTGGCGCGAATCACGACCCTCAACGCCCACACCCTGTTCGGCATCGGTCGCGCCGAGCAATCCGTGCGTATCGCTTACGCCATCCGCAACAGCCTTTATCTCAACATCACCAACCGCTGCACCAACGCTTGCTCCTTCTGCGCCAAGTTCAGCGACTTCACCGTCAAGGGGCACCGCCTCAAGCTCGATCACGAACCCGACGCCGCCGAGGTCATCGCCGCAATCGGCGATCCGCGTTCCTACGATGAAGTGGTGTTCTGCGGCTATGGCGAACCGCTGCTGCGTCTGGCCCTCATCAAGGAGGTTGCCGCCTGGCTGAAGCAACATGGCTGCAAGGTGCGCATCAACACCGACGGCCAGGCCAACCTGGTGCACGGGCGCAATATCCTGCCGGAACTGGTCGGGCTGGTGGATTGTCTCTCGGTGTCGCTCAATGCGCCCGATGCGGCCACCTACCAGCGGCTGTGCCGTTCGCAATTCGGGGAAAAAGCCTTCACGGGCGTTCAGGACTTCATTCGTGAGGCGGCGCGCGCCATCCCCGAGGTCGTCGCCAGCGCCGTCACCGTGCCGGGTCTCGACATCGAGGCCTGCCGCCGCCTCGCCGAAGGGCTCGGTGCGACCTTCCGCGCCCGGGAATACAACGAGGTGGGCTAGGATTTAGAGTTGAGGTTTGTTTTTGCAGATCCCAAGCGCCGCCGCAGACCTTCGAAGAGGGCCTGCGGCGTTGCCGTCTGCGACAGGGAATAAAGCACCGGCACCACCACCAGGGTCAACAGGGTCGCCACCGCCAGGCCGTAAATCACCGCCACCGCCATGGGCCCCCACCATTCCGCCGACTCGCCGCCGATCTCAAAAGCCCAGGAGCGAAAATCAAAGCTGAAGCCCAGGGCCATGGGCAGCAGGCCGAGGATGGTGGTCACCGCCGTCAGCAGCACCGGACGAAAGCGCACCACCCCGGCACGCACCAGGGCGTCCTCCAGGCTCATGCCGTCGCGCCGCAGCTGGTTGATGTAGTCGATGAGCACGATGGCGTTGTTGACCACCACGCCCGCCAGGGAAATCACGCCGATGCCGGTCATGATCACGCCGAAGGCCATGCCGGTGATGCTCAGGCCGAGGAAGACCCCGGACAGGGACAAGATCACCGAGGTCATGACGATGCCGGCCTGCCGCAGGGAATTGAACTGGGTGACCAGCACCAGGGTGATGAGAAAAATCGCCGCGACGAAGGCCTTGCTCAAGAAGGCCACCGCCTTCTGCTGCTCCTCCTGCTCGCCGCTGAAGGCGATGCGGTAACCCGCCGGCAGTTCGAGTCCGTCCAGGCGCCCCTGGATTTCCTGAAGCACCTCGTTGCTGTTGCGCTCGAAGGTGTTGCCGGTGATGGTCACCACGCGCTTCTGGTTGAGGCGGCGAATGGAGCCGAAACCCGTGCCCATTTCGATGCGCGCCAGGCTGGAAATAGGCACCGGATCGCCCTCCAGGGTCGGAATCAGCAGATTGGCCACATCCGCCAGGGCTTGACGGCGCTCCTCGGGCAGGCGCGCGACGATGTCGTATTCCTCCTTGCCCTCCCGGTAAACGCCCAGCTTGGTGCCGCTCACCGCCGCTTTCACCGTCCGCGAGATGTCAGCGGTGGACAACCCCAGCAGACTTGATTTCTCGCGATCCACCTGAATGCGGATTTCGGGCTTGGCACGCACGAAGTCATCCTTGAGATCGACCAGACCGCGGACATCCTTGATCCGCTCCCTGATCTGCTGGGCGATCAGGGCGAGGGTTTCCACCTGCTCGCCGCTTACCTCGATGCTCACCGGCGGCCCCGTTGGCGGGCCTTCCTTGTGCTTCTCCACCTTGATTTCGGCCCCCGCCAGGGATCCGACCGCCTCGCGGATGCGCGCCAGCACTTCGCCGGCATGTTCGCGTCGCTCCTGCCGCTCGACGAAATCCAGGGAAATCTTGCTCTGGTTGCTCTGCCCCCCGCTGTCGCCGCCCATATCGGCGCTCGCCGACACTCCGATCTCGGAAATCACGAAGCGCAGATCCGGCTCCTCCAGAGCCACCGATTCAACGGCCCGCGCCAGCAGGTCGGAGGTGGCGAGATTGGTGCCCTCGGGCGCGCTGATCTCGACGAAGGCGCGGTTGGGCTCGATGTCGGGGAACAGTTCGACGCCGTGTTCCAGAAAAGCGTAAAGCACCGCGACGCCGACCAGAAAACCACCGGCGCCGGCCAGCACCAGCACCCGCCACCGAAGCGACCAGCGCAACAACCCTTGGTAGAGGCGCAGAATCCACGGCAGTTCGCCGCGAACCTGACGGGCCTTGCCCAGGCGCATGAAACTCGCGCACACCACCGGGTTGATGACTAGGGCGACGAACAGCGAGGCGCTCAGGGTGATGATCAGGGTCAGGGGCAGGTATTTCATGAACTCGCCCATGATCCCCGGCCAGAACATCAGGGGCGAAAAGGCGCACAGGGTGGTCAGGGTCGAACTTATGACCGGCCAACCCACCTCGCTCACCGCGTCGCGTGCCGCCCGCACCCGGTCCTTGCCTTCCTGCATGTGGCGATAGATGTTCTCGACGATGACGATGGCGTTGTCGACCAGCATGCCCAGGGCGAGAATCAGGCTGAACAGCACCACCATGTTCAGAGTGATGCCCAGGGCATGGAGAATGGCGAAGGAAAACAGCATGGAAAAAGGGATAGCCAAGGCAACGAACAGGGAATTCGCCAGGCCGAGAAACAAAAACAGCACCGTGACCACCAGAATCAGGCCGGTGAGGATGCTGTTCTCCAGTTCGGCCACCATGCGTCGGATGTCCTTGGACTGATTGAGCGTCACCGAGAGTTCCACGCCGGGTGGCAGCTGCGGCCGCGCCTGTTCGAGCAGGGCGAAGACCTGATCGGCCACGGCGATGATGTTTACCCCGGTGCGCTTCTTGACCGCGAGGGTGACGCTGGTTTCCCCGTTGAGGCGCGCATGGCTCAGCGGGTCTTCAAAAGTATCGACGATGTTGGCCACATCCTTGAAATAGATGGGCCGTCCCTGGCGCACCACCAGCACCAGATTGTCGATCTGCGCGGGATCGGTGAACTCGCCGGGAATGCGCAGCAGATACTTGCCCTGGCCGATGTCGATGCTGCCGCCGGGAATGTTGACGTTTTCGCGCTGGATGGCCGCCATGATCTCGACAAAGGACAGCCGATAGGCTGCCAGCCGGTCGGGATCAAATTCCACGCGAATCTGCCGCTCGCGCCCCCCGGTGATGACCACATCGAGCACGCCGGGGATGTCCTCGATGTAGTCCTCGAGACGCTCGGCGACTTTTTTCAGCATCGGTTCACCGACCGGGCCGGACACGGCGATCATGAGGATGGGGAATTCGGAGATGTTGATTTCCAGAATGGACGGATCGTTTTCCAGGTCGTCGGGCAGATCGCCCTTGGCCTGATCCACCTTGTCGCGCACCCATTGGATGGCGTTGTCGATATCCACGTCGGGGGTAAATTCGATGGTGATCATGGAGGAGCCCTCGGCGCTCACCGAACGCATCTTTTCCACGTTCTTGAGCCCCTTGAGCTTGCGTTCCAGCGGCAGGGTGATGAGGGTCTCGATATCCTCGGGCGCCACCCCCTCGTGGTTGGTCAGGACCAGCACCACGGGGATGGTGATATCGGGCGCCGACTCCCTGGGCAGCACCAGATAGCTGTAGATGCCCGCCACCAGGGCGATGACCATCAGCGTAAAGACGGTGCTGCGATGACTGATCGCGGCGTTGGAGAGCAGCATCAGTTGCTCCCCACCGTCACCGCGGTACCGTCCTCCAGCAGTTGCTGGCCGCGCACGATGAGCTTTTCGCCCACGTCAAGACCCTGCAGGATGATGACCCGATCCCCGATGACGCTGCCGGTCACCACCGGCCGCACCCGCGCGACGCCGTTGTCCTCGACAAAGGCCAGGGTGCCGCCGCCACGCTCCATGACGGCGTACAAGGGCACGGCTACAACATGGCGGAATTCCTGCCGCAAAAAGCGGACGCGCAGGATCATTCCGGGCCGCAACCGCCCCTCGGCATTGTCCACGGATACCTTGGCGCGAAAGGTGCGCGTCACGGGATCAGCCTTGAAGGCCAGATAGAACAGCTTGCCGCGCATCAACTCGCCGGCGTCTCCCGTAATGCGGGCGGACACCACATCCACATCCTGATTGACGTGCAAAAAATGCACATCTTTTTCCGGCACCTCGACAACCGCCTGCAGGCGATCCACCTTAACCACTTCAGCCACCGGCGTGCCTTCCGAGACAAATTCGCCGCGATCCACCATCAAGCGATCGACAATGCCGGCCACCGGGCTGCGCAAAACGCTCTTACCCAGCGCCACCTCGGCGCTGCGCAGGGCGGAGCGGGCCACCTCGAAATTGCGGCGGGCATCCTCATATTCCTGGGGACTGACGATCTGCTCGTCGCGCAGGCGGGTCATGCGATTGAGGTGGCTTTGCCGCACCTCAAACTCGGCCTTGGCCTTGGCCAGATCCGCCTCGCGCGCTTCGGAGTCGATGCGCAGGATCACCTCGTCCTTGGCCACGCGATCCCCTTCACGGGGCCCGATGAAGCGCACCGGGCCGGCGATTTCGGCGGCCAGGGTCAAATCTTCCCAGGCTTCCAGCGTCGCGGGCAAGGTAAAGGTTTCCGCCAAGTCGGCGGGCGCCAGCGTTTCCAGGGTCACGGAAACAACTTTCTGCGGCGTCGCGTCCTGAATTTGCGTCTCGGCGGTACTGTCGCGACCGCAGCCGGACATCGCCAGGGCCAGGAAAAGAATGATGATCGTCCCGAGGGACGCAGAGGATTTTTTCTTCACGATCTTCTCTGCCTTCGCTGAAAAAGGAACCGGCACCCAGGGAGGGAACTGCCAACCTCGTAAAAAGCAAAATGCAGTCCCTGTGCCAAGGGGCAAGACAAATCGACATTCTAGGCCCAGCGACCTGTAGGGTCAAAACATTTCGATGAAAATCGGAAGAAAGGAGCGACGGAAGGGACTGAGCAAAAGAACGGCTCGCGAGAACAAAAATGCCCACTCGCGGCACAGGTTTAGGAGGCTGATCCGGCCATCAGTGAAGAATCGACTCCTTGGGCGGCGCGGGGCGGGGAATGTAGATCCCCCGGACACAATGACGGCCATGATCGAGGGAGGGATAGTCGCGACACATATCGGGCTTGATCTCATGAATTCCGCAGCGCGCCTCTTCGGGGCTGATCCGCTGTAGAAACGGACAGGGCTGGCCGCGCCGGCCCTGCTTGGGATCGATCCAGATCCATCCGACCTCGTTGACCAACCTCAGGAGATCTTCGCGCCCCAACCGGCGCCAGCGCTCCAGGTCGGCATCGGAGGCATGCAAGTAGCCCCCGTAGAGATCGCAACATTGTCCGCAGGCGCGGCAGCCTCTTTGGTACGGCTGGCTGTTCGGATGAATCCTGTCCCAAAGCCGACACAAGACTTCGATCATCATGACGCGCCTCCTTGGTCGTTGCGTCATCCATCCCTAAAAATAGACGCCATAGGATCAAACAAACATCGTTCTAACAAAATCCTTCAAATCAAGTAAAATTTAAAATATTTTGTATTTTTTTCTTGAAAAACGAGTAACACAGTAAAACAAATACCGTTCTATCAATGAGATGTCAAGCCGCTTTAGCGATTGGCCGAAAACAGGGCGGGACACATGAAATTGCCCCGCCCTTGCCTGATCATCACGGACTGCCGGAATGTTCCTTAGCCAGCTATTTCAGATCGCCCTGGATGCCGACCTTGATCGTGGCCAAGGGCACCGTCTTGCCGCTGTCGGCAATGGCCTGCCGGGCCATCATGATTAGGCCCGTGCAGCAAGGCACCTCCATATGCACCACGGTGAGGCCGCGGATGTCGTTTTGGCGCAGAATGGCCGTGAGTTTCTCCAGATAGGCGCGGCCGTCGTCGAGTTTCGGGCAACCAATGGCCAGGGCCTTGCCCTTGAGGATGTCCTGGTGAAAGTCGGCATAGGCAAAAGGCGCGCAGTCCGCCGCCAACACCAGTTCGGCATCCTTGAAAAAGGGCGCGCTCGGCGGCACCAGATGCATCTGAATCGGCCACTGGCGCAACTGGGATGGCCTTTTGCCGGCCACTTCATCCGTTTCGGATTCTTCCTGGCGAGCAAAATTCATAAGCCGCGCGGAGGGACAGCCGCCAACCGGAGCGGCAGCATGAACGGGTGCCGCGGCCGGCTGATCGCTTTTTTTCAGATGCTCCACTACGGCTTCCTCGTCGAACTCGGCGGCCTCGCGCTTCACAATGGTGATGGCATCCCGTGGGCAATCACCCAGACAGGCGCCCAGGCCATCGCACAGGTTGTCGGCGAGGAGACGGGCCTTGCCGTCAACGATCTGAATCGCCCCTTCCGCGCAGGCCGGAACGCACAGCCCGCAGCCGTCACATTTTTCTTCATCGATTTTGACAATTTCACGAATCATGATGGCTGATCTCCGAGGGAAGTTGATGGATTTAAGGGTTGGGCTCTTCGATATGTTCAGAATCTACCCGGATCGGCGCGACAAAGCCTTGACCGGGATCAAAGTTTCTGAAATTCAATCGGAAACAGACGCGGATTCGGCATCTTGCCGCCGCCGCAGGGCCCGCAGCGGGCAAAACGCAGTCAGGAAAACCAGGGTCCAGGCCAAGATCAGTGCGGCCGTCAGCACGTTCCAGATCATCGGCAAACTCCTTCGTCAGAAAAAATAGTGCCACAACAGGTCGAGACGTCCGCGCCTCATCAGATACTTGCCGGAAAAGCGCATGATCTCCCTGACCTTTTCGCGATGACCGGGGCGATAGCAGTGAATCCTGCAATGCTTGCACACCGGCTTGGGCTCCAGCGGACAGCGCAACCGCCGCTCGATGGCGTACACCAAAAATTCCCGGCAGCTTTCACAAATCCGAAATCGGGACAGATCAATTTCCGTGCCCCAATCCTCACGCGGAGACAATGCCTCACGCGGCCCCTCGTGATGGACCCGGCAGTAGACCGCGGTGAAGTGCGCCAGCACGCGCAGATCCTTGATTTCCTTCGGATCGAGTGCTGTTGTGTGAGTTTCTGCGTTCATGGGTAGAAGGATAGGAAAAAGACGAGATAAAATCTTTGATCGAGATCAAAATTGTTATTTTACCGCTGAGAACGCAAAGGCCACGGAGAACTTCAAGGGGAAAATCTCACCCCAATATATTCTCCGCGTCCTCTGCGAGCTCTGCGGTGAAAACCTGTCTAAAACGATTCGCGGGTGCTTTCGGCGAGGTCTTCCAGGCGGTCGCGGTCGAGGATGTCGATGTCCTTGCCGCGCACGCGAATCAAGTCATCGTCGGAGAGCTTGCGCAGGGTGCGCGAGAGGGTTTCGCTCACCGTGCCCAGGCGCGAGGCGAGTTGGCTTTTTGAAATGGGCAATTGGATGGTTTCGGCTTCGTCGCCGGCCAGATCCACCAGATAGCGGGCCAGGCGCGCCGGAACATCCTTGAAGGTCAGATCCTCGATCTGGGTGGCGAACTGGCGCAGAAAGCGCGACAGGCCGGCGATCATGTTGATGGGGATCTGGGAATGCTCCTTGAGCAGATTGAGGAATTCCTTCTTGGGGAAAAACAGCACCGCCGCCGGGCTGACGGATTCGGCGAAGGCGGGATAGAGCCCGTCGGCGAAAATGGCCGCCTCGGCAAAGCTTTCTCCCTCGTGAACGATGTGCAGAATGCGCTCCTTACCGTCGGGCGAGAGTTTGTAGATCTTGATCTTGCCGTCGGTCACCACGTAAAAGCCCACCGCCGGCTCACCCTGGGAAAAAAGCACCTCGCCCTTGGACAACTCGCGACGCCGACAGACCTCTTCCAGGCGGTCGAGATCCTGATCCGTTACACCGGCAAACAAGGGACATTTTTTGATGGCGGCGCGATTTTCCATGGCGGAAAGACTAGCAGAAGATCTGGGGATGGGCAATTTTTTTGGCCACTTATGCTTGGACACATATATTGCGCCCTTGCCAAACTGACTTTTTGGGTCATAATTCACGAGTTTTCCGGTGGTAGGTCACCGAGTTGTGGCGATCCAGGAAAGTCGAAAAACATGCCCAAATCCGTTCCCGAACCCGTCATCTCCCTCCTGCCTGGCGAATATCGCGCCAGCGCCGAGAACCTGGTGCTTTCAACCCTCCTCGGCTCCTGCGTGGCGGCATGCCTGTATGATCCCGTCCGGCGGATCATGGGCATGAACCATTTTCTGCTCTGCGGCACCCGTAGTCTCAGCAACCTGCCCTTGCTGCTCAGCGAATCGGGACGCTATGGCGTGCATGCCATGGAGTTGCTGATCAACGACATGCTCAAAATCGGTGCTCAGCGCCGAAACCTGCGCGCCAAGGTTTTCGGCGGCGCCACCATCATCGCTCCCAAATCCGCCGGTCCCGGCGTCGGAGAACTCAACTGCCGCTTCATTCGTGAATTTCTCCACCACGAAAAAATTCCCCTCATGGCCGAGGATCTCGGCGGCGTTCATGGTCGCGTGATCTATTTCCTGCCGGAGGATTTTTCCGTTCTGGTGCGCCGCATCCAAAAAACCACCGAGCCCGAGATCGCCCGGCGCGAACGGCAATTGTTGACGGCGCTGAAAAAAGGGCAGCGGCGCGAAGCGGGTAAGGACGAGCTGTGGGAATGAATCGGTTTTAAATGCGAAAAGGGCCGAAACCTTTTTCGGATTCCGACCCTTGACTTGCAACTTGGTGCCGAAGGGGAGACTCGAACTCCCACGACCCTACGGTCACTAGACCCTGAACCTAGCGTGTCTACCAATTCCACCACTTCGGCTGAAGCGA
>NZ_JAUVWH010000022.1 GCF_030604225.1 Geoalkalibacter sp.
GCCGAGGCTGCGGGCCATGGCGATGATGGTGCGGCAGATGGTGGCGTTTTGCGGATTGAGGTCGCAGTCCATGACGAAGCTTTTGTCGATCTTGATCAGGTCGAAGGGGAATTTCTGCAGGTAGCTCAGGGAGGAATAGCCCGTGCCGAAATCGTCGAGGGCCAGCCGGTAGCCGCGCTCCTTCATTTTGCCGAGCACCCGCCCGGCTTCCTCGACATCCTTCATGATCAGGGTTTCGGTGATCTCGAAGGTCAGCCGCGCGGGATCGACGTTGTGGGCCGTGACGCCGCGCTCGATGGCGGCCAGGCAATCGGAGGCATGAAACTGGCGGGGCGAGAGATTGATCGACAGGTGCAGCCCGCTCGTCCCTTCCTCCCGCCAAAGACTCAGCTGGCGACAGCCCTCGCGGATCACCCATTCGCCCAGGGGACAGATGAGATTGGTTTCCTCGGCCAGGCCGATGAAGCGATCCGGGTAGAGCAGCCCCAGCACCGGATGCTGCCAGCGCACCAGGGCCTCGGCGCCGACCAGCCGTCCCGTGGCCGCCTCGAACTGCGGCTGGTAGTGCAGCAGAAACTCATTGCGTTCCAGAGCGCGGCGCAGATCGCCCTGGAGCATGAGGTTCTCCGTGGCGCGCTGGTTCATGCCCGGATTGTAGAGCTGATAGCTGTTGGGCCCCATCTCCTTGCTGCGTGCCAGAGCCGCCTCGGCGTTTTTCATCAGCACGTCGACGGAGGTGCCGTCGTGGGGAAAGAGCGCCAAGCCGAGGCTCGCCGTGAGGTAGATTTCGCGCTGGTCGATGCGGTAGGCGGGATTGAGGGCTTCGAGCAGCTTGAGGGCGACGCGCGCGGCGTCCTCCTCGCCGTGCAGATGCGGCAGGGCGAGCAGAAAGCTGTCGCCCCAAAAGCGCGCCACGCTGTCTTCCTTGCGCAGGGCGGCGCTCAGCCGCCGCGACGTTTCCTTGAGCACCTTGTCGCCGAAGCCGTGGGCGAAGGCGTTGTTGATGCGCTGGAACTGGTCGATGTCGAGCACCGCCACCGCCACTTTCTCGCCGCTGCGCTGGGCGTGGGCCATGGCCTGGCCGAGGCGGTCGCGGTACAGAATCTGGTTGGGCAGGCCGGTGAGGGAATCGTAGTAGGTCAGGCTGTGAATGCGCTCGTCGGCGGTCTTGCGCGCCGTGACGTCCTCGGCCACCTTGAGGAAATGCGTGATGCGCCCCGCGCCGTCCTTGACCGGCGAGATCACGGCGCGCTCCCAGTAGTGCTCGCCGTTCTTGCGGCAGTTGAAGAATTCGCCGCGCCATTCCTGCCCCTGGCGAATGACCTCCCACATCTCGCGGTAGAATTCATCCTGGTAGGTTTGGGATCTGAGCAGCCCGGGCGAGCGGCCGACGACCTCCTCGGGGGCGTAGCCCGTCGCCTCGCTGAAGGCCGGATTGACATACTCGATGCGCCCATCGAGATCGGTGATCACCACCAGGCTGGGGCTCTGCTCGATGGCGCGGGAGAGCTTGCGCAGGTGCTCCTCGCTCTCGCCGAGTTTTTTCTCCGTCGCCGCCAGCCGCCGGCGGGTCTCCACCCGGTCGCAGGCCTGGGCCACCACGGTCGGCAGCAGGGCGAGAAAGGATTCGTCCTTGACCAGATAATCCAGGGCGCCGAGCTTCATCATGTCGACGGCCACGCGCTCGTCGCCGTTGCCGGTGATGACGATGAAGGGCACCTCGCGCCCGGCGGCCTGCACCTGCTCGATGAGAGTCCGCCCGCTCATGTCGGGCAGATTGAAATCGACCAGCGCCAGCAGCGGTTCGTGAGCGGCCAGCCAATCGAGGGCCTGGCGACCGGATTCCACCACCGCGACGCCAAATCCGGCGCGGCTCAGCAACCGCTCGACGATGCGGGCAAAGCCCTGGGCGTCCTCAACGAGCAGCAAGGTTGCGCCGGCGGTTTGCGCGACAAGCTCCTCGGAGTTTTCAAGTACCATGCGTGAACTCCTCGCCACGCCTGCCGCGGGGGCCGCAGACGCTTTTTCCGGTTGGGAACGCTCCCCCTAAAGGATTAAGTTGAATTTAATTTTATTTTTGTTAATAATCAAGAAAAAATATGATCGGCGCAGTCCGCGCAACCTGTTCCTGCCTCAGGGAGCGGTTAAGCTCATAGCCTATTATAAATTACAGCCGCCCTTGCCATGCGTCCATTGTCGTCGCAGGAGAAATCGCTCGACATGAGAAATTGTTCCCGACATACCGCCCCGGGAAAAAGGTTCGTCCTCCTGGTGTGCTGCATCCTGGCGGTGATTCTGTCGATCGCCCCCGGCTGTCGCCGCCAGGAGCCCATCCCCATCGGTTTTCTCGGCGGGCTCACCGGGCGGGTCGCCGATCTGGGCATCGCCGGGCGCGACGGGGCGATCCTGGCGGTGGAAGAGCGCAACCGCGCCGGCGGCATTCACGGCCGGCTCCTGGAGCTGCGCATCGCCGACGACGCCCAGGACGAACTTACGGCCCGCGCCGCCCTGCAAAAGCTGCTGGATGAGGGCGTCGTCGCCGTCATCGGTCCCATGACCAGTGCCATGGCCCTGGCGGTCCAGCCCCTGGCCGACGCCCACCGCACCCTGCTCCTCGGCCCGACGGTGAGCAGTGACGAATTGAGCGGTCGCGACGACTACTTCCTGCGCACCGCCTCGACCAACGCCCAGGGCGCCAGACTCCTGGCGGAACATGCCGCCGTGGCCCTGGGCTTGTCGCGCATCAATGTCCTCTATGACCTGGGCAACCGCTCCTACTGCGAGAGCCTGTACCTGTCCTTTGCCCGGGAATTCGCCGCCCGCGGCGGGCAGGTCGCGGGAGTCCTCACCTACACCAGCGGATCCGAGATCAACTTTCTCGAACTGGCCCGCCAGGCCACGGAGGACGCGCAGGCGCTTTTCATCATCGCCAACGCCCTGGATACGGGGATGTTCGCCCAGCAACTGGCCAAGCTTGGTCGGCCCCTCCCCCTCATGACCGGGGAATGGGCGGCCACCGGCGACATCATCGAATACGGCGGCGAAGCCGTGGAGGGTTTGACGTTTTTCAACACCTTCGATCCCGGGCATGCCTCGCCGGCCTACCGCGGGTTCCGTGCCGCCTTTGACCGACGCTTCAACTACGACGGCGGCTTCGCCGCCGCCCATGCCTACGACGCCACCCAACTGCTGATCCGCGCCCTGGAACAAAATCCCCACCGGCAGCACCTCAAGGAAACCCTGCTGAACATGGGCAGCTTCCAGGGGCTACAGACCGAACTGCGCCTGGATGCCTTTGGCGACGCGATCCGGCCGCATTTTCCCATGACCATCCGCGATGGACAATTTCAGGCCGGCGACCGTGTTCAAGACTAGGGACAAAACCTTGCGCGGCGCCCTGCTGTGGCGGCTGGTGCTTATCGCCCTGGTGCCCATCCTGGCGGTTGGGCTGTTGAGCCTGTACTATCTGCAGCGCTCGTCCCTGGAGGCGAGCACGGCCCGCAACCAAGCCTTCAGCCGCGCCCTGGCGGCGGAGGTCAGCGCCTTTCTCGGCCAACCCCGCGCCGGGCTCGAGGAGATCGTCCGGGTGCTGGAGAGCCTGCCGCCCGAGGACCAGCAGGTCATCGACGGCATTCTTTCCAACACCGTGCAGTTTTCCCAGCTCTTCGATTCCCTGCTGATGCTCGATGCCCAGGGCGTCGTCACGCGCGTGGCCCTCTCCAGCGCCATGCCCGGACAAGCGCGGGACTATCTGGGCCTTGATCTCTCGCGTCGCCCCGCGGTGCGCGAGGCGCTGGCCAATCAGGTTCCCGTCTGGTCGGAAACCCTGCATTCCCTGCTCACCGGCGACCTGGCCCTGACCCTGAGCATCCCGGGCAAGGATTTCGTGCTGATGGGCAATTTCAGCCTGCGCCGCCTGCACCAGATCGTGGCCGGTCTCGCGGCGGATCCGGGCATGGAACCGGCGATCTTCGACAGCAAGGGCAACCTCATCTTCCATCCCGATCGCGAACTGGCCCGCCAGCGCCTCAATCTCAGCACCCTGGAGCCGGTTGCCGCCGGCCTGCGCGGCGAGGAAGGCGCCTTTCGCTTTCGTTGGCACAACCGCGACTACCTGGGCAGCCTCACCCGCCTCAAGGAACCCGCCTGGCTGATTCTGGCGGCGCAGCCCGTGGAGCAGATCTCCGCCCAGACCCTGGGCCTGACCCGCCTGTTTCTCGTCGGCATGATGGTGGCCATCCTCCTGGCCCTGGCGACGGCGCGGATTCTCGCTCGGCGCCTGACCCAACCCCTGGCCGCGCTGGCGCAAAGCGCCCGAGCCATCAGCCGGGGCGATTACCAGGCTGCCCTGCCGGGGGTGGAACACAGTGAAATCAATGACCTGGCCACCGCCTTTCGCGACATGAGCGCCGCCATCGGCGAGCGCGAACACGCCCTGCGGGCCAGCCGCCAGCGTTTCCAGCAGTTGTTCAACAACACCAACGACGCGATTTTTCTCCACCACATCACCGAACAGGGCGAGCTCTCGACCTTTCTTGAGGTCAATGACGTCGCCTGCCGGTTGCTCGGCTACAGCCGCGCGGAACTGCTTGACCTCTGCCCCACGGACCTCAACCCCATGCATCGGGACAACCCCGCCGTTCTGGAAGACGTCCTGAGCTCCCTGAAGCATCAGCGGCGCGCTCTTTTCGAGGCCCGCCTGCTGCGCAAGGAAGGCGCCCCGGTGGACGTGGAGATCAACTCCCACCTCCTGGAGATCGAGGGACAGAGCACCATCTTGTCGGCCGCCCGCGACATCAGCGAACGCAAACATGCCGAGCAGGCCATCCACGCCCTGGTGCAGGGCACCGTCGGCACCAGCGGCGCCGAATGCTTCGAGCGCATTCTCGTCGAGGTGTGTCGCTGGCTTGACGCCGACGGGGCGACCCTCGGCCGCCTCGGCGAGGACGGCCAAAGCCTCATCCCCCTGGCCTCGTTGCTCGACGGCGTGACCCAACCCTGCACGCCCTATCCCCTTGCCGACACCCCCTGCGCCGAGGTATTCAAGACCGGCTTCTGCTTTTTCGCCGAAGGGGTGCGCACTCAGTTTCCGCGAGATGAGTATTTTGTCGAACTGGGCGTCGAAGCCTATCTGGGCACGCCCCTGGTCGCCTTGGACGGCCAGTCGGTGGGCCTGCTCAACGTCCTGTCGCGCCGCCGCATGCGCCTGCCGGCCCGCGCCCGCGAAACCCTGGCGATTCTCGCCGCCAAGGCGGTGAGCGAAATCGAGCGCCTCGATCGCGAAGCCGAGCTGGCGCGGGCGCGCACCGCCGCCGAGGAAGCCAGCCAGGCCAAGAGCCGCTTTCTCGCCAACATGAGTCATGAGATCCGCACGCCCATGAACGGGGTGCTCGGCATGCTCGAGGTGCTGCGCGACTCCCCCCTGTCCCCGGCCCAGCGCGACATGCTTGAGTTGGCGAGCAACTCGGCCGAATCCCTGCTGCGGGTCATCAACGACATTCTCGATTTCTCTCGCATCGAGGCGGGCAAGCTCGACATCGCGGAAGTGCCCTTCGACCTGCGCGCGGTGGTGCAGCAAGCGGTCAAGGTTCTGGCGCCGCGCGCCGGCGAGAAAAACCTCTCCCTGCAGCTTGTTTTCAGCTCTCCCCTGCCCGACCGGGTGATGGGCGACCCGGGTCGTCTCCAGCAGGTGCTCATCAATCTGGTCGGCAACGCGGTCAAGTTTACCGAGCGGGGCGAAGTCCGCATCGAGGTCAACCTTGAGGCATCCCCCCTCGGCTCCTGGCATGAACTGCGCTGCACGGTCAGCGACACCGGCATCGGCATCCCCGAGGATCGCCGGCATCTGCTCTTCGAGAGCTTCAGCCAGGTCGACACCGCCTTGTCCCGACAGTTCGGCGGCACCGGCCTGGGCCTGGCCATCGTCAAGGAGATCGTGGAGAGCTGCGGCGGCGCCATCTGGGTCAACAGCAAGCCCGGCCGTGGCAGCAGCTTCACCTTCACCCTGCGCCTGCGCCCGGTGGATGCCGGCGCCGTTATGCCTTGCGCTCCGCCGCCGGAGTTGCCGCCACCGCCGACGGAGCCTGGCGCCGCCCCCAGAATCCTGGTCGCGGAGGACAACCCCGTCAACCAGCTGCTGACCCGCCGCCTGCTGGAAAAACGCGGCTGGCAGGTGCTGACGGTGGCCGACGGCGTCCATGCCATGGCCGCCTGGCGGCAGGGCGGGATCGACCTGATCCTCATGGATGTGCAGATGCCGGGCATGGACGGCCTGAGCGCCACCGCCGCCATCCGCGGCCTGGAGGACGAGGGTGGGCGGCGCGTCCCCATCATCGCCCTCACCGCCCATGCCTTCAAGGAGGACGAGGAGCGCTGCCTGGCCGCCGGCATGGATGCCTACCTGAGCAAACCGATCAAGGCGAACGAGCTCTACGCCACCTGCGAACGTCTGCTCCGCGCCGCTCCGCCGCCCCCCGCCGCCTGAGGGCCGCGCCGCCGGGCTTTACAAAACCGGCGACGGCACCTAGAATCATGCCACCCCAACGTGCCGCCACCCCCCGGAGACCCGCATGAGCGCCCTGCAACCCTCGCGCATCGCCAATCTGTCCGTCAAGATCCGCAGCTACGGCAAGGAGAACCTCGAGGACATCCTGCACGTGCTGGTGGAGGCGGTCGCCCTGCTCACCCAGCAGTCGCGCTGCCGCGTCTACCTGGAGGATCTCTCCAGCGGCGCCCTGGTGTGCGCCGCCGCCACCGGACCCTTCGGCGACATGATCCGGCGCAAGTCCTTTCCCATCAACAGCGCGGCCTTCGCCGTCTCGCGCGTCTACATCACCCAGGAGGAGTTGATCCTCGAGGATGTCGCCACCTCCTCGACGCCCTACGCGCGGGAACTGGCGGAGAAATTCAACATCGTCTCGAGCTACCTGACCCCGCTCATCCACAACGGCCGCTCCCTGGGCGTGCTGTGCGTGGACAGCGGCCGCCTCGGCCAGATTCCCGAACTGCCCCAGCGCCAGCAGCTCAAGAACTTTCTCGGCGAGGTCATCGCCCTCATCGACCAGGCGCGCAAGCACCACCAACAGATCGTCCTGGCGCGTCTCGTCGATCAGGCCAAGAAGCGCGAGGCGGCGCTCTACATGGTCAAATCGGCGGTGCTGCTCATCGACAAGCTGGCCCTGGCCTCGGTGCTGGTGCCCGCCCCGGCCGGCACGCGCGACGAGCCGGGCTTGCGCATCCTCGCCTCCTACTCCAAGGAAAAGGAGGCCAAGCGCCTCTACGAGGACGACAAGCTGGTGAGCCTGGGCCCCGGCGAATCCCTGCTGTCGCGCTACATCAACGCCGCCGGCTTCATCACCGATGATCAGCTCCTCGCGCCGACCTACTTTCCCGATCTCGAATCCGAGGCCCTGCAGAAGCGCTATCTCACCGAGGAGCTGGGTCTCAAGTCCCTGTATCTGGTGCCGCGCTACGAGCCGCGCACGCGCCGTGTCATCTGCGTGGTCAACTACTACACCCGCGAGACCTACCAGTTCAGCGACTTCGAGCGCGGCCTGCTCGAAGCCCACGCGGAAATGGCCCAGCGCGCCATCGAGGAAATCGGCGGCCAGCACATGGAAATCCAGGTGCTCGCCGAAATCAACGATCTGCTCCAGGAGCGCTTCGAGGGCCTGCAGCCCTTTCTCAACCGGGTGCTGTCCAAGGCCACGGAGCTCATCGGCGCCGACACCGGCAGCATCGCCCTGGTGGAGCAGATCGACGACCGCAAATGGCTCATGGTGGAGGATGG
The DNA here is from genome assembly GCF_030604225.1 of Geoalkalibacter sp. Classification (GTDB taxonomy): domain Bacteria; phylum Desulfobacterota; class Desulfuromonadia; order Desulfuromonadales; family Geoalkalibacteraceae; genus Geoalkalibacter. The sequence continues at coordinate 7,790 of NZ_JAUVWH010000022.1, forward strand.
CGAGGGCCGCCTGATGGGCGCCAAGAGCAAGGAGTGGCTGAAGAAGAACATCCCGCCGATTCGCATTGGCGCCTTCGACCTGCCCCCCGGCGAACGCAGCCTCACCGGCTATGTGGCCGCCACCGGTCGCCCCCACCTGGTGGGCGACACCCTGGAGGAGAAGGCCGCCGGCGGCTTCTACCGCGAGATCACCGAGACCATCCGCAGCGAGATCGCCGTGCCGGTGATATGCGAGGGCGAGGTGATCGCGGTGATCTGCCTCGACAGCCTCCAGCCCCATCATTTCACCGACGAGCACCGGCGCATCCTGATGATCATCGAGCGCATGATCTCGCGCCACATCGCCGATCAGCGCCGCATCGAGAAGCTCACCACCGAGGTCCATCGGCTGCGCTCCGACGTCGGCTACAAGGATCCCAAGGTCAGCTCCTACAAGCTCGGCAACATCATCGGCAACTCGGCCAAGGCCATGGAGATGGTGGAGTTCATCCAGAAGATCACCCCGCCCCTGGCCAACCGCATCGCCTTCTGGAGCCAGAGCAGCATCCAGGAGGCGACCCTGGGCCTGCCCTCCATCTTCATCACCGGAGAGACAGGCAGCGGCAAGGAGTTTTTGTTCAATAACATCTACTCGCGGCTCAACGAGGTCTACAAGGACAAGATCCGCCCGGGCATGGAGCTGCCCCTGAAGAAAACCAACATCGCCGCCTACAGCGGCGATCTGACCTACTCGGAACTCTTCGGCCACAAGCGCGGCGCCTACACCGGCGCCCACGCCGACCGCCAGGGAATCCTCGAGGAGGCCCACGGCGGCGTGGTGTTCCTCGACGAAATCGGCGACGCCGATCCCAAGACCCAGGTGCAGCTGCTGCGCTTTCTTGACAACGGCGGCATCGTGCGCCTCGGCGAGAACCTCACCCGCTACGCCCGGGTGGTGCTGGTGGCGGCGAGCAACAAGAACCTGCGGCACCTCATCGCGCAGGGTCTGTTTCGCGAGGACCTCTACCACCGCCTCACCGAGCTGACCATCGAGGTGCCCTCCCTCAACGAGCGGCGCGAGGACATCGCCGACCTGGCGGTGCACTTTCTCGGCCAGCTGTTCCGCGTCTACAAAAAGCCCGAGGAAGGCGACGCCGACCTGCCGAGCCTGAGCCGCGGCGCGCGCGAGGTGCTCGTCGCCCACCACTACACCGGCAACATCCGCGAGCTGCGCAGCATCCTGCTGCGCGCCCTGATCTTTCGCCGCGGCGCGACGATCAGCGCCGAGGACATCCGCGCGGTGCTTCCCGGCGCGCCGGCGAGCGGCGCCGGAGAGCGCACCCAGAAGCTCGCCGACGCCCTGGCCGACGAGATCTACGAGGAGTTGCGCGGCGGGACCGGCACCTTCTGGGACGCCCTCTACCAGCCTTTTTCCAGCAACCGCCTGACCCGCGAAACGGTCCTGGCGGTGGTGGAGCGCGCCCGCGGCGAAGGCGCCTCCACCATGCCCAAGCTGGCCCTGGCGCTGCGCGCCTGCGACCCGAAAAGCACCGACCCCGAGGAGAAAAAAACCTTTTTCCGCTTCAAGAACTTTCTTTACAAGACGATCCGGGTTTCCTGAACCCAAATGGGACACGGATCAAATCTGATCAGGGCGGATTAAAGCTCAAACGACAAACCCGCCTATCCTCGCCGCTCCATGCGATGACATGGTTTTTCGGTGTATCCGCCTTGATCAGATATGATCCGTGTCCCCAGGCCTTTCATTCTTTCGAGGATCTCCCATGTTCCAACTCCATCCCCAGCTCGAAGCCGACACCATCCTTCTTGGCGACTTTCCCCTGTGCCGCCTGCTGCTCATGAACGACGCCGCCTATCCCTGGTTCATCCTGGTGCCGCGTCGCGCCGGCATCCGGGAAATCTACGAGCTCGACGACGCCGACCAAGGGGCGCTGCTGCTGGAGTCCTCGTTTCTGGCGCGGCGCCTGGCCGAGGTGTTCGCCGCCGACAAGATCAACATCGCCGCCCTGGGCAACCTGGTGCCGCAGCTGCATGTGCATCACATCGTGCGCTATACCGGCGACCCGGCCTGGCCGGCGCCCGTGTGGGGGCGTTTTCCGGCGCGGCCCTACGCGCCGCCGGAGCTGGCGGCCATGCTGCTCAGGGTGGGAGAGGTACTGGCGGAGGGCACGGAACGGGTGGATGATCAGGAGGGGAACTGAGGTGCGCGGATGAAGCAGGTGAAAGTGTTGGCCGCGACGATCCTGGCCCTGCTGCTGGTGGTCGTCATCGTGCAGAACGCCGCGCCGGTGGAGGTGCGCGTCCTGTTTCTCGCCTTCACCCTGCCCCAGGCGGTGCTGCTTTTCCTGGTCGGCGCGAGCGGTTTCATGCTCGGCATCCTCGCTGCCCTGCTGCTCGGGAAAAGGGGCGCGTCCAAGGCGCCTCCCCAGCCCTGAGGACGGATCAGACGCGAAAGCTTTTCAGCAGGCGGTTGACCCGCTTCTTGATGTCCCCGCGCCAGGGGCCGACCACCGCCAGGCGCGCCTGACCGGGACTGAAGATGGCGCGGGCGGTCTCGCGCAGCAGCTCCGGGGTGATGGCGGCGATGTCCCGCCGTTCCTGCTCCAGGGTGCGCAGGCAGCCCAGGGTTTCCCCCCAGCCATAGCGCGCCGCCAGCTCCTCGGTGAAATCCCGACTGAATTCAAGTTCATAGAGAAAGGCGCGCACCACCCCCGCCAGTTCCTTCTCGGGAACCAACGTCACGCACAACTCCTCCAGCAGGCACAGCACCTCACCGATGGCCTGCTCCAGGTTGCCCGGCACCAGGGACAGGTCGATGCCGAAGGAGCCGGTTTCAGCGGTCTGCATCAGCTGTGCCTCAACCCCGTAGGTCAGGCCCAGCTCCTCGCGCAGGCGCAGCATCAGCCGCCCGCTGCCGCCCCCGGACAGCACCCGCCGCAACACGCGCAGCGCCAGGCTGTTGCCCCGCTCGCGCCCCGGCACGCGAAACGCCAATTGCAAGGAAACCTGCGAATCGCTCTCGCGCACCCACAGGGACTGGGGGCTGGGCGCCGCCGCCTCGGCGAAGCGCGGCGCGGCCGGCGCCTCCTCGCCCCGCCAGGCGCCGAAGTGGCGCTCCACGGCGGCGACGAAGGCCGCGTGCTCCACCCGTCCGGCCGCCACCGCCACCAGGTTGCGCGGCGTGTAATAGGTGGCCAGGTGCCGGTGCAGATCCTCCAGGCCGATGGCCTCGATGGTTTCGCGGCTGCCGATGGGCGGCCGCCCCAGGGGATGCTCGGGCCAGAGCAGCCGGGCGCAGAGAGTGTCGGGGTTGATCTCCTCGCCGCGGGCGTTGAGATCCTCCAGGGCCTCCTCGAGGATCACCCGCCGCTCGGTCTCCAGATCGCGCAACAAGGGCCGCAGCAGCATGGAGGCGAACAGCCCCGTGGCCTCGTCGAGGTGCGCGGGATGCAGGCGCGAATGATAGCAGGTGGTTTCGATGTCGGTGGCGGCATTGACGTAGCCGCCGATGGCCTCGAAGGCGCGCTCCAGGTCGGGGCCGGTAGGATAGTCGCGGTTGCCGCGAAACAGCATGTGTTCAAGAAAATGGGACACCCCGGCCACCTCGGGCGCCTCATGGCGGCTACCGACGCCGACGAAGAACATCATCTCCGCCGAATGCAGATGGGGCATGGGCACACTGAGCACTCGCAGGCCGTTGGCCAGGGTGCTTTTTTCATATTCACTCATGAGGGGAACCGTTGGGGATGGTGTCAGGTTTCTTCAAGGCTGCTCTTGGCGTCCTGCTCGCTCCCGGCCACGCCGAAAAAAATGTCGCGCCCGCCGCGCTTGCGCCGACCGATGACGAGAAACACCAGCAGATGCAGGAAAAACACCGCGATAAACGTCAGCACCAGCCAGCCGGGGATCTCGCCGAGGGCTGCCTGGCGCAGATACTGCTCCCAGGTTTCGGCGCCGACGGGATGCAGCTTGATCTTGAGCAGCCAACCGGCGATGAGCACCAGGAACAGATAGATGTAATTGGAATAGATGCGCCGCCCCAGGGCGTAGACCCGAGCCATTTTGTACTGGGGATGGCGCAGATCCGAGGCCAGTTCGGCCAGCCAGTAGGCGCCCTCCTCCAGGCGCAGGCGGCTGGTCAGCACGCCATAGATGAAATTCTGGTTGAGCAGCCGCACCCGGTATTCGTAGGCGTCGTAGAAACGGTAGCGGCGCGCCTCGACGAACAGCAGGATGTAGGCGATGGCGATGCCGAACAGGAAAAAGGCATGGGTAATCTCCGGGTGGGAAAAACCAAAGCCGAGAAAGGCCGCCGTGGTTCCCACCGCCCAGTTGGTGGTGCGGTCGAGGCGCGTGCGCCAGGCGAGGCTGCGCGTCACCTCGGCCCGGTAGTAATGCACCAGGGCGGTGATGGTTTCGCTGCGCGTGAGCTTGTCGCCGCTGCCGGAATCCTGGGACATGAATCAACCGCCGCTGAAAATCACCGTTAAGGGCAACCACGAATGGTACGAATGAACACGAATAACCAAGACCTCATTTTCTTGGAGTTTACCAAAAATCCCAGGCCATGATTCGTGTTGATTCGTGCCCATTCGTGGTTACAGAGCTTGCTAGCCTTTCAGCAACCGTGCCGCTTCCTTGGCGTGGTAGGTGATGATCAGATCGGCGCCGGCGCGCTTCATGCCGACCAGGGTTTCCATCATCACCCGGTCATGATCGATCCAGCCATTGGCGGCCGCCGCCTTGACCATGGAATACTCGCCCGAAACATTGTAGGCCACCAGGGGCAGATCGAAGCGCTCGCGCAGGTCGCGCAGGATGTCGAGATAGGCCAGGGCCGGCTTGACCATGAGGAAATCGGCGCACTCCTGCACGTCGAGGGCCGCTTCGCGCAGGGCCTCGCGACGATTGGCCGGATCCATCTGGTAGGAGCGCCGGTCGCCGAACTGCGGCGTCGATTCAGCGGCGTCGCGAAACGGACCGTAGTAGGCGCTGGCGTATTTCACCGCGTAGCTCATCACCGGAATCTGACTGAAGCCGTTGGCGTCGAGAAGCTCGCGAATCGCCGCCACCCGCCCGTCCATCATATCCGACGGCGCCACGATGTCGGCGCCGGCGCGGGCATGGGAGAGAGCCTCGGCGGCAAGCAGCTGCAGAGTGGCGTCGTTGTCCACGTCGCCGTCCTTGATCACGCCGCAGTGGCCGTGATCGGTATATTCGCACAGGCACACGTCGGTGATCACCGTGAGTTCGGGCACCGCCTGCTTGATGGCGCGGATGGTCTCCTGAATGATGCCGCCATCACTGTAGGCGTCCTGGCCCACGGCGTCCTTGGCTTCGGGAATGCCGAACAGAATCACCGCCGGAATGCCCAGCTCGCGCACGTCCCGCGCCTCGGCGACGATGTGCTCGATGGACTGCTGGTAGATGCCCGGCATGGAGGCGATCTCCTTGCGGACGCCCGAGCCGAAAGCACTGAACATGGGATAGATGAGATCCTCGACGCGCAAATGGGTCTCGCGCACCATGCGCCGCAGGTTGTCGTTGCGGCGCAGACGCCGCGCGCGGTATTCGGGAAAGAACATGAGGGGCTCCTTTAGGGTCAATTATCCGTCGCCGACCGGGGACCGGTCACCTTTTTTGAGAATATCAGTCCTGGGCAAAACGCAAGGGTTTATCGCGAAAATAGTCACCGAGGGCGACGGCCAGATCATCCAACGTGGCGGCGGCCGGCTCGACATCGACCCTCAGGCCGAGCTTGCGCGCGGTGGCGGTGGTGGGCGGGCCGATGGAAGCCACCGTCACGCCGGAGAGTAATGACGCGGCGTCCTCACCCAGCATGCGGACGAAATTCTCGACGGTGGAGGAGGCGGTGAAGAGCACCGCGTCCAGGGCGCGCTGCTCCAGCAGGCGCCGCAATTCCGCGCCCCCGGTTTCGGGCAGGACCGTGCGGTAGAGCACCGGCGCGCTGACCTCGGCGCCCAGGGCGCGCAACTCGCGGGGGATGAGCTCGCGCGCCAGTTCGGCGTGGGGATAGAAAATGTGGCGGCCCGCCACGCCCCGGGCGGCGAGCAGCGCCACCACGCCTTCGGCCTGATAGTTCTCGGGCACCAGGTCGGCGGCCAGGCCCTGCGCGACCAAGGCGGCGGCGGTTTTCGGCCCCACCGCCACGATCTTCACCCCGGCCAGGGCGCGCAGGTCGCGGCCGCAAGCCCGCAGCCGCTCCAGGAAAAAGCGCACCGCATTGGCCGAGGTGAGAATCAGGTAATCGGTCCGCGCCAGGGCGGCGATTCCCTCATCCACCCCCTGCCAGTCCAGGGGGGCGACGGTGGCGATGGTCGGCACCGAGACCACCTCGGCGCCAAGCTCTTCGAGTTGTGATTGAAAGGCTCCGGCCTGCTCGGCGCTGCGGGTTGAGAGCAGGCGCCGCCCGAACAGGGGGCGCTGCTCGAACCAGGCGAGATGGTCGCGCAACGCCACCACCTCGCCGACGATGATCACCGCCGGCGGCTTGAAGCGCGCCGCCGCGACCTTGGCGACGATGTCGGCCAGGGTCCCGGTCAGGGTGCGCTGGCGCGGGGTGGTCGCCCAGCGCACGATGGCCACCGGCGTCTCCGGCGGGCGGCCGTGGCGCACCAGCTCGCGCGCGATCAGCTCCAGGTTGGCCATGCCCATGTAGAACACCAGCGTGCCGACGCCGGTGGCGAGCTTCTCCCAGTCGAGGGAGGACATCTTCTTTTCGGGGTTTTCATGGCCGGTCAGCAGGCCGAGACTGGTGGTGTAGTCGCGATGGGTGAGGGGAATGCCGGCGTAGGCGGCGGCCGCGAAGCCCGCCGTGACCCCCGGCACCACCTCGAAGGCGATGCCCTGGTCACGCAGGTAGAGGGCCTCCTCGCCGCCGCGCCCGAAGACATAGGGATCGCCGCCCTTGAGGCGCACCACGGTCTTGCCGGCTTGCGCCCGCTCGGCGAGCAGGCGATTGATGTCCTCCTGGGGACGATGATGCAGGCCGCGCGTCTTGCCGACGTAAATGCGCTCGGCCGCGGGCGGCGCCTCGTCCAGCAGCCGGGGATTGGCCAGGTAGTCGTAGACCACCACCTCGGCCCGCCGCAGGCACTCGCGGCCCTTCACCGTGATCAGCCCGGGATCGCCGGGCCCGGCGCCCACCAGATAGACCCTGCCGCCCTTGGTCATGCCTGAAAACCAGACAGGGGCGCTGCCTGCCGCGCCCCTACGGAAAATTCAACCATTGCGTCCATTCCCAGACAACTCAGACGTCCTCGCGGTCGCGGTTGAAGGTCTCGTGCTGGTAGACTTCGTTGAGAATCTTGTCGGCGCCCATGATCAGCAGATCCTCGGCCAGGGACACGCCCAGCTGTTCGGCCTCGGTCGCCGGCCCGCTGAGGGTCTTCTTGAGGAATTTCCGCCCATCGACGCTCGCCACCAGGCCGGTGAGCCGCACCTGATCGCCCTCGACGGTACCAAAGGCGGCAATCGGCACCTGGCAGCCGCCCTCGAGGTGGCGCAGCAGGGCGCGCTCGGCCTTGACCGCCCAGGCGGTGTCGGGATGGTTGAAGAAATCGATAAGGGCGTTGATTTCCGCATCATCCGTGCGGCTCTCCAGACCCAGGGCGCCCTGACCGATGGCGGGCAGCATCACGGAGGGCTCGAGGTATTCGCTGATCTGTCCGACGAAACCCAGGCGTTTCATGCCGGCGGCGGCCAGCACCACGGCGTCGAGATCCTCCTCGGTGAGCTTGCGGATGCGCGTCTCGACGTTGCCGCGAATATCGAGCATGCGCAGGTCGGGACGCTCATGGAGCATCTGCGACTTGCGCCGCAGGGACGAGGTCCCGACGCGCGCGCCCTGGGGCAGATCGCGCCAGCCGGCGACGCCGGGGCGCAGGATGACGATGTCGCGCGGATCCTCGCGCTCGGTGATGCAGCGCAGGGACAGCCCCTCGGGAAAAATCGTCGGCACGTCCTTCATGGAGTGCACGGCGACATCCACCTCGCCGCGCAGCATGGCCTCCTCGATTTCCTTGACGAACAGGCCCTTGCCGCCGACCATGGCGAGGGGCACGTCGAGAATCTTGTCGCCCTGGGTCTTGATCTTGGTCAGGGTCACTTCCAGATCGGGATAGCGCTCTTCAAGACAGCTCTTGACCCAGTTGGCCTGCCACAGGGCCAGTTGGCTGGCGCGCGTGCCGATCCGCAGAATTTTCTTGCTCATCGCTTGGTTCGCTCCTGGTTTGGGTAGAGGCGCACCGCGTGCGCCCCGGCGGGCATCGTCCGCCCCTACATTTCATCGATCTTGGCGCGCTCGGTCTCGGCATTCTCGCCGGCGACCGGCGGCAGATTGAACAAAGTGCGCAGCGCCTCGACGTAGCCGTCGCCGGCGGCGTTGTTCTGCGCGCTCTTGAGCACGGTGATGGGCTGGTGCAGGGCCTTGTTGATGATGGCCTGGGCCATGGCCTCGATGGCCTGGCGCTCCTTGCCGTCGAGATCCTTGAGATTGGCGAAGGTTTTTTCCAACTCGGCCTGGCGGATCTCGTCGAAGCGCTTGCGCAGGGCGACGATGGTCGGCACCACGTCGAGGCCGCTCATCCACTGATGAAACTGACCGATTTCCTCCTCGACGATAGCCTCAGCCTTCTTCGCTTCCTTGTGCCGCTCCTTGAGGTTGGACTGCACCACCCCCTGGAGGTCGTCGACGTCATAGAGATAGCAGTTGTCCACGTCGTTGATCTTGGGGTCGATGTCGCGCGGCACGGCGATGTCGATGAAGAACATGGGCTTGTGGCGACGCTGCTTGATGACCTCCTCGACCTGGCGCTGGTGCAGCACGTAGTTGGGCGCGCCGGTGGAGGCGAGGACGATGTCGACGCGATGCAGGTTGTCGGCGAAATTCTCGAAGAGGATCGGCTTGCCGTTGAATTCCTGCGCAAGTTTCACCGCGCGCTCGTAGGTGCGGTTGGTGACCAGCACCTGGGCGACGCCGTTGGTGACGAAGTGGCGCGCGGCCAACTCGCACATCTCGCCCGCGCCGATGAGCAGCACCGTCTTGTCCGTCAGGGTATCGAAGATCTTGCGCGCCAGTTCCACCGCGGCGAAGGACACCGATACGGCGTTGCTGGCGATCTGGGTCTCGGTGCGCACCCGCTTGGCCACGGAGAAGGCCTTGTGCAGGAAGCGGTTGAGGATCACTCCGGAGGTCTTGTAGTCGCAGGCATAGCCGTAGGCGGTCTTGATCTGGCCGAGGATCTGCGGCTCGCCGATGACCATGGAATCGAGGCTCGACGCGACGCGAAACACGTGGCGAATGGCATCAGGCCCGGACAGGTCATAGAGGTGCGGTGCCAGGACGTCGGCGGCCAGGCCGTGATACTCGGCCAGAAAGCGCTTGAGCTGCGCCGTCGCGGCTTCCACGTCGCGGCTGGTGGCGTAGAGCTCCACGCGGTTGCAGGTGGACACGATCACCCCTTCGGTGACCGCGGGAAGCGCCAGCATCCGTCGCAGGGGCTTTTCCATGGCGGTCGGCGCGAACGCCACTTTTTCGCGGATTTCAACGGGGGCGGTCTTATGACTGAGCCCCACAACGAGGATATTCATGCGACCTACTCAGAAGTCCGAGGAAATTGATCGGCCCGGCGGTTATTTGAAATCATGCTCGGTGGGGAGCAGGAAGTTGACTCCCAGGTAGCTGAAGAGCAGACAGAGAAAGCCGATAATGGAAAAAATAGCCGCGCGCCGGCCGCGCCAGCCCGCCGTGAGGCGTCCGTGCAACAGGGCGGCGTAGAGAAACCAGGTGATCAGCGCCCAGGTTTCCTTCGGATCCCAGCGCCAGTAGCCGCCCCAGGCCGAATTGGCCCAGACCGCCCCGGTGATGATGCCCATGGTCATCAGGGGAAAGCCGAAGGTGAGGCACCGGTAGTTGATTTCATCCAGGGTGCTCAGGGCCGGCAGGCGATAGAAGAGCCCGGAGAGCTTCTTATTCTTGAGCATGCGCTCCTGCAGCAGATACATCACGCTCACGGCAAAGGCCAGGGTGAACATGGCGTTGCCGAGAAAGGCCAGCAGCACATGCACCGGAAACCACCAACTGCGCAGGATCGGATCGATTTCACCGACCCCCGTGAAGGTGGCGCCGCCGAAGAACATGAGAATCAGCGCCAGGGGCGTGATGAAGGCGCCGATCACCGCCAGCTTGTAGCGGGCGTCGAAGAGCAGGTAGATGCCGACCAGCGTCCAGGCGGAAAAGGACAGGGATTCATGCAGATTGGTCACCGGCGTATGCCCCGCCGCGATGAAGCGCCCCACCAGCACCGCGCTGTGCACGACAAAGCCGCCGATCAGCACCCAGCGCGCCGCCTTGCCCAGTTGCACCCGGCGAAAAAGAATATCGCCGAGATAAAGGACGGTGGCCGCCAGATAGATGAGCAAGGCGCATTTGAAAAGGAGGATGTTGGCGCTCATTTCAGCCCTTTCGGCAAGACGATTCCCAGGTGTTCAAGACAGATGCTTTCCCCCGTGACCCGCGCCAGCAGTTCCTCGACGGCGGCAGGCTCTCCCCGCTCCGCCAACTCGGCCAGACCGCCCGCCAGTAATTTCCGCAAAATATTGTAATTGTAGGACTTTTCTTCCGCGACTGTCAACCGCTTTTGACGCAGGGCCGCGGCAATCTCCAGCACCCGCGCCCACTCGGGACCATACTCACGCGCCAGGCGGTCACGCACCGCCGCCGCCAGGGCGGGACTAAGTCCGCCGGTGGACACCGCCAGGGTCAGATCCCCGCGGCGCAGCACGGCCGGCAGGTGAAAATCTCCGCCCCGCGGATCATCCACCGCCTGGGCCAGGGCGCCGGCGGCGCGCGCCGCCGCGACGATGCGGGCATTGAGCTCCCGGTCGTCGGTGGCGGCGAACACCAGGAACGCGCCCTCCACATCCTCGGCGCGCCAGGGGCGCTGCTCGGCCTCGACGTCGGCCAACTCCGCCAGGGCCTCTGCCCGCGGGTCGACCACCCGCACCCGCGCTCCGGCCGCCAGCAGACCCGCCACCTTGCGCCGGCCCACGGCTCCGGCACCGACCACCACGCAGCGTCGGCCCGTGAGCCGCACGCTCAGGGGATATTCCGCCATGCCTTGCACCACCCGCGCCTCAGAGGCCGAAAAGATCGGCCTCCACCAGATAACAAACCGTCCGGCCACAAAAAAGAAAGGTCTCCAGGGCGCAGCCCGGCGAATCGCTTTCGACTCTCACCAGAAAATCGGGACGCTCGCCCACGAAATCTTCCTCCCGGCCATGAAAGAGCAGCGCGACGCGGCTGCCGTTCTGCCGTGCCAGGGCCAGGGCCTCGGCCACGGCCGGGTCGGGAGGCGCGCCGCACAGGGCGAGCACCACATCGCCGCCGCCACCCAGAACCCGCAACTGGCGGGCAAAGTATTGCTCCGTGCGCTCGGCGCGCGCCAGCGCCAGGGCCAGCAGGGCGTCGTGGCTCAGGGACAGCACCGGCAACTGGGGCCGTTCGAGGGACAGGCGGAAGTTGAACAGGCTTGCCACCAGGTCGGCCACGGCCGCGAACTGGCCGCTGCCCAGCAGGATCAGGCGCCCTCCCTGGTGAAACACCTCCACGAGACAGGCGGCAAGCCGCGCCACATCCTCGGCGTGCCTGGTCAGGGTGTCCTCGAGCACGCTCTGGTGCTCCTGCAACGACTGGGCGATGCGCTCCTTGATCATGAATACCTCTTGGCGACGACGATGTCTCGCGGGGATGATAGGAGGGGCATGCCGGGCTGTCAAGGGTCGCCGCCGGGTTAGGAAATTTAAACCCTTGATTTTTTTCGCGCCTGCTCTATGCTTTTACGAAAATGATGGCCAATGCGGCATGCACCTGCAATCCGCTATTTCTTCAAGGAGTGACCCATATGGCAAGTGACAAGGTCGTGCAGTTGACGGATGATTCTTTCGAGGGCGAGGTTCTGAAATCCACCACGCCCGTGCTGGTCGATTTCTGGGCATCCTGGTGCGCCCCGTGCAAGGCCATCAGCCCGGTGGTCGACGGCTTGGCCGCCGAGTACGAGGGCAAGGTGAAAATCGCCAAGCTCAACGTCGACGAAAACCCCGCCACCCCCGGTCAGTACGGCGTGCGCGGCATCCCCACCCTGATTCTGTTCAAGGACGGCCAGGTGGTCGATCAGGTGGTCGGGGCGGTGCCCAAGAACCAGCTTGAGGGCTTGATCAAGAAAGCTCTCTAGAGCGCGCCATCAACAAGCATTTACCCAAATAGACCCCGCGAGGGGTCTATTTTTTTGCCCGGGCCCGGTCTCAGTTGGAGGGGATGGACTGGAGGATCTCGTCGACCTCGGCGCGCTCATGGGCGGGCACGAAAACCTGCGCCATGTCCTCCAGCAACTGCTCCTTGCCGGCGCGCGCGCGATCCATCGCCTCCAAGCTCTGGCGCACCACCTCGCGACTACTGTAGTTCCAGCGGTTGTAAGCCTGGTTGCGCCGGGTCACGGCCGCCTGGTAGGCGTCGGCCAACTCCTGCGCCTGGATCTTCCACTCCGCGATCAACGCCTGCCGCTCGGCGCGCGCCGCCTGTTCGCGGCGCGCGAGCTCCTCGGCTTCGGCGGCGGGCATCTCCGATTCGTCCATCGCCGGGGCCACGCTCAAAGCCCCGGCGGTGTCGGAGTCTTCCTCCACCGGCCGGCAGCCGGGGGGAAACTTGCTGGGATCATCGGTCATGAGCAGCAGGCCGCTCTGATCGCGGCAGCGATAGACTTGCGCCTCCGCGACGAGGGGCGACAACCCCGCCACCCAGAAAAGCGCTGCCGGCAGAATCCCGCACCCCACCCGCAAAACACCCGTCCCTGATTTCATTTGCTCCTTTTCTCCCTTTACCTTCTAGGGTCGGCCGCGTTCGGCGGCGGCCCGCAACAAACGAAAAATTTCCCGATAGGGCCGCCGATCGCCGGTTTCCTGAAAGTTTAGCGCAAGAACCGTCAAGCGCTCGGCGTCGCAGGCGGGAAACAGCCGCGCGGCCTCGTGCAGCGCCTCGTCCAGGGTCTCGGCGCTGCACAGCCGATCACGCAACTGCTCGAGTTGATGAAAATCCTCAACCTGGCCTTGGCGGCGCCCCTGACGCGCGACCAGCAGATTTTCCAGGGCGGCCGCGGCCTCCTCGGCGCGCCGCAGCAATCCCGCCAAGTGCTTGGTCTGGCGCCGCCGCGCGCCGTGGTTGCGCGCTTGCCGCGCCAGGCGCAATTCGGCCAGCAGGGATTCGTCCCAACCTAGGCGCCGCACCTCGCTCTCCGAGAGCTCCAGCGCTTGCCAGGCGAACTCCTCGATCTGCTGCGCCCGGCGTTTGGCGGCGCTGCGACTGGGTGGCGCTTCGCGAAAATCGTCCATCAGAACTCCCGGCGGCTGTCGAGCAGTAAGGTTACGGGACCGTCATTGAGCAGATGCACCCCCATGTGCGCCTGAAACACGCCGGTGGCGACCTCCAGACCCGCGATCCGCAGGCGGGCGACGAATTCCTCGTAGAGCCGATTGGCCGTCTCCGGCGCGGCTGCCGGGGTAAAGCTCGGCCTTCGTCCCTTGCGGCAATCGCCGTACAGGGTGAACTGCGACACCACCAGCACCGCGCCGCCGACCTCGGTCACGGACAGATTCATCTTGCCCTGTTCATCCTCGAAGATCCGCAACCCGGCGATCTTGTCCGCCAGATAGGCCAGATCCTCGGCCCCGTCACCTTCGCCCACGCCGAGCAGCACCAGCAAACCACGGCCGATGGCACCCACCACTTGCCCATCCACCTCGACACGGGCCTCGGCGACCCGCTGCACCACCGCCCTCATTGCCAGCCGCCGATCAATTGGGCGGCCTGTTCGGCGCGCGCCACGCAGGCATCCACATAGGGTGCCCGCAGGGCATCGCCGACCAGCACGGTCCTCATGCCCAAGGTCTTGGCTGTTTCGAGGTTGGTCGGGCTATCCTCCACCATGACGCAGCGCGCGCCCTCCACGCCGAGGCGCCGCAGCACGGCCTGGTAGGGGTCGACATAGGGCTTGGGTCGGTAGTCGGCGACGCGGATATCGAATATGGCGCTGAACTGATCCGCCAGACCCAGGGCCCCCAGCACCCGCTCGGCGTGGCCGCGCGAGCCGTTGGTGAACACCACCTTGGTTCCCTCCAGGGCCTGCAGCGCAGCGCGCAGCTCGGGATCGGGCACCAAGCGGCTGTGCACGTCGACGTCATGCACATATTCGAGATAATCCTCGGGATCGACCCCGTAATGACGCATGAGCCCGCCCAGGGTCACCCCGTATTTTGCCCAGTAGGCACGGCGCAGCCCGTCGACCTCCGAGGCGGCGATCCCCACCACCTCGCGCATGTAGCGGTTGATGCGCACGTCGATGAGAGAGAACAGCTCACGCTCGGGGGCGTAGAGGGTATTGTCGAGGTCGAAGATGATGACGTCCATGTAGTGTCCTCGGCCAAGGGCGCACGCGGTGCGCCCCTACGTGGGGTCGTAGATGCCCTCGAAGACCTGGACGGCGGGCCCGGTCATGAACACCTGGCCGTCCTCGTGCCATTCCATTTCCAGGTCGCCGCCGAGCAGGTGATTGACGATGCGCCGGTCGGTATGGCCGGTGAGCACTCCGGCCACGGTGACCGCCGAGGCGCCGGTTCCGCACGCCAGGGTTTCGCCCGAGCCGCGCTCCCAGGTGCGCTGCCGGACTTCGCCGCGCGACACCACCTCGACGAATTCAACGTTGGTGCGCCGCGGAAACATTTCATGATTTTCGATGACCGGACCGTACTTGGCCACGGGAAACTCGGCGACGTTGTCGACGAAAATCACGCAGTGCGGATTGCCCATGGACACGCAGGTGATATGAAAGGTGCGGTCGAGGACCCGCAGCTCGGCGCCCACCACCTGCTCCTCGGCGGGGCCCGTCATGGGGATCTCGCCGCGCTTGAGTCGCGGCAGGCCCATGTTGACCCGCACCTTGCTCACCTTGCCGGCGGCATTGGGAAAGAGTTGCAGGGTGAGAATCCCCGCGCCGGTCTCGGCGGTGACCTCGGTTTTTTTCACCAGCCCGTGGTCGTAGGCGTACTTGGCCACGCAGCGGATGCCGTTGCCGCACATTTCCGACTCGCTGCCGTCGGCGTTGAACATGCGCATGCGCACGTCGGCCTTCTCGGAAGGCAGAATCAGGATCAGCCCGTCGGCGCCGATGGCGAAGTTGCGGTTGCTCAGTTCGATGGCCAGGGCCGCCGGGTCGGCGACGGGCGTATCAAAGCCGTTCACATAGACATAATCGTTGCCGGCGCCATGCATTTTAGCGAATTTCAAAGCCATAAATTTCCTCGTCCTTTCCACCGGGTGGAGATAGGGCCGCACTCGCGGGCCAAGCGATGATTATAACCAACCCCGGCCGTCGCCAGCAAGTGGCGATTCGTGCGCTTGTCGTTGACCTGCCGCGGCGGCTGTTTTATATTCGTGAAAAAAATACCGAAAGAGTGAACAATTATGGCATTCAACCTGAAAACCAAGATTTGGCAGACGGGGGCTCTCGACTGGTGGGGGTTCATCGACGGCGACGACCAGTATCTCGGCTCGCGGGAATTCCCCCTGCCGCCGGAAGAAGGCGACGAGTGGATCGTGCGCTCGACGGGCGACATCTTCAAAGTCATCGACGGGGAAATCCGCAAGATCGGCAAGGGCGAGCCGCCCCGCATGCACTGGTGAGGCCCATGGCCCTGGAGATCGTCCAGATTCGCGCCGGGCGCATGGATAATTTTTCCTACCTGGTCGTCTGTCCGGTCACCCGGCGGGCCTTGGCCGTGGATCCCTCCCTGGAGCCGGAAAAGCTGCTCGCCGAAGTCGCCGCGCGCCAGTTGCGCCTGGAGTTGCTGGTCAACACCCATGGCCATGGCGACCATACCGCCGGCAACGGCCTGGTGTTGCGCGAAACCGGCGCCCGCCTGGCCGCTCATCCCCTGGACGTGCCGACCGCCGAGATCGCCCTCGCCGAGGGCAGCCGCCTGGAGGTCGGCGAACAAAGCGTCGCGGTCCTCCACACCCCCGGCCACACGCCCGGCTCCATTTGCCTGCATGCCGGCGACAACCTGATCACCGGCGACACCCTGTTTGTCACCTTCGTCGGTCGCGCCGACCTCGCCGGCAGCGATCCGGCGGCCCTCTATCAAAGCCTGCGGCGCCTGGCCGCCCTGCCCTCCGCCACGCGCGTCTTTCCCGGTCACGACTACGGTCCACAACCGGTATCGACCATCGGCGACGAATGTCGACTCAATCCCTATTTGCGCTGTCCCGACCTGGCCAGCTTTCTCAAGCTGCGCATGGGCTGAGGCGGATCAGGGCTGCTCGTCCTCGGGCACGGCCACCAGCCGGGTGCCCGCCATGCGGTCGTTCCAGCCCCGCCCCTCGGCATCACGCAGCGCCAGAAAAAACCCGGCCCCCAGGCTGAGCAGACAGGCCAGGCCGCCGACGCTGTGCAAAAAGGCTTCCGCCGGCGCCAGCTCGCGGCCGGCACTGCCCTCCAGACGCAGCCCGAAGAGCATCTTGCCCGGCGTCTGGCCAAGAAACAGGTGAAAGGCGGTGAAATAGGCGAAGCAGACCAGAAAGAACAGCAGGTAGTATGGCAGGGACAGAGTGATCAGTTCATGTAGGCTCGGCAGCAGCGCCGAGACGCCGGGCGGCGCCAGCAGGCGGGTCCCGATGATCAGGAAGAGCAAAAAGGCGCCGACGACCAGAAAGAGGTCGAGCCAGAAAGCCCCCAGGCGGGCCACCAGGGACGGCAGCAGAAAGGGCGCGCCCGCGCTTGCCTCCCCCGGCGGGGGAATCTCGACTGGTTTTTCCGCCGTTGCCGCGAAGGGCTCCGGAGCCTGCCCGGCGGCAGCAGGCTCCGGTTGGTCAAAAGGGTCGGCGGGCGTCTCCTTGGCCGCCTCGGACTTGCCCTTGGAGATGGGCTTTTCCTGCCCTTCAAAGTCGATATCACCCCAGGCGGGAGCCTCGGCCTCATCGACCGCGGCGGGCGGCGAGGGGCCGTCCAGATCGATGCCCGCGAAATCCAGCTCGTCAAAGGTGGGCAACTCCACCTCGACGCTCTCGGCGGCGCTCACCTCGGCGAGGTCGGGCAACTCTTCCTCAAGGCTATCGAAGGCCGGCAGCTCCTCGCCGACGCTCAAATCGGCCAGGGCATCCTCGTCCCAGGCCTCCTCGGCGGGCGGCGCGGCGATGTCCCCAGCGCCCCCGCCATCCGCCGACTCGTCGAACAGCAGCTCAGCCAGCTCGCCCTGCGTATCCAGAGCGAAGGACTCCCCGCCGGCGGACGCCGGGGATGGCTCCAGGGGAGGCGCAGCCTCATTGTCCTGCTGCCAGTCGATGTCGAAGCTGTCCTCGACCGCCGCGGCAACAGCGGCGGCTCCGGCCACGGCGGCACCCGCCACGACAGCACCCGCCGGTTTGGCGGCCGTTTCGTCCTGCTCCATGAAGCCGTAGTCGAAATCGGATTCCCCCGCCTTGGCCATGACCGGGGCCGCGGCCCCCGGGGGCGCGGCCTTGTCACGATGTGGAAACAACAGGCTGCGCAAGCTGAAGCGCCCCTTGAATTCCTTGAGATCGTTGCCGCACTTCTTGCAGCTTTCCAGATAGTCAAAACTGTTGAACCCGCATTTGGGACACTTCATGGCGACTCCTTCGACAGGGGGGCCGGCAAATTCGCTTTGCCCGCCGGGCCGAGATCTCCGTAAAGATATTGCAGAATGGCGACGACGGCGAAACCCGCCGTCTCGGTGCGCAAAATGCGCGGGCCGAAGGCCACGGGCACGAAACCGGCGGCGCGCGCCGCCGCAACCTCCCGCGCCTCCAGGCCGCCTTCGGGGCCGACCAGGATCGCGGCGCCGCGAGGCGGCGCGGCGGGCAGCACCTCGGCCAGGGGCCGGCTTTCCTCTTCCCAGAGCAACAGACGCAGCTCCTCGTCCCCGACCAGGGCCTCGGGCAGGGAACAGGGCGCATCGAGTCGCGGCAGAATGGGCCGGCGACACTGGCGGGCGGCTTCCAGGACGACCTTCTCCCAGCGCCGACCGCGCGCCAGCCGCCGGGCCTCGTCGAGACGCGGCACGCTGCGGCCGGCTTCCAGGGGGGTAAAGGCCGTGACGCCCAACTCCGTTCCCTTCTGCAAGATCAGGTCCATCTTGTCGGATTTGGGCAGACCCTGGATGAGGCGCACCGCAAAGGCCGTTTCGGGCGCCCGCGTTCGAGCGATAACGCGGACCCGGACGACATTTTTGGTTAGCGCTTCGATGCGGCAGCGGCACCCAAGCCCCGCCCCGTCGAGCAGCAGGATCTCCTCGCCCGCCGCCAGGCGCAGCACCCGGGTCAGCTGATGGTGCGGCTCACCGGCGAGCTCCACCTCATCGCCGGCAAGGGCTTCGGGCGCCACGAAAAAGCGGTGCATTCAGGCCCCGCGTCGATAGGTCAGGCAAATCCACTCGTCCTGCCCGCGCACCTCGGGTCCGCCGAGGGCAAAGCCGGCGAAACCCTCGCGCACCAAGGCCTCCTTTTCCCGCAGGATCCCCGAAAGAATCAGAAATCCGCCAGGGGCCAGGCGGCTGGTCAACGCGGCGGCCAGGCGTACATTTTCCTCGGCGAGAATGTTGGCGAGCACGATATCGAAAGGTCCACCCAGGGCCTCCAGCGGCTGGTCGGTCACCTCGATGCGCGCGGCGACGCCGTTGGCCAGGGCGTTTTCCTCGGCCACCCGGCAGGCCTCGGGGTCGATGTCGCAGGCCAGCACCCGCGACGCGCCCAGGGCGGCCGCGGCGATGGCGAGAATGCCCGAGCCGGTGCCGACGTCAAGCACCCGCGGCGCGGGCACCGCGTCCATGGCTTGCACCAGCACTTCCAGGCACAGGCGGGTGGTGCCGTGGGTGCCGGTGCCGAAGGCCATGCCGGGGTCAAGGGTCAGCAGCACTTCGCCCGGCGCCGGGGTCAAGCCCTCCCAACTCGGCCGCACGACCAGGCGACCGACCCGAAACACGGGAAAATGCTGCTTCCAGCCATCGGCCCAGTCATCGCCCGCCACCTCACGAACGCGCGCCTGGCTCCACGCGCCGGGAAAGGCGTCACGCAGCCAGGCCAGGGCCTGCTCCACGCGGGCGGCCAGTTCCTCGGCACGTTCCTCGGCGGCGAAATAGGCGCGAAGGGGATAGGTTTCAGGGTTGTCGGCGTCGGGATCGGGAGCGACGAAGGTATCGAGTTGACGTTCGAGCACGCGCACGCCGCTCGAACCCAGCCCGGCGAGCTCATGACAGACCAGGTCGACGGCGGCGGCGGGCACGTGGATATGCAGTTCCAGCCAGGGTGAATTCATGTTTCCTCTGTAACAGAGACCAGGAAAAAAGACAATAAAAACCTTGACAAAGTCTTAATGTTCAAGTCTAATTCAGATCAGTTAATGAGCCATCGACTTGAGGGCGGCGCGGCCCGTCCCAAAGAATACGGTAGGGCATGGCGGACATCCAACATATTTTTCTGCTCTCCGACGCCACCGGCGAAACCGCGGAGAAAACCGTCATGGCCGCCCTGACCCAGTTTCGCGACCACCCCACCCGGGTGCAGCGGATCAGCAACGTGCGCAACAAGAATCAGGTGTACGAAGCTCTCGACGCCGCTTTGCAGCAACAGGCGCTGGTGGTCTACACCATCGTCAACCGCGAGTTGGCGCAGATGATTCACGACGAGTGCGATGCCCTGGGGCTGCCGAGCATCGATCTGATCACGCCGCTGCTCATGCGTCTCTCCGAATTTTTCGGGGTGTCGCCCAAGGAAATGCCGGGCCTGCTGCACGGCGTCAACGAGGGCTACTTCCATCGGATCGACGCAGTGGAATTCACCGTCAAGCACGACGACGGCCAGGAACTGCGCAACCTGCACAAGGCCGACATCGTGCTGGTCGGGGTCTCGCGCACCAGCAAGACGCCCCTGTCCATCTATCTGGCGCACAAGGGCTGGAAGGTAGCCAACGTGCCGCTGGTGCCGGGCATCGATCCGCCCAAGGAGCTGTTCGAGATCGACCAGAAGCGCATCGCCGCGCTGCTTATCGATCCGCAGCGCCTGCTGGAATTGCGCGCCTCGCGCTTGCGCAACCTCGGGCAGGACGCGCGCAGCGCCTACGCCGACTACGAAAGCATCGAGCAGGAAATCGCCACGGCGCGCCGCTTTTTCCGCCGCCAGCGCTGGGCCATCGTCGACGTAACGGGCAAGGCGGTGGAGGAAAGCGCCAACGAGGTTCTGGTCAAACTCAAGCTGAAATAGAGACTGTCAAATTTTCGCAAAGGACAAAGGAGCGATGATCATGCGAATTCTGGTGGTGGAAGACGAGAAGAAAGTGGCCAGCTTCATCAAGCGCGGGCTCGAGGAGGAAGGTTATGCCGTCGATGTCGCC
>NZ_JAUVWH010000168.1 GCF_030604225.1 Geoalkalibacter sp.
GCAGCACGGCGGTGAGCAAATCAACGCCCAGGCACTTGGGAAAGCCGATGAGATTGAGGGCGGTCAGGGGCCGCCCGCCCATGGCGTAGATGTCGGAGAGGGCGTTGGCCGCGGCGATCTGCCCGTAAACAAAGGGATCGTCCACCACCGGCGTGAAGAAGTCCACCGATTGCACCAAGGCGAGTTCGTCGGAGAGCCGGTAGACGCCGGCATCGGCGAAGGGAATGGCCGCCGATAGCAGATTGGGGTCGGCGGAAGCTGGCAGTTGACGCAGCACCTGCGCCAGGGTCTCGGGCCCGATCTTGGCCGCTCAACCCGCCGAGCGCGATAAATTGGTCAACCGAACTTTTTCACTCATCCTGATCCCTTTGTCCACAACGTCCACAACGTCCACTCAGGTCCACCTGCCCCAGTCTACCCCGCCGGCAGCTTCCACGCCACCCGCTCATCACCCACCCGCCGCGTGAACTTGAGCCCGTCGTAATGCTCGAGCAGCGCCTGCACCTGCTTGCGCGCGCTGCCCAGCAGGTCGCGGAACTGCGCCAGGGTCAGGGTCTGCTGGGTGTCAAAATGTGTTTTGAGCAGCGCCAGCGCCCGCGCATAGGCCTCGGCGTGGAGAAAGCTCTCCTCGTTGAGCTTGACCAGCCGGCCCTCGGCGAACAGATAGGCCAGAAGCACGTCGGCCTCCTCGTCGGAAACGCCAAGGCGATCGAGCATTTCCTTGCGGTTTTTCGCGAGAACCCCTTCCTCGCGGTAGGCCTCTTCGATCTTACGCAGCAGCTCGGCCTGGCGCGGCGAAGGCTTGGGCTGCCAGCCGGGCAGCTGCAGCCATTCGCTCTTCTGCACCAGTTGCGCGTCGTCGAGCAGTATCTGCAACAGCTTCTGGAAGGCCTTGGCCGAGAGCTTGTCGGGCAGCGCTCCCTTGAGGGTGGCATGGGGGATGCCCGGCAGCAGCGGGTTGGCCTCGTGAAAGCGGGTCGCCGCCTCGATCAGGCGGTGGCGCCAGGAGGCCAGGGCGTCGCTGGTCGCCCACTGGTCCACCAGCTGCCAGGCCAGGCCTTCCTCCTCCAGTTGGCGCAGATGGGTTTCGACCCGCTCCTTGCTCAGACCCGCGAGCAGTTCGAGATTTTTCGCCGTGGTCGCCTGCTGCTCGCCGAGTTTCTGCAGCAGAAAGGATTTTTCTCCGCTTTCCAGTTCCTTGAGCCCGGCCATGATGTCGGCGCGGAAGCGGCGGTGCTTGGTCGGCTTGGGATCGAGGACGCGGCCGCCGCCGATGGTGGTCATGGGGCTGTAGGAGCGGACGATGAAGCGGTCCTCGCGATGGGCCACCAGGGGCCGGTCGAGATGGATCTGGGCGATGACGCTTTCGCCCGGCTGCATGAGATCGCGGTCGAGCAGCGCCACCAGGCCCACCACCCGCGCGGTACCCAGGTAGAGATGCACCGGGTCGCGAAAGCGCAGGGGGCGCGGCGCTTCGGCCAGGAGGCTGAGGCGGGCGTCGACGCAGGTGGTTTGCTCGAACACACCGGGGGTGGCGACCACCGCGCCGCGTCGGATCAGCTCGCGATCCAGCCCGGCGAGGTTGAGGGCCACGCGCTGCCCGGCGCTGGCCTCCGCCACCGGCTTGCCGTGCACCTGCACCTCGCGTACCCGTACGCCGAGGCCGGGCGGCAGCACTTCCACCTGGTCGCCGGGACGCACCCGGCCCGAGAGCAGGGTGCCGGTGATGACCGTGCCGAAACCGGCGACGGTGAAGTGCCGGTCGATGGGCAGGCGCATGGGGCCGTCCGTGTCCTTGACCGGCAGGCTGTGAACGGTCTTCTCGATGAGCGCCGCCAGTTCCTTGAGGCCCGCGCCGGTGACGGAGGAAACCCGCGCCAGGGGTGCTGCCTCAAGAAAGGTGCCGGCGACTTCCTCGCGGATTTCCTCCTCGACGATGTCGATCCACTCCTCCTCGGCCAGGTCGCACTTGGTGAGGACAATGATGCCCCTGGGAATCCGCAGCAGGTCGAGAATCTGCAAATGCTCGCGGGTCTGGGGCATGACCCCCTCGTTGACGTCCACCACCAGCAGCACCAGGTCGATGCCGCCGATGCCCGAGAGCATGTTGCTGATGAAGCGCTCGTGGCCGGGTACGTCCACCACCCCGGCGACCAGCCCGCCGGGCAGACGAAAGGGGGCGAAGCCTAGGTCGATGGAGATGCCGCGCGCCTTTTCCTCCTTGAGGCGGTCGGTCTCGACGCCGGTGAGGGCGCGGATCAGGGCGGTCTTGCCGTGGTCGACGTGGCCGGCGGTGCCGATGATCACATGGCGTTCGGAGGGAGAAACGGGCTTATTCATGGGCGGTGGTCAAGGCAAGGCGCAGGGCGTCGAGCAGCGCATCTTCCTCGTCGGGGCGCACCGTGCGCAAATTGAACAGCAGCCGCTCCTCGTGGATGCGGCACAGCACCGGCGGCGTCTGGCGGCGCAGGCGTGCGGCGAGCTGGTCGAGGGAGCAGGCGCGCGGGCTCAGGGCCAGGGCGAAGCCGGGGAGTTCGGTGAGGGGCAGGGCGCCGCCGCCGACGGTGCCCGGCGCGGGCATGACCTCCATGCCGGCGGCATCGCCGAGCAACTGGCGGGCGCGGGCCATGAAACTTTCGCTGCGCGCGCGCAATTCCTCGCCGCTGGCGGCAAGCATGGCCAGCACCGGGACCTCGCGCAGGGCTCTCGCCGGGTCGAGATAGAGACGCAGGGTCGCCTCCAGGGCGGCCAGGGTCAGCTTGTCCATGCGCAGGGCGCGGGCCATGGGATGCTTGCGGATTTTTTCGATCAGGGCGCGGCGGCCGAGGATGATTCCGGCCTGGGGACCGCCGAGCAGCTTGTCGCCGCTGAAGGTGACCACGTCGATGCCCGCCGCCACCGCCTCGGCCACCGTCGGTTCGCGCGGCAAGCCGTAATCGGAAAGATCGAAGAGCATGCCGCTGCCCAGATCCTCCATGACCGGGATGCCGCGCTTGCGCCCCAACTCCGCCAGTTCCGCCCCGGAGACCTGGGCGGTGAAGCCGAGGATGCGGTAATTGCTGGTGTGCACCTTCATGAGCAGGCCGGTGTGCTCGCCGATGGCCTGTTCATAATCGCGCAGGTGGGTTTTGTTGGTCGCCCCCACTTCCACCAGGCGCACGCCGCTCGCCGCCATCACCTCGGGCACGCGAAAGGCGCCGCCGATCTCCACCAGCTCGCCGCGCGAGACGATGCCCTCCTTGCCCTGGGCCAGGGCCGCCAGGGCCAGATAAACGGCGCCGGCGTTATTGTTGACCACGGCGGCCGCCTCGGCGCCGCTCAGGCGGCACAGCAATTCCTCGACGTGATCATGACGATGGCCGCGCGCGCCGCTTTCCAGGTCGAGTTCCAGGTTGGAATAGCCGCGCGCCGTCGCCGTGATGGCGGCGAGGGCCGTTTCGGCCAGGGGCGCGCGGCCCAGATTGGTATGCAGCAGGGTGCCGGTGGCGTTGATCACCGGCCGCAGGTTGGCTGCCAGGCGCGCCAGGGCGCGCCGCGCGGCGTCCTCGGCGAGGCCGTCTTCCGCCAATTCGGCGGCGGGCAGGGGCGCGGCGCCGGCGAGGATGCGGTGACGCCGTTCGGCCACGGCGTCCTGGACTGCTTCCTTGAGCAGCACCGGCGGGCAGCGGTCGCGCAGGGCGCGCAGGGTCGGATGGTGCAGCAGGCGGTCGACGGAGGGCAGTTCGCGCAGCTGGTTGCGGTTTTCGGACATGCGGAGCGCGCCTTGGAAAGGATCATGGATATTCCGGCACCCGTGCCGGAGCGGCAGGTGCTCAGCAATAGCATAAAGCGCGGAGCGGGACAAGCCGTTGAGCCCGGAGTCGGATGGAGGGTTCAGGTCGTGCCGCCGCCGTCGCCGAGGGTGCGTTCGATGGTCTGGAGGAATTCGCCGACCTGGATGGGCTTGGTAATGCGTCCGTCCATGCCGGCGCGCAGGAAACGGCGGCGATCGTCCTCGCCGGCGTGGGCGGTCAGGGCGATGACCGGCGTGCGCCGGCCGAGCTGGGCTTCCTTCTGGCGCAGGATGCGTGTCACCTGCATGCCGTCGAGCTGGGGCATCTGAATGTCCATCAGCACCAGGTCGAAGGAGTCGTTTTCCAGATGGCCCATGGCCTCGGCGCCGTCGGTGGCGGTAATCACCTCCCAGCCCTTGCGCTTGAGCACGGTGCTGACCAGATGGCGGATCATGGCCTCGTCCTCCGCCACCAGAATGCGCGCCGGGCGCCGGGGATCCCGGATGGAGACGATATCCCCCTTGCGGATTTTGGCGGGGGCGGGGGCCTCTTCGGGTTGGATGGCCGGGCGGGCTGGCAAGGTGAAGAAAAATTCGCTGCCGCGCCCCGGTTCGCTCTCCACCCAGATGGCGCCGCCCATCTGCTGGAGGATGCGCTGGGAAATGGCCAGCCCCAGACCGGTGCCGCCATAGCGGCGGGTGGAGGAGCCGTCCACCTGACTGAAGCTCTGGAAGAGCAGGGACTGTTTTTCCGGCGGGATGCCGATGCCCGTGTCGCGCACCGAGAAAAACAGCATGGCGCAGCCGGGTTCGATTTTTTCATCGGTTTTGAGGTCAATTCGCAGGTCGATGCGGCCCCGTTCAGTGAATTTCACCGCGTTGGACAAGAGGTTGGTCACCACCTGGCGCAGGCGCAGGGAATCGCCGAGGATGCGGCGTGGCACCGCCGGGGCGACCTCGAAATGAATGGGCAGTTTTTTCTTGGCCGCCTGCATGGCGAAGCCGGCCAGGGTTGTTTCGAGAACGTCGGTGAGGTCGAAGGGCGATTCCTCGAAGACCATGCGCCGCGCCTCGATGCGCGAAAAATCCAGCAGGTCCTCGATGAGGCGCAGCAGGGTCTCCGCCGAGGACTGGGACATGTTGACGAATTGCTGCTGGTAGGAGCTCAGCGCGGTTTCGCCGAGCAGTTCCAGGGCGCCGGTGATGATGGTCAGGGGCGTGCGCACCTCATGGCTGACGTTGGCGAGGAAATCGCTCTTGGCCTGACTGGCGTTTTCCGCCGCCAGCCGCGCGTCGCCCAAGGCTTTTTCCGTTTCCTTGCGTTCGGTGATGTCGATGCCGCTGCCCCACACGGCCCAGCCGGGAATGGTGCAGGCGCAGGCGCCGTTGGCCCAGAGAATCGTCTTGCGCAACCCCTTCTTGCAGCGGATCACCAGTTCCATCTCGCTCGGCGCGCCGTTGCCGGCGCAGATGTCCTGCTGCCAGCGGCGGCGGCTGTCGGCATCGGCGAAGAGGCGCTCGGGGGCCATGGGATTGCCCACCACCTCCTCGGCCAGATAGCCGC
>NZ_JAUVWH010000157.1 GCF_030604225.1 Geoalkalibacter sp.
CACCAGGCGCACGTCGCAACCCAGTTGCGCAAGGTGGCGGGGCAAAACCCCGGCGACATCGGCGAGCCCGCCGGTTTTGGCGAAGGGCACGGCTTCGGAGGCGGCGATGAGAACTTTGAGTGGGGGAGTCATGGCGCTCCTCGTGGGCGAAAGAATGACCGCATTCCTGCGGCAAGGCGCCAGTTTACCATGTTCGTCGACGATGGAAAGCGCGGAATGGCGGGCCCGCGAAAAAAATCGCCCGGGGCGATGGCAGCAACGGCTCCACGGCCCCGGGCGAGCATTCTCCTTAACGCAAGATCAGGCGATTCTACTGCTTGAGGCGGACTTCCGGGCGGCGCAGATCACGCAGCTTGACCACATGACCGGCCTCATGGCAGCCCATGCAGGTCGGCGAATGCTTGCGGTACTCGTCGTGGCGCTCCTTGAAGAAGGGCATGAGTGCCAGCTTTTCCTCGGTCATGTGGCAGGCGATGCAGTTGTCGTTGATCTTGTCCTTGTAGCTGGGCAGATTGCTGCGATGCGGATCCACCTGATCGGTCAGGGTGAGAAAGACCTTGCGCATGCCGGCGATCTTGTCGCGAATCACGCCCTTGGTGTGACAGGCGATACAGCCGATGTCGGGATGCTTGCCGTGGTCCCAGGAGACTTTCTCGTAGGCGTGGCAGGTCACGCAGAAGCTTTCCTTGGAGGTCTGCTTGGCGGCCCCCCAGCCTACGCCCACAATGACGATCAAGGCGATCACGCCCAGGATGATCAATGCGTTCGGGCTCAGGTTCTTCATATGGACTCCCTCGAAGGGCGGGCGGCGCGACCGCCCGTCCCTTCCACTGGTGATGATGCCTCTCCCGCCCGGCTCAGCGCAGGCGCTCGTAACCGTCCCACACGAGTTCGGCCTCGGGGAACTTCGGCAGGTACTTCAGCCACACGTGGCTGTCGAGGTGCTCCTGGCTCTGCTGTAGCTTGCGGCTGTGCTCCATGATGGGCGGCACCAGCTCCGCGATGGGCTTGTCGAGGCTCTTGGCGATGGCGTAGTTGGTGGCGCGGATCGCCAGGCGCACCGCCTCGTCGCTGTACTGCTGGGAAGAGGCCAGGGTGTTCAAGGCCTTGGTGGGATTGTGGAAGCCGGCGCTGTTCTCGGCGGAGACGTAATCCCAGAACCACTGGCCCTTGCGCACCATTTCGCGCGCCTCGGCGAGGATCTTCTCATCGACGCCGGGATATTCCATGGCCTGGCGCACCGCCTCGTGGGCGCGCACCGATTTTTCCTGGGCGATGTTGAGCTGCCGCCAGGTCTTGGCCTGATGGTACTCGACGCGGGTGCGCATGAATTCCGGCGTTTTATCCGCGTGGCAGCCGAGGCACGCATCCTTGATGCCCTCGTCGGTCTTGAGCGGCGAGGTCCAGTGGTGGCTGGAGATGGTCGCCGGACCGACCTTGACGCGCGGCATGTGGCAATCGGCGCAGGATACGCCCGCGGCGCCGTGCACGCTGTCGTGGAACATCTCGTACTCGGGATGCTGGGTCTTGAGCATGGGCGTCTTGGACACGGCATGGGTCCAGTCGGCGAACGCCCCCTTGAAACCGTCGCGCTCGGCCTGACCGCTGACATAGAACTCATAAATCTGCTCGGGGTTCATGCCTAGATCCCAGGGGAAGTGGGGCTTGGCGGCGACGCCGTGGTCCTTGGTCTCGAAGTAGTACTCGACATGGCACTGGGCGCAGACCAGGGAGCGCATCTCGTTGCGCGACGCCTCGCGCCAGTCCTTGCCCTGACGCTTGAGGGCCTCGTCGAGGGGAATGCTGGTGATGGCCAGGCGCATCTGCTTCTCGGGGTCATGGCAGTTGGTGCAGCCGATGGCGTGTTTCTCGCCGTTGTACTGAGGGCGGTATTCGTTGAAATTGGTCGACCAGAAGGCATCACCCTGTTTCGCCACCTGCTGGGGAATGTTGTTGACCTTGCAGTTCAGGCAGGTGGCGGGCAAGCCGGCCTGCTCGGAGTAGCGATTGATCCGGTCGATATGGAAGATATCGTCGATGGCGTAGGTATGGCCGCGGGCGCGCTTGTACTCGTAGCTGAAGGGATAGCCGAGCCACAGGTTCTTGAGGTAGGGCTGGGCGTGCTTGTAGCCCTTGGGCAGGGGATTGATGCCGTCATGCTTGTCATGGGGCACCGACCCGCCGTACTCGGTCATCTGGGTATCGTCCTTGTTCTTTAGATAGGTGCCGTACTGGGGCAGGTTCTTGAACTTCAGGTTGCCCTCGTCCTCGTCCGCCGCCGGCGCAACGGCCAGGGTGGCGAAAAGAAACAAAGCAGCGGCAAGCAGGACCAATAGTCTCTTCATGATGGTTCTCTCCTCTGGTGGATTCAACATACAGCCTCCAAAAAACGATGGCGCCGGGTCGTGCGCTTGGCGATCACCTCCTTTTTTCCGGAATCTGGATTTTCCCTAGCCGGAAACTGTTCAAAAGCACAGATTGTTTTCAAGTATAGCCCTGTTCCAGAATTGTGCCAGAACCCTCGCCTGAAAAAAAAGAACATGCATTTCAACAACATCCAAAGCAACCAGAACAAGTCCGGACAGACCATTCAGGCTTTTACATTAAACCAACCCCAGCCGGCGTGACGAAATCGTAACACCAAAGCGGCCAAGTTACCAAAAGGCAACAAAGAGCGTCGCGAAACCCTCTGTTCTCCCCGAATCCCTCCGTGCAATTCCCGGCCAGGCCCGTTGACCCGCCTCTGACTGCCCTCCCGCGATACCCTTTGGTAACACCGCGCCTTTCGCGAAGCGTAAAAATTCTCCTTGACATCCTTGCAGCATCTAGATATTTATTTCGCAACATTCGGTTCGCGAATTCTTATTCGTATTTTACCTCAGCCTCGCCCTTGGCGAAGAAAGAGCCCCGCACCCCATGCCCAACCTCGCACGCCGCCACTGGACCACCCAAGATGACCGCACCCTCTGCCCACCCCTGCGCCTGGGGATCGTCGGCGGCGGACAACTGGCCAAGATGCTCGCCATGGAGGCGAAAAAGCTCGGCTTCACCGTGCAGGTGCTCGATCCGACCGGCGCCTCGCCCGCCGGACAGGTATGCGACCGGCAGATCATCGGCGGCTTCTTCGAGCGCGACAAGCTGCGCGAACTGGCGGCGGACAGCGACCTGCTCACCTACGATCTGGAGCACATCGACGCCCTGTCCCTGCGAGCCCTGGAAGCTGAAGGGGCGCTCATTCATCCCGCGCCGCGCCTGCTCGAAACCCTGCAGGACAAGTTGCGCCAGAAGGAACTGCTGGCCGCGGCGGGGCTGCCCCAGGCGCATTTCGTGCGGCTCGATGAATTCTCCGCCGAGGCGGCGCGCGCCTTCGGTTTTCCCCTGGTGCAAAAGCTGCGGCGCGGCGGCTACGACGGCCGCGGCGTGGTGGTGCTGCGCGACGAGGCCGACCTGGACCAGGCCTTGAGCGGCCCGTGCCTGCTGGAGCGCTGCGTGGCGGTGGACAAGGAACTGGCGGTGATGGTGGCCTGCGCGGCCGACGGCGAGGTGCGCGCCTACCCGGTGGCGGAGATGCTCTTCGATCCGCGCAGCAACGCCCTGGATCTGCTGCTCGCGCCGGCGCGCCTCTCCGCCGAGTTGGCCGAGCGCGCCCGCACCCTGGCGGCGCAAACCGCCCAGGCCTGCGGGGGCGTGGGCATCTTCGGCGTGGAGATGTTTCTCACCCAGGAGGGCGAGTTGCTGGTCAACGAGGTCGCGCCGCGCCCGCACAACTCGGGGCACTACACCATCGAGGCCTGCCTGACCAGCCAGTACGCCCAGCACTTGCGCGCCATCGCCGGATTGCCCCTGGGCGCCGTCGACCAGCACACCCCGGCGGCCATGATCAACCTGGTGGGCGAACCCGGCGCCCAGGGCCGCCCCCTGATCCTGGGGCTGGCCGAGGCCTTGGCCCTGCCCGGGGTGAGCGTGCATCTCTACGGCAAGCGCGAGGTGCGCCCCTTTCGCAAGATGGGCCATGCGGTGGTGCTGAACCCGAATCCCGAAAAAGCCCTGGAGATCGCCCTCCAGCTCAAGAGCATCCTCAAAATAAAAGGAGAAAATCAGCAATGAAGACAGCGGAAGTCGGCATCATCATGGGCAGCGATTCGGACCTGCCGGTCATGCGCCAGGCGGCGGAGATCCTCGCCCAATTCGGTGTGCCCTACGAGATGACCATCGTCTCGGCCCACCGCACTCCGGAGCGCCTCATGGACTACGCGCGCACCGCCGCGACGCGCGGCCTAGAGGTGATCATCGCCGGTGCCGGCGGCGCCGCCCATCTGCCCGGCATGGTGGCGGCCATCACGCCGCTACCGGTGATCGGCGTGCCGGTCAACGTCACCGCCCTGCAAGGACTCGACGCCCTGCTCTCCATCGTGCAGATGCCGCGCGGCGTGCCGGTGGCCACCGTGGCCATCGACAATGCCCAGAACGCGGGACTGCTCGCCGCCAAGATCCTCGCCGTCAAGCACCCCGCGCTGCGCGAGGCGGTGAGCGCCTTCAAGGAGCGCCAGAAGCAGACGGTGCTCGACAAGGCCGCGGCCCTCGAAGGCCGGCCGCAATCCGCCTGAAACCGCCCCTCAAGGAGAGACATCCGCCGAAATGTTCGACAACCTGCTCGATCCCGTCGTCCTGTGTTTCGTGGTGGGACTGACCGCCGGCCTGCTCAAATCGGACCTGCGCTTTCCCGACCAGCTCTACGAGAGCCTGAGCATCTACCTGCTGTTCGCCATCGGCCTCAAGGGCGGCATCGAGCTGTCCAAGGCGGCGCCCGGCGAGGTGTTTCTCCCCGCCCTGGCCACGGTGGCCCTGGGCGTGATCATCCCCATCGCGGCCTACAACCTGCTGCGGCGCCTGGGCCGCTTCAGCCGCCCCGACGCCGCGGCCCTGGCCGCCCATTACGGCTCGGTGAGCGCCGTGACCTACGCCGTGGTGATCGCCTATCTGACGCGCCTCGGGCAAAGCTACGAGAGCTTCGTCACGGTGCTGCTGGTGGTGCTGGAGATTCCGGCCATCGCCATCGGCATCCTCATTGCCCGCATGCGCACCACGCCCGGCGGCATCAAGTGGGGGCCGCTGCTGCACGAGGTGTTTCTCGGCAAGAGCATCTACCTGCTGGTCGCAGGGCTTCTGGTGGGCCTGCTCAGCGGCGCCGATCGCGCCGAAGCCGTGGCGCCCCTGTTCACCGGCCTGTTCAAGGGGGCGCTGGCCCTGTTCCTGCTGGAAATGGGCATCATCACCTCGCGGCGCATGGGCGATCTGCGCCAGGCCGGCCCTTTCTTGGTCATCTTCGGCATGGCCATGCCCCTGCTCAGCGGGGCGCTCGGCACCCTGGCCGGGCTGCTGAGCGGCCTGTCCCTGGGCGGCACCACGGTGCTCGCCACCCTCGCCGGCAGCGCCTCCTACATCGCCGCGCCGGCGGCCATGCGCATCGCCGTGCCCAAGGCCAACCCGACCCTGTATCTGGCGGCGTCCCTGGGCATCACCTTTCCCTTCAACATCCTGGCGGGCATCCCCATCTATCATGCGATGGCGCGCTTCGCCCATAGCTTCGGAGGCTGATTCCATGCCCCTGACCCAACGCAAGCTGGTCACCATCATCGCCGAATCGGCCCTGGAAAGCCTGCTGGTCCGTGACCTCAAACGCCTCGGTGTGTCCGGCTACACCGTTGCCGACGTGCGCGGCGAGGGCGCGCGCGGCAAGCGCAAGGGCGACTGGGATCAGAACCGCACCATCTGTCTTACCAGCATTTGTCAGAGCCCTTTGGCCCATGCTATTTTGGACCACTTGGCCGCGACCTATTTCGAGGACTACGCCATCGTCGCCTACCTGAGCGACGTGGACGTGCACCGCGCCAACAAATTCTGACCGCCGAGGAACCCATGCCCACGAGCCGCGCCCCGCGCCCACCCAAAGCCTCCGGCAGCGACTGGACCTTTCTCAACAACCACACCCACGTGCTGCTGTGCCTGGCCCGCGACCCCGGCGCGCGCCTGCGCGACGTCGCGCAACTGGTCGGCATCACCGAACGGGCGGTGCAGAAGATCGTGCGCGACCTGGAGGACTGCGCCGTGCTGCGGCGCTTCCGCGACGGCCGCCGCAACCAATACGAGATCGACCTCGACCGGCCGCTGCGCCACGCCCTGGAAAGCAATCATACGGTGGGGGAACTGCTGGGATTGTTTCTCGCGGGAGACGAGGTGGAGCAGGAGGCGCGGGAGCCTGCCGTCGCGCCAAAAAAAACCAAGGCCGTTGCTACAAAAGCAGCAGCAAGCTCAGGGCCATGACCGCCATGCCCGAGATGAGCCCGGCGATGGAATGGTGGTGCTCGCCGAATTCCTGGGCCGCGGGCAGCAGCTGATC
>NZ_JAUVWH010000140.1 GCF_030604225.1 Geoalkalibacter sp.
TACACCCACGGCGTTAGAAATGAGCAGACGATCAGTCCGGACAACTGGAATATGGATCTGCGCCACCTGGCCAAGGAAGGAAATCCGGTGATCCCCGCAGAAAATCCAGCCCTTGTTGGGGAGCGCTCAAAAGGGCCAGAACATGGGGATGAACAGCACCGCGAGAACCCAGAAGATCAGATTGAGGGGCACCCCGACCTTGACATAGTCGGTGTACTTGTAGCCGCCCAGGCCATAAACCATGGCGTTGGTCTGGTAGCCCACCGGCGTGGCGAAGCTCGTCGAGGCGGCGAAGGTGACCGCCATGAGCAGTGGTTTGGGGTCGATGCCCATTTTGACGGCCGAGGCGATGGCGATGGGTGCGAGCAGCACCGCCGAGGCGTTGTTGCTCATGCATTCGGTAAGAATCGCGGTGAGCAGGTAAAACACCGCGAGAACCGCAATCGGCCCCAGGTTTCCCGCCAGTTGCAGGGCCTCTGCGGCGAGCCACTGGGCGGCGCCGGTTTTTTCCATGGCGATGCCTAGGGGCAAGATGCCGCCGAGGAGAAAAATCACCGTCCAGTCCACCGATTTCTGAGCTTCCTCCAGCGTGAGGCAACGCGTCAGCACCATGGCCACGCAGCCCAGCAGGGCGGTCACCAGAATAGGCAGAATGTTGAGGGCGGCCAGGCCGACCACGGTCGCCACGATGCCGATGGCGAAGGGCACCTTGCGGCTGCGCAGGGAGGGTTCGGGCACTTCTTCAAGTACAATGAAGTCGTCGTCGGCGCGCAGCTGATCGATGTCCTTCTGTGCCGCCATGATCAGCAGGGCATCCCCGGTCTGCAAGCGCACTGAGTTGAGCTTTTCGCGCAGGGGCGCGCCGCGACGCTGGATGGCGAGCACCAAGGCGTTGTAGCGGTGGCGGAAGTAGGTGTCCTTGAGAGTGCGTCCCATCAGGCGCGAATGGGGCGGCACCAGTACCTGCACCAGCTTCATGTCCTCGTCTTCGAGGGACGCGTCGCGCAGTTCGAACTCGGCGTTAAGTTCCATGTGGTCGGCTTTTTTCAATTCCATCAATTCCGAGAGCCGGCCGCGCACCAGCAGCACGCTGCCCTCGCGCAGGCGCTGGCGGTAGGGTGCCCAGACGCGGCGTTCCTCGTCGAGCAGGCGCAGGATTGTGACGTCGTGCTCGGTGCCGAGATTGCTTTCCATGACGGTTTTGCCGATGAGGGGCGAGTCCTCCATGACCCGCATCTCGGCGATGTACTCGCCCAGTTCGTAGGTGGCGGTGAGTTCCTGAGCCTGGCGCTCGGGCAAGAGCCAGCGCCCCAGCAGCAGAAAATAGGTGAAGCCCGCGGCGAACATGATCAGTCCCAACCGACTGAACTCGAACATGGAAAAAGCGCCGTAGCCGGCCTGCTGGGAGATTGCGGAGACCAGCAGGTTGGTCGAGGTGCCGATGAGGGTGCACACTCCGCCGAACTGCGAGGCGTAGGAGAGGGGGATGAGGAACTTGGAGGCGGCGATTTTGCGCTTGGCCGCCAGGGTCATGACCAGGGGCAGAAAAACCGCGACGGCTGCCGTGTTGTTGATGAAGGCCGACATGAGACCCACGGCCGCCATGATGACCAGCAGGGCCAGAAAATGGTTGCGCCCGAAGCGCATCAGCAGGTGCCCCACCGTGGCCACCGCGCCGGTCCTTTGCAGTCCGGCGCTGAGCACGAACATGGCGGCCACCGTGACCGTGGCCGGATTGCTGAAGCCGGAGATGCCTTCCTCCGGGGTCACCAGGCCGCATACCAGCAGAGCGCCCAGAACCATGAACGCGACCAGGTCAACAGGGAATTTTTCGCTGACAAATAAAATCACGGCGCCGATCAGAATAGCCAGCACCAGGAAAATCTCAAGCATGTAGGGGCTCCCGCCGAGGAATCACAACGACCACACGGGGAATAGTGTAGCGGATTGCGGCCGGAAGAAAAGCCTCGGCGATCGACGGCTCAGGACGCCGGAGCCGGCTTCTTGCGCGGCGCCGCCGGTATTTTCCGCGTTCCGCTCTCGCCGACGGCCACCTTGACCGGCACGAAGCGGCGCAGGTAGCGTTTGTCGATTGGATAGATTTTCGCGGCATCTTCGCGTGGTTCCGTCGGATCCAAGTCATCCAGGGCAAATTCTCCGGAAGCCAGCTCGATGACGCAGGGGCGCGGCTTGGCGGCCGCGGGCGCCTTGGCCTTGGTTTCCTTGCCCGCGGGTACCCAGGTCAGCTCCTGAACAAAATAAGACGAAACCTCCAGCGCCTCTTCGATGTCGGTGGCGCGGGCCGCATCCAATTCCTCGAGTTTGCCCAGGTAGGTGCTCAGGGCGCCCTGCTTGTCCTTGAGAAAAAACATGGTCTTGATCCTCCTTATGCTCAGGGCCTGTACGGCGCGCTGCAACGAAATCGACAGGGACAGGATGCGCAGATGCTCGGGCGAGAGTCCCCGGCAGGGGAAATGACCGCAGCGCGGACAACCCGCAAGGGGGCGCTTTTGCTGGTGAACGGCGCACCAGAGAAATTTCTTGTCCTTGGTCATGGAATCGCTTTCGGCTACCCCCTTGCATCCAACCCGGACGATTCATCCGCGAATGCTTCCTTTTTACAGGGATAACCGCCTGTTGCATAGCCAAATGTCAGGGCTGCGGCCGATACGGCTCCCGCAATGAGCGGGCAGCCTGTTGCGCATCGACGGCGCCCAGGATGGCGCGGATCAGGGCGATGCCGCGGGCGCCGGCGGCACGCACGGCGGGCACGCGCTCAGCGGTGATGCCGCCCAGGGCGAACACCGGCAGGGGCGCGGCCCGGCAGGCGGCGCGCAGGGCGACGAGGCCCTGCGGGGGGCCGAAGGCGGCCTTGGACGGGGTGGCGTAGACGGGGCCGAAGGTCACGAAGTCGGCGCCGTTGTGGTGGGCGGCGCGGATTTCGTCGGGATGGTGGGTGGAGACGCCGATGAGCCGCGCGGGGCCGAGCAGGTGCCGTACGACGGCGGTGGGCAAGGACTGGCCACCGAGATGCACGCCGTCGGCCTCGACGGCGAGGGCCAGATCAATGCGGTCGTTGATGAGCAGGCGCGCGCCACAGGCGGCGGTGAGGTCGCGCAGGCGGCAGGCCAGGGGGTAGAGTTCGCGGGCGCCGAGGTCTTTTTCCCGCAGCTGCACCGCGCCGACGCCGCCCCGGCAGGCGGCGGCCACCACCTCTTCCAGGCGTCGGCCGGGCGGCAGGGCTTGGCGGTCGGTAATCAGATAGAGGGAAAAATCCACGAGGCGCGCGCCGGGCATGGCATCACTGGCCGGCGGCCCGCTCCAGAAAGGCGGCATCCCAGTCCTTCCACACCGCCTCGTAGCCGCGGGCGCGAATCAGGCGACAGACGTCCTCGGGAGAACGGTCGTCGTCGATGGCGAACTGGCGGGTGCTGTGATCCTTATCGGCATAGCCGCCGGGCGCGGTGCAGGAGCCGGCGCTCATCTGGGTGATGCCGAGAGGCAGCAGGTTGTCGCGCAGTTGGGCGCTTTCGCGGGTCGAGAGCACTAGGCCGACGTCGGGCAGAAGCAGGCGCAGGGCGCAGATCAACTGCACGAAATGGCGGTCGGACACCGGGTTGAGGGGTTGAAAGCCGCCGTCGGCCGGTCGGATGCGCGGAAAGGAGACGGTCAGCTGGGTGCGCCAGAAATGGCGGCTCAGGTACAGGGCGTGCAGTCCGGTGCAGAAGCCCTCGAAGCGAAAGTCGCCCAGTCCCAGCAGCGAGCCGATGCCGATGCGGCGCAACCCGGCGGTGCCGCCGCGCTCCGGGGTGGCGAGGCGGAAGGCGAAATCGCGCTTCTTGCCGAAGGGATGCATCCGCCGGTAGAGCTCCGCATCGTAGGTTTCCTGGTAGATGGTCAGGCCGTCGATGCCCGCATCGATCATCTGCCGGTAGCCCTCGGCCTCCATGGGATAGACCTCGATGCTTATGGAGCTGAACAGGTGGCGGATGCGGCGCGCGGCGGCGGCGAGAAAGTCGTTGTCCAGCGCCTTGGGCGCTTCGCCCGTCACCAGCAGGATGTGACGGAAGCCCTGATCGTGCAGCACCCGGGCTTCCCGTTCGATTTCGTCGAAGGACAGGGTGCGGCGCGGCACCTGGTTCTTGGCGCTGAAGCCGCAGTACAGGCAGCCGTTGACGCACTCGTTGGACAGGTACAGGGGCGCGTAGAGCAGGATGTTGCGACCGAAGCGCTGCACCGTCTGGCGATGGGCCTTTTGCGCCATGACTTCGAGGAAGGGCTCGGCGGCCGGGGAGAGCAGCGCCGACAGATCCTCGGCATGGAGCCGCTCGTTGGCCAGGGCGCGCTCGACGTCGGCGGTGGTCTGGGCGGCGATCAGATCCTCGACCCGGGGGCGTTCGTACTGCTGGAGAAGATCGAAAAAGCTCATGCTGGGCAATTCCTCGGTGGTTGATCAGTCGCGCAGAAAGCCGGTCAATGGGCTGGAGGCTTCGGCCTTTTCACGTTGTTCGCCCAGTCCGGCCAGGAAACCCTGACGGCCCGCCTCGACGCCCTTCTTGAAGGCCGCGCCCATGGCGCCCGGATCGCGAGCGACGGCCAGGGCGGTGTTGACCAGCACCGCGTCGGCGCCGAGCTCCATGGCTTCCGCGGCGTGGGATGGGGCGCCGAGGCCCGCGTCGACCACCACCGGCACCACGGCCTGCTCGATGATGATGGCGATCTGGTCGCGGGTGCGCAGGCCGCGGTTGGTGCCGATGGGCGCGCCCAGAGGCATGACCGTGGCGGTGCCGGCTTCCTGCAGGTGCTTGGCGAGCACCGGGTCGGCGTTGATGTAGGGCAGCACGACGAAGCCTTCCTTGACCAAAATCTGCGCGGCCTTGAGGGTTTCCACGGGATCGGGCAGCAGGTAATAGGGATCGGGGGTGACTTCCAGCTTGACCCAGGGCTCGCAGCCGGCGGCCCGCGCCAGGCGCGCCAGGCGCACCGCTTCTTCGGCGTCGCGCGCGCCGCTGGTGTTGGGCAGCAGCAGGTACTTGGCGCGGTCGATATGGGCGAGCATGCTGTCGCCGGGATTGTCGATGTCGACGCGGCGCAGGGCCACGGTGACGATTTCGCAGCCCGAGCCTTCCATGGCCGCCACCATGGCCGCGTTGGAGGAGAATTTGCCGGTGCCCACCAGCAGTCGCGAATGAAAGCGGCGTCCGGCGATGATCAGGTCGTCCATGGTTGATGCCTCAGGGTTGGAGCCGGAGCGGTCGCTTCCGGCGGGTCAAAAAGAATTACCACTCAGCTCTTAGCCGCCGCCGACGAACTGGATGATCTCCAGGGTGTCGCCGTCGGCCAGTTGTGCCTCGGCAAAGTTCTCCCGGGGCAGGATGCGGTGATTGTGTTCCACCGCCACCCGCTCGACCTCCAAGCCCAGGGTCGCCAGATATTCGGCCACCGTCAGGGGCGGGGAGAGGTCGCGGGGTTCGCCGTTGATCTTGATCTTCATGGATATTCCTCGTCCGGATGAATTATTGGGGTTCCTCGCCGAGCAGCAGGCGCAGCACCGCATTGGCCTGATGATGGGCGGCGATACCGACCCGCGGCGCCATGAGTCCCTCGCCGGGGCGCGCGGCGCTCTGCCCGTCGCCGACCAGCACCAACTGGGCGCCGACGCGGCGCGTCACCACCGTGTTGGAGGGCTGATAGCCGGCGAGGCCCGAGGCCGCCACCAGGGGGCGTTCGGGAAAATGGCGGCGGAAACTTTCCACCAACATGGCTTTCTGCGCGGCGGCGTCGAAGGCCTCGACGAGGATCCGTGCCTCGGCGAAAACCGTCGGAATGTTCTCCGGCGTCAGTCGGCCGTTGAAGATGTCGACCTTCACGTAAGGATTGATGCGCGCCAGATTGTCGCGCAAGGCCTCGACCTTGGGCAGGCCGATCTGGTCGACGAAATACTGCTGGCGGTTCAGGTTGGACGGCTCGACCACGTCGAAATCGGCAATGATCAGCCGGCCGACGCCGATGCGCGCCAAGGCCACCGCCACCGCCGAGCCCAGGCCGCCCGCCCCGGCGATGCCGACGCTCGCTCCCTTGACCCGCTCGTGTACCCCCGGGGTGTGGCGCGCCGCCATCAGGGCTTCGAGTTCCCCCGCCGAGGGCCGCTCGCCGCGCCGGATCAGCACCACCCGGTCCTGGTCCCGCAAGGGTTGGTCGCTTGTCGCGGGAAAGCCGTTGACGATGAGCACGTCGGCTTCGGGCTTGCACAGGTCGCGCACCGCGAAGAGGCGGGTGCCGACGGGCAGTTCGCGGGGCTGTTCGTTGATCCAGACGGTCATTGCTTGTCCAACTCGCCAAAAAAAGAAAAAGGCCGCAAAATGCGGCCTCGGCAGTCAGTCTGAGCTGCTGCGACGCCGCTTCCCTACGCCGGTGTGAGCCGGATCAGGTTCCAAGGGTCTTCCGTCGGCGCGCGGGCCGGCGGAACTCTCAGTTTGCACTCCCCTAGGGCGTTCGTGCTGGTGCTGGTTTTCGCTGTAGGGCGAAGGCCGACAATTAGCACGGCGAGTTGCTCAAGTCAATAGATTTTCCGGCGTTTTTGGGTGTTTTTTGGTTGCCGGGTGGGCGGCTTTTCTTTATCATTCCCTGTTTGCGTCCCGCAAGGTCTGTCGCGCGCGACCTCCCTGACATTTCCCTGATGAACGAAAAGAGATCCTGAACATGATGAATGTTTCCGAACGCTATCGCCTGCTGGTTGACGAGGTTGCCGCCTTTTCGCGGCTGCTTCACCCTGACTCCGCCGTCGAGCCCGCCCGCCCGGCGCGCCGCGTGCAGACGGCGGCCGCGGCTCTTGAAGAATATCGCGAACTGGTGGGTGAGATCCCCCGCATCCGCCTGGAAGCCAAGCTGACGCCCGTGCTGCTCAAGGCCCATGCCCAACTCGATCAGGCGCGCCTGCTGTTTGAGGAAGAGGGCGCTCCCGATCAGGGCGCTACGGTCTGGGAACTGGAACAAAAAATCTACCGCCTGCTCAACGATCTTTAAGGGATGCCAGGGGCGGGCGGCGAGATGGCACGCATGTTGCTCCGAAAAGAGCGCTGTTTGACGCGCGGCTTTTTGGGTGAAAGGATAAAACGGATTTTTCATGCACCGTAAATTGCAAAACATTTTCTATGAAGTTCGCGATCCGGTTTTGGGCTGGGACGATGTCGGCGGCTACCGCGACGTCAAGGAAACTCTGCGGGAAATGGTCTGCCTGCCCCTCAAGAAGCCTGAGCTGATCCGGCGGCACAACTTGGGTCTGCCCAGCGGGGTGATGCTCTGGGGCCCCCTGGGGACGGGCATCACCATGCTCGCCGAGGCCTGCGCCAAGGATGCCGGCGTGTCCTTCGTCTATGTATCCGGGCAGGAGATGCTCGGCAAGGGGCAGGAACTGGTGGAGGCCTTCGACTGCGCCATCCACGAGGCGCCCTGCGTGCTGTTCATCTCCGACTGCGAATGGCTGGCGCCGCGCGCCAATTGCGACTACGAGTGGGGGCCGGGAAACTTTCGCGCCATTCCCCCGACTTTTGCCGACAAGGATCTGACCCGGCTGTTCATCGAGCAGATCGATCGCATCCACGGCGTCGAGGGCCTCATGCTGCTTGGCTCCTGCTATCGCATCGACACCGTCGATCAAGCCATCATCAAGGAAAAGAAGCGCTTCAACCGCAAGGTGTTCGTCCATCCGCCGACGACCGAGGATCGGCTGGGCATTCTCGACATCTACCTCAAGCACATGCCCAACCTGGCCCCCGACATCGACCGCCAGTATCTGGCGCAGGCCGCCGAGGGCTATGTCGGCTGGGATATCGAGAGCTTGTGCAAGCGCGCCACGGTCAACGCCATCAAGGAGGATGCGACGGTGGTGACCCAGGCCCATTTCGAGCGGGCGCTGCGCGA
>NZ_JAUVWH010000187.1 GCF_030604225.1 Geoalkalibacter sp.
CCCTGGCCTTCGCCGTCAAGGTGCCCATGTTCCCCCTGCACACCTGGTTGCCCGCCGCCCACGTCGAGGCGCCCACCGCGGGCAGCGTGATCCTGGCGAGCATCATGCTCAAGATGGGCGGCTACGGCTTTTTGCGCTTCTGCCTGCCCATCGCACCCGAGGCGACCTTCTACTTCATGCCCTGGCTCATCGCCCTGTCCCTGGTGTCCATCGTGGTCGGCGGCTATCTGGCCCTGGGGCAGAGCGACATAAAAAAGCTCATCGCCTACTCGAGCGTCGGCCACATGGGTTTTGTCACCCTGGGGATCTTTCTGCTCAACGATCAGGGCATCAAGGGCGCCATGCTGCAGATGATCAACCACGGCATCACCACCGGCGCGCTGTTTATCCTCATCGGCATTATTTATGAGCGTACCCACAGCCGCGAGATGAGCGTCAATTCGGCCCTGGGGGCGATGATGCCGCTGTTCGTGCTGTTTCTCGGCATATTCAGCCTCTCGTCCTTCGGCTTTCCCGGCACCAACAGCTTCGTCAGCGAATTCCTGGTGCTGCTCGCCGCCTTCGCCAAGTATCCGCTGGTCGGGGCGATCGCCGTGGTCGGCGCGATTCTCGCCGCCGCGTACATGCTGCGCCTGTTGCAGCGCATGGTCTGGGCCGACTCTGACGGCCACGGCCACCACCACGAGGACGAGGAGGAGGGCGAGGGCCATCACGCCCTGCGCGATCTCAACCCGCGCGAGATCGGCACCCTGAGTTTTCTGGTGATCTTTGTCTTCTGGATCGGTTTCTACCCGGCGCCCCTGCTCAATATCATGGATGCCAGCGTTGCGCATCTGCTGCAGCAGGTCGAGGCCGGCATGGGCGGCGGCGATGCCGGGGAAACCCTGCACGCCCTGAGCGGCCTGGGCGACCGGGTTGCCGAACTTATTTCCTCCGTGACCAACTTCTGATTTCGGACGGCTTATGGAAACCATGCTTTTTTTGCCCGAACTGCTGCTGATCCTGCTCGTTCTGGTCTGCTTCTGCGCCTCCTTGGGCCGGCCGCGCATTGACTTGCCGCGGGTCGCGGTGATGCTTCTCTCGACCCTGGCGCTGCTCGCCTCCGTCGCCACCCTCGACCAGTCGGGTCTGCTGTTCTTCGACGCCTATCGGGTCGATACCCTCTCGCAGCTGTTCAAGGTCATCCTCTGCGCCGGGCTGGTGCTGGTGGCCTGGGTCGGACCGGGCCTGCGCGGCATCGAGGGGCGCCTGGGCGCCGAGTACTATATGTTTCTGGCGATCAGCACCCTGGGCCTGGTGATGCTGGCGAGCGCCGTGGAGCTGGTGACCATTTTCCTGGCGCTGGAGATCTCGTCCTTCGCCCTGTTCGTGGCCATTCCCTTCCGTCAGCCCCAGCACAGCCGCGAGCAGTATGAAGCCGGCATCAAGTATGTGCTGTTCGGCGCGGCGGCCTCGGGCCTCACTCTGTTCGGCATGAGCTACGTCTTCGGCCTGAGCGGCACCACCTACCTGGCCGAGCTGGCGCCCCTGCTGCCCGAGCTCATCGTCTCCCAGCCCTTGGCGGTGCCGGGGATGGTGCTGCTGCTGTGCGGCTTTTTCTACAAGCTCGCCCTGTTTCCCATGCATTTCTGGACGCCCGATGTCTACCAGGGCGCGGCCAACGAGACCGCCGGCTTCGTCGCCACCCTGCCCAAGTTGGGCGCGGTGATCCTACTGCTGCGCCTGGTCAGCCTCGCCGGAGTGGATGTCACCCAGCTCACCTGGGCGCTGGGCATTCTGGCCGTGGCGTCCATGACCGTCGGCAATCTCGCCGCCCTGGTGCAGAACGACATCAAGCGCTTGCTGGCTTATTCGAGCATCGCCCATGCCGGGTATCTGATGCTCGGCATCCTTGCCGGCAATCCCCTCGGCCAGGCCGGCGCCATCTATTATGCGCTGGGCTATCTGCTCATGAACCTGGCGTGCTTCTTCGTTCTCTACCACCTGAGCGGCGACAGCCGCAACCTGTCCCTCGATGATCTCAAGGGTCTCTACCGCCGCTCGCCGCTGCTCGCCTTCACCCTCGGCGCCGGCGCCTTCAGTCTGGCCGGCATCCCGCCCACCATCGGCTTCACCGGCAAGTTCGTGCTGTTCACCGCCGCTTTCCAGAAGGGCTTTTACGGCCTGGTGGTGCTGGCCCTGATCAATGCCGCCATCTCCATCTTCTTCTACCTGAAGATGGTGCGCGCCGCCTACCTGAGCGCCGACGACGGTGGCGAAGCCGTACCCCTGGGATTCGGCACCCGCCTCCTCGGCTACGTGCTGATCCTCGCCATCATCCTGCTCGGCGTGCTGCCCCAAGGCTTTTTGGCCCTGGCCAAGGAGGCGGTGGCGCTGCTGTAGGACAAAAGGAGGGACAGGGTTGCCCCAGGCTTTGGTTCTGCCGTAGACTGCGAAAATCCTTTCGTGATCCAAGGCAGATATCCTCGTGAACGCAAGCCTCCAGCGCAGTCTGCTTTTTCTGGCCTTTTCCCTGCTGTTGCACGGGCTGCTCCTGCTGGTTTCGCCGCGTCAGCCCGGTGTGCCCGCCCCGGATCGTTCCTCCGGCAAGGCCCTGCGCATTGAGGTCATGACCGTGCCCGCGCAGGTTGCCGAACCCGGACAATCCGCGCCATCTCCCCCGGTGATTTTCGAAGCGCCGCAGCCGGTTGCGCCGCAAGTGCCCGTGTCAATCCCACCCCCCACCGCGCCGCTTCAAGCCACACCCAGTAAGCCTCCTGCCGGGCAAGCCCGGCCTGGCGTCGCCGCTGCTTCCGCCCCCATCGAAGCGCCTGCCGCCGGATCCGACGAACCCAGTCCGATTGCCCCGCCGGCCGTGCCTGAAACCCAGGGGTCATCCCCGAGCGATGCGCGGGATTCCACCGCTGAACCGGTACTTCTTGCGCAGGAGAAACAGGCTCTTGCTCTGGCGAGCCTGCCGTCGCCGATCGCGCCCGTCGTCGAGGAGCCGCGCATCCGCGCCCTGCGCCAGGCCTATCTCGATGCCCTGCCGCCCCTGATCCGTCCCTATCAGCGTTATCCCCTGCCGGCCTTGCGCGCCGGGCGCGAGGGCAAGGTCGTCGTGCGTTTCGTGCTGGAGCGCGACGGGCGGCTGCGCGAGACCGCCATCCTGGAGAGTTCCGGCGATGCCCTCCTCGATCAGGCGGCGGCCGCGGCCGTCGCGCGGGTGCCGCGTTTTCCGGCCTTTCCCGCGGAGCTTCCCGAGGACAGCCTGCCCATCGAGTTGCCGGTGCGCTTTGACCGCTCCCTGCGGTGAGGTAGTCTTGTGAAAACAACCGGGAGGTGCGTCATGACCCAATACGCCATGGAAGTCGTGCAGGGCGACATCACGAAAATGCAGGTCGATGCCATCGTCAACGCCGCCAATACCACGCTGCTCGGCGGCGGCGGGGTGGACGGCGCCATCCATCGCGCCGCCGGGCCGCGCCTGCTGGAGGAATGCAAAACCCTCAACGGCTGCCCCACCGGTCAGGCGAAAATCACCGGCGGTTACAATCTGCCTGCCCGGCATGTCATCCACACCGTGGGACCGGTGTGGCACGGCGGCGGGCAGGGCGAGGACGAATTGCTCGTCGGCTGCTACCGCCACAGCCTGCGCCTGGCCCAGGAGCACGGCCTGGAAACCATCGCCTTTCCCTCCATCAGCACCGGCGCCTACCGCTTTCCCCT
This sequence comes from Geoalkalibacter sp., assembly GCF_030604225.1. Taxonomy (GTDB): domain Bacteria; phylum Desulfobacterota; class Desulfuromonadia; order Desulfuromonadales; family Geoalkalibacteraceae; genus Geoalkalibacter. The sequence goes on from NZ_JAUVWH010000187.1 coordinate 3,709, forward strand.
GGAGCGCGCCTGCCGCATTGCCGTCGCCGAGGCCAGGACGTTTCTCGCCGCCCAGGATCAGGTAAAAAAGGTGTATTTTGTCTGTTTTTCCGAAGACAATGCGGCGGTTTACCGAAAGATTCTCCAAGAAGCGCAATCCTTCGGTTGAATTCATGAAATCCTGTGTTTTAGTTCTCCCGTGGCAGGATTCCTTATTTCGCTGCAAAGGAGAAGCTCATGACGCGACTGAATGAAATCGAGGGAATCGGCGAGGTCTATCGTCAAAGGATCGAAGCGGCCGGCATTTCGTCGACGGAAAAACTCCTTGAAGCGGGATCGACGCCCAAGGGACGCAAGGACCTCGCGGAAAAAGCCGGGGTCAGTGACAAATTGCTCCTGAAGTGGATCAATAATTCCGATCTGTTCAGGATCAAGGGCGTTGGCCAGGAATACGCCGATCTTCTCGAGCAGGCCGGGGTTGACACCGTGCCGGAATTGGCCCAGCGAAAACC
>NZ_JAUVWH010000095.1 GCF_030604225.1 Geoalkalibacter sp.
CGAGGGGATAGAACAAGGTTTTGCAATGCTGCGAAGCCGTATTTCAGCCGTTTTCGCAATTGTGCGAAAGGCAAGGCAGCCGGGGCGGCGAGAGGAAAACAAACGAGGAGAAAAATTCAGGGCAGGCGCCTAAAGTGCCTGCCCTGACTCGTGGGTATGCTTTGAAGAGGCGGACTAATTTGTCTTCGGCTTCTTGGACTGGGGCTGGTAGCCGTCGGAGAGGGTTCCCATAAAAGCCACCAGCGCCGCTTCCTCATCGGCGCTCAGGCCAAGGGCGCCCAACTCGTCCATGTTCATGTTCTCCGCGACTTCCGGCACGATCATACCGTTGGCGATCATGTCATCGCGGTTGTTGTAGAAGCTCACGACCTCGGCCAGGCTCTTAAGGACGCCGTTGTGCATGTAGGCCTTGGTGAAACCATTGCCGGGGCGTTTGTCGACGTTGCGCAGGGTCGGCACCTTGTGCTTGCCGTAACTTTCCGCGACCACCGTCGCCTTGTCCAGCCCCTGATCGGCAAACCAGCTTTCCGGCAGGCTTTCGAGGAAACCGGCCAGCCCCGAATCGATCCAGGCGGCGCCCTCGGGGTTGATGGGCATGCCGTCGATATAAACCGTATCCATGCGGTAGAAGGGATTCGCCGGGTTCTTCGGCACGCCCAGATTGTCGTAGGTGAAGTCGGTGAACAGCGGCGCCGGATGACACAGGGCGCACATGGCCTTGCCGTTGAACAGCTCCCAACCCTGGGCTTCCTGGGCGGTAAACTCGGCCTCGCCGGCCATCACATAGTCGAATTTGGAATTGTAGGGACTCACCTCCAGTGAACGCTCGAAGGCCGCCACGGCGCGGGCGAAATTCTTGTAGGCCGCCAGATGCCCGTCCGCATCAGAGACGGTGCAGTCAATGGGGAGCCCGAAAACCTGCTCGTAGAGCGGGGCATACTTGGACCCGGCGACGATCATGCACGCGGCTTGTTCGCTGGGCAGGTTCTGTTCCACGGGATTGAGGTAGGGCCCCATGGCCTGGTCGGCGAGGGGATCGCCCGTTACCCAGCCCGTCGCGCGCCCGTCCCAGAACATGCCGCCGACGAACAGTTCCTCGTCCATGTCATAGTGAAACACCGGGCTGTCGCCGGCATAGGCGGAGCTTGGCGGCTTGCGGTTGCCGAAGCGCTGGCGCACCGCGCCGGGATACACCGCGCCTTGCTTGTTGATGGCGGGATTGTCGCCGGTAAAACCAACGCTCTCGCCGTGACAGAAGGCGCAAGACATATTGGAGGGGCTGGAGAGGGATTGGTCGAAATAGAGTTCCTTGCCGAGGGTTTCCATGGGCGAGAGTTGCGCGGCGGCGGGCAGCGCCGCCAGCAGGCCCAGGACGACCAGGGCCGGCACCGTGCGAAGCAGGGTTTTCATAAGCTGTGACCTCCCTTGGGAATAGGATTCTTCATCCACCAAGCCAAAATGGACAAGGCCTTGCGCCCTGCGCCGCGCCGATCCCCGAACACGCCTCACCTCCTCCCTTCGGGAGCAATCCCCTGCCTCGGGCGGACGCCGCAAAACACTCCTCCATCCAACTCGTCTATTGTTCATAGCAGGCTACGAACACTTGTCAAGGAGCCACAAGCTATTGATTTATCATGTTTTTATTATTTTGTTTCGGCAACTTACCCCGGAAATCGACAATTTCCCTACTTGAGATTTCATTAAAAAAGCCGCCTCCCTCGACGGGAAAAGCGGCTTGTTTACCTTGATCTGTCGTTGCGACTCAGGCGCGCGACACGAAGCGCCCCTCGCGGGTATCGACCTTGACCTTCTCGCCCGCTTCGAGATAACCCGGCACCTGCAGGCGCAAGCCGGTTTCCAGCACCGCTTCCTTGGTCTGGGCGGTGGCGGTGGCGTTCTTGATGGCCGGCGCCGTGTCCGTCACCACCAGTTCCACCACCATGGGTGGATCGACGCTCACCACCTGCCCCTGAAACACCCCCAGGGTCACCTCGGCGCCTTCGAGCAGGTAGCCTTGCACCGGCTCGAAAAGTTCGGCCCCGAGTTCGTACTGCTCGTAGTTTTCGCAATCCATGAACACCCCGCCCTCATCGGCGGGATAAAGGTACTGGCCCTTGCGCCGCTCGAAATCGGCCTCGTCCACCTTGTCGCCGGCCTTGAAGGCTTTTTCCAGCACCTGGCCGGTGAGCAGGTTGCGGTACTTGGTCTTGACCAGGGTGTTGCCGCCGCGCGCCGAGGGCGATTGAAAGCTGACGTCGAGCACCAGGCAGGGCGCCTGATCGAGCTGGATCACCAGCCCGCGTCTGAGATCGTTGGTGAGGATCATGATCGGAGACTCCTTGAAAATGTGGTGAAACTGGCGGGAAGGTAGCATAACCCCGGGGCTGAAGACAATCGGCGGACGCGGGTGATGGAATCAATGCGTAGTTCCTTTGTTGACCAGGCAGGCTCCGCGCGGTAAAAACTCCCTGACCCGCACCCCCTTGATGCGTCGTGAAAAGCGCAATCATCGACAGGACACCCCAAGGTTCCGGGGCGGGATTGAATTGCCAATGAATTGCGTGGAGGGTGATGAATGAAGCTGACACGGCGGGCGCTGGCGGAAAAACTGGCCTGGATCGCGGCACTATCAAAGGAAAAGGCACCACTGGACGAAGCCGGATTGAGGGCTCTGTTGAACGGCATTGTTCGAGATGTGCGCGAGGTCCACAAACTGTTGACGCAATCGCCGCCAAGCGCGGCCTGGGGTTCCGAAAAGCCTGGGAAGAACGTGGGTGCCAACGAGCGCCTACTGACGGCGCACGGCGGATACCGCGGTTTGCGCAGCTTTCAGACGGCGGAAGTCGTTTATGATGCCACGGTGATTTTCTGCAACCGTTTCATCAGCCGCCGGTCGCGAACCCATGACCAGATGGTGCAGGCGGCGCGCAGCGGACGGCAAAACATCGCCGAAGGAAGCATGGCCTCGGCCACTTCGAAAAAAACCGAGTTGAAGCTGACGAATGTCGCCAAGGCCAGCCTCGAAGAGCTTTTGTTGGACTACGAGGACTTTCTGCGACAGCAAAACCTGCGGCAATGGCAGAAAAACGATGCCGAGGCACGGGCGGTCCGCTACCGTTACCGGAATTTTCCGCAGGAGTGGTTTTTGTCCGACTTGTCAGACCTGTCGGACCAGTCAGACCCGTCCGACAAAAAAGAAGTTCGCGACCCTTACGGGGTTGGCACGGCCCCTCCGGAGGTTGCTGCCAATACCATCCTGTGCCTGATCAACCAGACCTGCTTTCTGTTGAAGCGGCAATTGGAGCGACTGGAGCAGGATTTTCTCGCCGAGGGTGGCTTCACCGAAAGGCTGTATCGCACCCGCAAGAACTCGCGGAGGCAGGGATAGCGGCCCCTAATCAACGTCCTCGCGGTTATTGCGAGGTTGACGAGAGTACATCGACCCTCCCGCGTCCACGAATTTCCGGTGGAAAATCTTCTTTTTCTGTGGTTAAATGCAGGGTTTCCAATTCGACCGATTCCGCGAATCCGCCATAGCAAGGAGATTCTCCCCCATGTACAACTGTTCCGACCTCAAGAAGGGCCTCAAGCTCATGGTCGACGGCGAGCCGCATGTCATCGTCGCCTTCGACTTCACCAAGCCCGGCAAGGGCCAGGCCCTCTACAAGTGCAAGCTGCGCAACATGATCACCGGCTCGCTGTTTGACCGCACCTACCGCTCCGGCGAATCCTTCGAACCCGCCAGCCTCGAGGACCGCGACATGCAGTACCTCTACCAGGATGAGTCGGGCTACGTCTTCATGGACCAGAAGAGCTTCGACCAGGTGCATCTCTCCGAGGAAACCCTGGGCGACGATAAGTACTTTCTCATCGACAACATGAACGTGAATGTTCTCATGTTCGGCGAGCGCGCCATCGGCATCACCCTGCCCAACTTCGTCAACCTCAAGGTTACCCACACCGACCCCTGGGTCAAGGGTGACACCGCCGCCGGCAACAACAAACCGGCCACCGTGGAAACCGGCTACACCCTGCAGGTGCCGAGCTTCGTCGAGGAGGGCGATCTGATCCAGATCGACACCCGCACCGGCGCCTACAACACCCGGGTCAAGGAATAAGCGCGCATGGCGGAGCCCAACTGGCGCCTCGCCGGCAAGCGTGACAGATTGATGGAGAGGGCCCGGATTCTGCGCGGAATCCGGGCTTTTTTCATGGACCGCGACTTTCTGGAGGTGGAAACCCCGCACCGCGTCCCGGGCAACGCCCCGGAAGCCTACATCGCGCCGGTGCCAAGCGGCGACTGGTTTCTGCACAGCTCGCCGGAACTGCCCATGAAGCGCCTGCTCGCCGCCGGCTATCCGCGCCTGTTTCAGATCTGCCGCTGCTGGCGCGCCGCCGAACGCGGCAGCCGCCACCTGCCGGAATTCACGATGCTGGAGTGGTACCGGGCCCAGGCCGACTACCATGCCCTGATGGACGACTGCGAGGCCCTGTTTCACGCCTTGGCGCCCAGCGGCCACCTTACCTGGCAGGGCCGCGCCATCGACCTTGGCCCGCCCTGGGAGCGGCTCAGCGTCGCCGAGGCCTTCGCCCGCTACACCGACACAACCGCCCACCAGGCCCTGGCCGAGGACCGCTTCGACGAACTCATCGCCTGCGCCATCGAGCCACGCCTGGGCTGGGACAAGCCCTGTTTTCTCACCGACTATCCCGCCGAACTGGCCGCCCTGGCACGAAAAAAGCCCGGCAACCCCGAGGTCGCCGAGCGTTTTGAACTCTACATCGCCGGCCTGGAGCTGGCCAACGCCTTCTCCGAACTCACCGACCCCGAGGAGCAGCGCGCGCGCTTCGCCCGCGAAGAGGCGCAGCGGCTTCAAGCCGGGCAGCCCCCCTACCCCGTGCCGGACAGATTCCTCGCCGAACTCGCCCACATGCCACCCGCCGCCGGCATCGCCCTGGGCGTCGACCGCCTGGTGATGCTGCTCACCGACGCCGCGACCATCGACGAGGTGGTAACGTTCACGCCGGAGGAGTTATAGGGGGCAGAGGTTGGGAAAGTCCACCCGCTCGCCGCTGGGCGCGCGCAGCAGCGCCTGGTCGCCGAGGCGCTCCACGTATTCGGGCACCAGGGGAATCTTGCCGCGCCCGCCGGGTAGATCGACCACGTAGTGGGGGATGGCCAGGCCGGAGAGGCTGCCGCGCAGCGCCGCCATGATCTCCAGCCCGGTTTCGAGGCGGGTGCGGAAGTGGCCGGTGCCGCGCACCAGATCCATGTGGTGCAGGTAATAGGGCCGCACGCGCAGGCGCAGCAGACCGCGAAACAGCTCCGCCAGGATCGCGGCCTGGTCGTTGACGCCGCGCAGCAGCACCGTCTGATTGCCCACCGGCACGCCGGCATCGGCCAGGCGCAGACAAGCCTCGGCGGCTTCGGGGGTCAGTTCGCGGGGATGGTTGAAGTGGGTGTTGATGAACAGGGGATGAGAGCGGCGCAGCAGCGCGCAGAGGCTTTCGGTGATGCGCGCCGGCAGCACCACCGGGGCGCGCGTGCCGATGCGGATCACATCGACGTGAGGAATGCGCCGCAGCCGCTCGAGAATTTCCTTGAGCAGCAAATCGGACATGAGCAACGGCTCGCCGCCGGAGAGCAGCACGTCACGCACCGCGGGCGTGCGCGCCACGTAGTCGATGCCCGCCATGACCTCGCCCAGGGACACCTCGTTGCCGCGGCAGCCGACCTTGCGCTTGCGCGTGCAGAAGCGGCAATAGGTGGCGCAGGTGCCCGCGACCAGCAGCAACACCCGGTCGGGATAGCGATGCACCACATTGGGCAGGGGCGCGAGTTGCTCCTCGGCGAGGGGATCGTCCAGGGGCTGGTCGTCGGCCAGTTCCCGCGGGTCGGGCACGCACTGGCGCCAGATAGGGTCGCCGGGCCCCTCGATCAGATCGAGATAATGGGGCGTGATGCGCAGGGGATAGCGGGCGCAGACCTCCGCCAGGGTGCCGGCCTCAATGTCGAAGCGCGCGGCGAGCTGCTCCGGGGTGGTGAGGCTGTCGCGCAGCTGCTGCTGCCATGTTTCCATAAACCGAAGACCTTAAAAAGCAACCACGAATGACACGAATCCGCACGAATCCCCCAAAACAAAGGGTTTTACCATGCGTGCCTATTCGGGTCATTCGTGGTTGCAGTGTTAGTTTGTCCTACGTCCCGCGCCGCGCAGCCACCAGGTCAGCACCACCAGCACCATGATGCCCAGATCGCGCACCAGGGCCTCGGCGGCGGTGGTTTTGGTTTCGGCGTCCGGCCTGAAGCAGCCGCAGTCGATGTCGAGACCGCGCGCCATGACGCTGATGAGAGCCAGAATGAACACCAGGTTGAGGCCGCCGATGACCAGCGCCGCCGGCCGCACCCGCTGGTTGACGATGAGCAGAACCCCGGCCAGCACCTCGATGTAGGGCAGGGTTGCCGCCACCAGGAAATTCCAGCTGTAGGGCAGGATCTGGTAGTTGGCGATGTTGCCGGCAAAGGCGGCGACGTCGGCAGCCTTGATCCAGCCGGCGTAGACGAAGATGGCGCCCAGGATCAGGCGCGCGCCATGATAGACAAGGGTTTTCCAGGAGAGGCTCATCGCGCCGCCCCCCCCTTCTCCACGGGCAGGCCCGCGGCGTGCCACTCGGGCATGCCGCCCTCGTAGACCCAGACGTCGAGATAGCCCTCGTCGATGAGGCGCAGGCCCAGATCGAAGGAATCCGGGCAGCCGTAGCCGCTGCAATAGAGAATCAGCTGGCGCTCCGGAGCCACCTGGGCGAGAAAATCGGCGAGATAGGCATCCACGTCGGCCAGGGGCAGGGACCGCGCTCCGGCAATGTGACCCTCGCGGTAGACGTCCTCGATCCGCGCATCGACCAGCAGCGCGCCCTCCGCCACGGCCTGGCGGACCTCCTCCAGACTCAGGGGCAGGGGATAGGCGCTCGCCGCCTGCTCGGCGACCGAGCGCGCGGGAGGGACCACGGGTTTGCCGGCGAAGGCGTTGAACACCAGCCGATAATTGACGGAGAGCCCGACCACCACGCCCAAGGCAAGGATGACCAGGGCTTCCAGCAGAATCCGTTTGATGTCCTCAGGGCTCAGATTCATGTCCACCAGACGCGATGATTAGACGTTGACCACGAAGGGACATGCTAGCAGATCGGGCCGGGCCGGAGCAAGCCAAGTCGGCGCGCCTGGCAAACGCCCCCGCGGCTCCGGCGATGACCCGCATTTTCAAGGGGATGAAAACAAAGAAGGTTTGCAATCCGGCAGGCGGCGGGTATCATTGCAGGCACGGCCGCGATGAGAAAATTTTTTTGTCCCGCCCGGCCCTCATCAGCTTTCAGCGAGAATCGCCATGTCCGATCTGTTTCGCCACTTCCGGCAACGGCCCCTGCTCTGGCTTGCGGTTGCCTTGCTCGCCCTGGGCGGTCCGGCCCTGGCCGGCGATCCGCACCACCACCCGCCGCTGGTTGCCCCCGAGGAACGGGAAGCGAGCGGCCCCGTGGGCCTTGATGAGCGCCTCGGGGACTATCTGCCCCTGGATCTCGTTTTTCACGACGAGCAGGGCGAGGCCGTGACCCTGGGCGAGTTGATCCGGGTGCCGACCCTCATCGCACCGGTTTATTACCAGTGTCCCAACGTGTGCAATTTTCTTCAGCAGGGGCTGGCGGCCAGCCTGCCGCAGGTGCGGCTCAAGCCCGGCGAACAGTTCCAGGTTCTCTCCATCAGCTTCGACGAAACGGAGACGCCGGCTTGGGCGCGCAACGCCCGAAGCATCCACATGACGGCCATGAAAAACCAGTTCCCCGAGGAGGCCTGGCGCTTTCTCACCGGCGACGCGGAGAACATCGCGCGCTTCACCGAGGCCATCGGCTATCGCTTTCAGCGCCAGGGGCGCGACTTCCTACACCCGGTGGCGGTGGTGGTGGTGGCGCCCGACGGCAAGATCGTGCGCTACCTCCACGGCACCAGTTTTCTGCCCATGAACCTGACCCTCGCCCTGCTCGAGGGCGCCGAGGGACGCGTCGGCGTCACGGTTAAGCGCATGCTGGAATTCTGCTTCAGCTACGACGCCCACAACAAAACCTACGTGTTCAACCTGCTGCGCGTCTCGGCCACGGTGGTCATTGCCACGGCCCTGGCGCTGCTGGCTTTTCTGCTGCTGAGCGGGCGCAAAAAATCTCAATCCTGAGGATGGTGTATGTCTTCCTATTTCGATACCGCGCCGCGAAGCGCGCGCGGCTTTTTGGACAGCGGTGAGAGCGGGGGCGGGTTGCTCTCCTGGATTTTCTCCACGGATCACAAGCGCATCGGCCTGCTCTATCTAAGCGCCATCGTCTGTCTGTTCCTGATCGGCGTGCTGCTCGGCCTGCTGATCCGCCTGGAACTCATCGCCCCGGGTGAAACCCTGATGGGCGCCCAGACCTACAATGCCGTGTTCACCCTGCACGGCGTGATCATGATCTTTCTCTTCATCATTCCCGGCATCCCGGCGGTGTTCGGCAATCTCATGCTGCCCATCCAGATCGGCGCGCGCGACGTGGCCTTTCCGCGCCTCAACCTGTTGTCCTGGTGGCTCTACATGCTGGGCGGCGCCATGGCCATCTCCGCCCTGTTCAGCGGCGGCGGCCCGCCGGACACGGGCTGGACCTTCTACGTGCCCTTCAGCCTGGAAACCACCACCAATGTCTCCATGGCGGCCCTGGGCGTGTTCGTTCTGGGCTTCTCATCGATCCTCACCGGCCTCAACTTCATCGTCACCGTGCACCGGCTGCGCGCCGAAGGCATGACCTGGACGCGCCTGCCCCTGTTCGTCTGGTCCCTCTACGCCACCGCCTGGGTGCAGGTGCTGGCGACGCCGATCCTGGGCATCACCGTGGTGCTCATCATCCTCGAGCGCATCTTTTCCACCGGCCTCTTCGACCCCACGCGCGGCGGCGACCCCATCATGTACCAGCACCTGTTCTGGATCTATTCCCATCCGGCGGTCTACATCATGGTGCTGCCCGGCATGGGGGTGGTTTCGGACATCATTCCGGTCTTCTCGCGCAAGCCGATCTTCGGCTACATGGCCATCGCCCTTTCCAGCCTCGCCATCGCCGCCTTCGGCTCCCTGGTGTGGGGCCACCACATGTTCACCAGCGGCATGAGCGACATGGCGATCCTGGTGTTCTCGCTGCTCACCTTCATCGTCGCCATCCCCTCGGCGATCAAGGTCTTCAACTGGGTGGCAACCCTTTACAAGGGCTCCATCCACCTCGACCCGCCCATGCTTTTCGCTCTCTCCTTCATCCTGCTGTTTTCCATCGGCGGGCTGACCGGCCTGGTCCTGGGGGCGGCGGCCACCGACATCCACGTGCACGACACCTATTTCGTCGTCGCCCACTTTCACTACGTCATGTTCGGCGGCACCGGCTTCGCTTTCTTCGCCGCCCTGCACTTCTGGCTGCCCAAGGTCTTCGGGCGCATGTACGACAGAAAAATCGCCAACCTCAGCTGGGGCATCCTGTTCGTCGGCTTCAACATCCTCTATTTTTCCATGATGGTGGTGGGCCTGCGCGGCATGCCGCGGCGCTATTACGATTACGTGCCCGAATTCACCGTGCTCAACGTCATGGCGACGGTCGGCTCCTGGATTCTGGCGGCGGGGCTGTTCCTGATGTTCGCCAACCTGCTGCGCGGCATGCTGCGCGGAGCACCGGCCGGAGACAATCCCTGGCGGGCGGCGACCCTGGAATGGAGCATCCCCTCGCCGCCGCCGGCGGAAAACTTCGCGGCGGATCCGGTGGTGACCCGCGGCCCCTATGACTTCAAGGGAGCGGGACTCTCATGAGCGAGGCGGCGCACAAGGACTACACGGGCGCCAAGCTCGGCATGTGGCTGTTTCTGTTCACCGAACTGATCCTGTTCGGCGGCCTCTTCATTCTCTACGCCGTCTATCTGCACCGCTATCCCGCCGAATTCGCGGCGGCCGGCAGCGAACTCAACGAGGTATTCGGCGCGGCCAACACCCTGTTGCTGCTCTCCAGCAGTCTCGCCATCGCCCTGGCGACCAGCGCCATCCAGCGCGGCGCCAAAGGGCGCACGCTCTGGCTGGTGGGCGCGACCATCGCTTCGGCGCTGATCTTCATGGTCAACAAGTATGTTGAGTGGAGCGCCAAGATCGGCCACGGACTCTATCCCGACGGTCCCGCCATGCTCGAGCGCCCGCCCGGGGAAATCGCCTTCTTCAGCCTCTATTACATCACCACCGGCCTGCACGGCCTGCACGTGCTGATCGGCGGCGCCCTGCTGGTCTGGGTGTGGCTGCGGGTGGCGGCCGACGCCATCCACGCCGAGGATTATGTGGCCCTGGAGAATTCCGGGCTCTATTGGCACCTGGTCGACCTGGTGTGGATTTTCATTTTTCCGCTGTACTACCTCATCATCTGAGGAGAAACCGCCGTGAGTTCCGCGTCCAAACATATCGTCAGCGACCGCATTTTCATCCTCGTCTGGCTCGCCCTGCTGGCGCTGACCGGCGTTACCGTCGCCGTCTCCCATATCGATCTCGGCCCCTGGAACGTGTGGCTGGCCTTGAGCATCGCCTCCTTCAAGTCGGGCCTGGTCATCGCCTTTTTCATGCACATGAAATACGAAAACCGCCTGCTCAAGGGCTTTTTCTTCTGCGCCCTGCTAACCCTGGCGATCTTCATCGGCTTTACCTTTTTCGACGTCCATTATCGGTGAGGCGACGGCGTGACTCCGCAGATCCAGACAACTACAGAAGCGGTCGACCAGGTCTTTCTCCTGATCTTCGGCATTTCCGTCGTCATGCTGCTGGGCATCGCCGCGGTGATGGTGTATTTCGCGGTGCGCTACCATCACCGCCGCCATCCCCAGCCGACCTCCCAGGTCAGTTCCAATTTGTGGCTGGAAATCACCTGGACGGTGCTGCCGACCCTCATCGTGCTGGCCATGTTCTATTACGGCTGGGCCGGCTATCTGGCCCTGCGCAACGTGCCCGAGGGCGCCATGGAGGTCAAGGCCGTGGCGCGCATGTGGTCCTGGGTGTTCGAGTATGAAAACGGCCGCGCCAGCGATCGCCTTTACGTGCCCGTGGGCCGGCCGGTGAAGGTTCATCTGGTGTCGGAGGACGTGCTGCACAGCTTCTACGTGCCGGCCTTTCGCATCAAGCGCGACATGGTTCCGGGCATGGACAACTACGTCTGGTTTGTCGCCCCCGAGGCGGGCAGCTATCATGTGTTCTGCGCCGAATACTGCGGAACGGGCCATGCCGACATGATCACCCGCGTCGAGGCCCTGCCGGAAGGCGAATTCATCGCTTGGCTGGCGCGGGTGGAGGACGAGGGTGCAGGCGGTGAGGACCTGTTGCGCCGCCACGGCTGCCTGGGCTGCCATTCCCTGGACGGCGCGCAAATGGCCGGGCCGACCTTCAAGGGCCTATACGGCCGCGAGAAGCGCGTCCTCAGCGAGGGCCGCGAACGCACCCTGATCGTCGATGCGGAGTACCTGCGCCGCTCCATCCTCCAGCCCAAAGCCGACGTCGTGGTCGGCTATCCGCCCATCATGCCCGACTATGAAGGACGCCTTTCCGAGGAGGACCTGGAGGCGATGGTGGAATTCCTGCGGACGCTTCAATGATGGAAAAATTTTTCCTCCCCATGGCGCGCCTGTTGCGCCTGCGCCTTTCCCTGGGTGTCGGCCTCTCGGCGACGGCGGGCTACCTGCTGCACGGGGGTATGAACCGGGGGACATCGAGCTTGCTGGTGGGCCTGGCGGTGGCGGTTCTGGCGGGGGGTTGCTCGGCGCTCAACCAGGTGCAGGAGCGCCGCATCGACGCACGCATGCACCGGACTTGCCGGCGCCCCCTGGCGAGCGGTCAATGGCCGGTTGCCTGGGGCCTGGGCACCGCCCTGGTGCTGCTCGGCGCGGGAATGCTGCTGCTCTCGCCTTTGGGTATCATGCCGCTGGCTCTCGCCGGCGGCGCCGTCCTCTGGTACAACGGCCTCTACACCTGGCTCAAACGCCGCAGCGCCTTCGCGGTGCTGCCCGGAGCGCTGTGCGGCGCCCTGCCGCCCCTGATCGGCTGGTGCGCGGCCGGCGGCGCCTGGAGCGATCACCGCGCCATCAGCCTCGCCCTGGTGTTTTTCCTCTGGCAGATGCCCCATTTCTGGTTGCTGCTCAGCGGCTGGCGCGAGGATTACCGGCGCGCCGGCCTGCCCCACCTGTTCGACCGCTTTTCTTCCCGGCAGTCCGGACGGGTCATCGCCCTGTGGATTCTGGCCCTGGCGTCGTCCCTGCTGCTGCTGCCCGCCCTGGGCCTGCTGCGATCCGGCGCCGCCGCTACCCCGTACCTAGCCGCCGTGACCGGGCTGGCTCTGCTCGCCCTGCTGATCCCGACCAGCCTCCGCAAAACCACCGGAACCGCCCTGTTCGCCGGACTCAACCTCGCCATGCTCACCGCCACCCTGGCGCTGATGCTCGACCAGCTCCTGTTCTGAGGCCCGATTTCTCTCAGTCCGCCCGCGGAAAAAACCCGTGACGCTTGGCAAGCAGCGCCTCGAATTCATCGAGCAGGCCCGCGAGCAGAGCGCCCAGACCGTCCGGGGCATCCTCCAGGGCGCTGTCGAGAGCCGCC
>NZ_JAUVWH010000195.1 GCF_030604225.1 Geoalkalibacter sp.
CGATGCCGGAGGCGGTCTGCGCCTCCTTGCGGTTGGGCGTGAGCAGGGTCGCGCCGAGATACTTGCGGTAATCACTGCCCTTGGGATCGACGACGACGGGGATGCCGGCCGCCCGTCCGATGGCGAAAATCTCCCGCAACAAACCCTCGGTCAACACACCCTTGAGATAATCGGACACCAGAATGACCTGGCAGCCGTCGACCAGGGCGCGGATGCGCTCGGCCAGCTGCGCTTCCAGGTCCGCGCCGATGGGATCCTTGCTTTCCCGGTCGATGCGCAGCATCTGCTGATTGCTCGCGAGGATGCGGGTCTTGCGGCTGGTGGTGCGCCCCGGCGCGAACACCAGGCCGTCAATGCCGATGCCCGCCGCTTCCAGCATGGCACGCAGGCTGCGCCCATCGGCGTCGTCACCCAGGGCACCGGCGACCTCGATGCTGCAACCCAGGGCCACCAGGTTGTTGACCACATTACCCGCCCCGCCCAGGCGCAGATCCTGACGCACCACATCCACCACCTGCACGGGCGCTTCGGGGGAAATGCGCTCGGTGCGGCCCCACACATACTCGTCGAGCATCAGATCGCCGACCACCAGGGCCTTAAGACCGGGGAGACGCGCGAGGAAGGATTCTATTTCAACACGATCCATGGATATTTCACCCCCTGTCCTGCAGTTGGTCCAGAACGGCCGCCGCCAGCAGGGGAATGTTGATCTCGTGATGGCCGGTGATGGTATATCCACGGCCATGGCCCGAGGTCGGACGCTTCACCACGTTGGTCAGGGGCCGGTAGTGCTGGATCATGTCGAAATTGGCGGTAGTGAAGCCATCGACATGATGGCCCAGGTTCTGAGCGATGGACAGGGCCTTGAGAAACACCTCGGGCAACAGCACCGCCGATCCCACGTTGAGCCACACCCCGCCGCTGAGATCAGCGACGATGGCGGTGAGCAGGCGAAAATCGCGAAAGGTCATCTCACCGGCCACGGCGCCGTCGGCGCTGGGGTGCTGATGGATGATGTCGGTGCCCAGGGCGACATGCACCGTCGCGGGAATCCCTTTCTCAACGCAGGCGGCCAGCAAGCTGAAATCGGCAAACGGATGCCGCTGCTCGAGAATGCGGCGACCAATGGCCTCGCCGTAGCCAAGGCCCGCGGCCAGCCCCTCTTGCAGCGCGCTATTCATGCCGCCGCCGGTTTCTTCTGAAAAACCGAAATCGCCCGAGTGCAGCACCGCCCCCACATCCTCGGAAGTCGCACCGACCAGGGAGACCTCGAAGTCATGAATCGCGGCGGACCCATTCATCACCACGGCCGTGATGACCTCGGCCTCAATGAGCTTTTTCAGGACCGGCTGCAGGCCGCACTTGATCACATGTCCGCCCAGGGCCAAAACCACGGGCCGCTGTTTGCGGCGCGCGGCCACGACCGCGTCCACCACCCCGCGCAGGTTGTCGGCGCCGAGCAGGCGCGGCAGCCCCGCGAAGAACTCCGCAAGGGACAGGCCCGCCCGGGGTGCGGCGGCGAAATGATCCTGAACGTTGACCTTGTTGTCGCGGGTCTTGATGGAGTAGGTCTTGACGGCCGCCAGGTCGATGGGGCGGTATTTGTGGCTCATTTTCGGCTCTCGGCGAGAATGCGCTGCTCCACCAGATCGCAGAGCAGATGAATGATGGTGATGTGCGCTTCCTGGATGTGCGGCGTCGCCTGCGCGGGCACGGTCAGGTTGATATCGGCCAGCGGCGCGATGCTGCCGCCGTCGCGGCCGAGTAACCCGAGGGTTGTGCAACCCTGCTGCCGGGCTGCTTGCAGGGCCAGAAACACATTGGGCGAGTTGCCGCTGGTGGAAATTCCAATCACCACATCCCCCGGCCGGGCCAGGGCCTCCACCTGACGCTTGAACACCTGATCGAAGCCGAAATCGTTGCCCACCGCCGTCAATAGGGAGGTATCCGTGGTCAGGGCGATGGCGGGAAGCGCACGGCGCTCGCGCAGAAAGCGCCCCACCAGTTCGGCGGCGAAATGCTGGGCATCGGCCGCCGAACCGCCGTTGCCCAGGATCAACACCTTTTGGTCGGCGAGCAAAGCAACCGCCAGCATTACGGCGGCCTGGGCGATGGCCGGGGCCAATTCCCGGCGCGTCTTGTCCAGGGCACGGGCGTGTTCCTCAAAATGTGCGTCGATCTGGTCTCTCATGGGCGCGGCCTCATTTCGGCTGTTGCAGGAACCAGGCGTAAGTATCAGCGAGACCCTTTTGAAGACCTATCTTCGCCGTCCATCCCAAGGTATTCAATCGGCTCACATCCAGCAGTTTGCGCGGCGCACCGTCGGGTTTTTCCGTGTTGAAAACCAACTCTCCGGAAAATCCCACCACCTCGCAGATGGTGCGCGCGAGTTCCGCGATGGTCACATCAGTGCCCGTGCCGACATTCCAGAACGGCGCGGCCTGGGCGGCGAGACGCTCCTGCGGCGCCTCCATGACGAACAGGCAGGCATCGGCCATGTCGTCGACATGGAGAAATTCCCGGCGCGGCATGCCCGTGCCCCAGATTTCCACGGCCGGCGCCCCGCTGATCTTTGCCTCGTGCACCTTGCGCAGCAACGCCGGGATGACGTGCGAACTGGTCAGATCGAAATTGTCGTTGGGCCCGTACAGATTGGTCGGCATGACCGAGAGAAAATGCGTGCCGTATTGCCGGTTGTAGGACTGGCACATCTTGATGCCGGCGATCTTGGCCACGGCGTAGGGCTCGTTGGTCGGCTCCAACTCACCGGTCAAAAGATATTCCTCGCGCATGGGCTGGGGCGCGAATTTAGGGTAGATGCAAGACGAGCCGAGAAACAGCAAACGCTTGACACCCTGCTGCCAGGCGGCATGAATGAGGTTGGTCTGGATCGCCAAATTCTCGTAAATGAAGTCGGCGGGCCAGGTGTTGTTGGCGACGATGCCGCCCACCTTGGCGGCGGCGAGAAAGACATATTCAGGTTTTTCCCGAGCGAAAAAGTCTCGCACCGCCGCCTGTTCGCACAGGTCGAGTTCGGCGCGGGTGCGAAGTACCAGGTTGTCATAGCCGGCTGCCCGAAGGCGGCGCACGATGGCCGAACCGACCAGGCCTTTATGCCCGGCAATAAATATTTTTCCGTGTTTATTCATGGAAGTTGAAGGTCTGAAACCCCTCCCTGCGGCACAATTCATCGCGCTGGGCATCCTCCAGATCGCTGCGCACCATCTCGCTCACCAGTTCCTGCAAGGAGGTGGTGGCCGTCCAGCC
>NZ_JAUVWH010000070.1 GCF_030604225.1 Geoalkalibacter sp.
CGCGGCTGATCTGTTCGGTGGTGCCGGCCACCTGATGGGCGGTGGCGCTCATCTCCTGGGAGGAAGCCGAGAGACCCTGGGCGGCGTCGGCGACCTGCAGGGCCGAGGCGCGAATGCGCCCGACCAGTTCGCGCAGGCTGGCGCTCACCTGGTTGAGGCAGGCGGCGAAATCCTCGGTTTCATCGGCGAGCAGGTTGCGGCGCAGACGCACCGGCCGGCTCAGATCGCCCTGGCTGAGGCGCTCGGCGGCGGCGTTGATGACGCGCAGGTTGCTGGTGAAGGCGCGGGAAAAAATCCAGCCCAGCAGCAACCCGATGGTCAGCGCGCCGGCGGTGGACACCAACTGCTGCCATTCTTCGGCAACCCCGAGCAACGGCACGAGATAATCCAGGGCGACGATGCTGCCCACCACGAGGATGAAGCCGAGGATGAATTTATTGACGATTTCGATGCGCATCAGGTTGCTCCTTGCCCTGGACCAGTTCCCGCCTCCTCCGGGCCGAGGCGCAGGAAAACGCGCTCGGCCGGATTGAGGATGGAAAAAAGCTCGCGGCTTTCGCCGATAAGGGTTTCCGCGCGGCCCAGCACCAGCACCCCGCCCGGCGGCAGGCAGGCGGCCAGGGTCCGCAGCACCCGCTCCTGCTCGGCGCGGGAAAAATAGATCAACACATTGCGGCAGAGAATCAGATCGGCTTGGCCGGGACCCTGATCGGCGAGGACATTGTGCTCCTCGAAACTCACCTGGCGGCGGATCTGCTCGTGCAGCCTCCAACGCCCGCCCTCGGCGCTGAAATAGCGCTCGCGCCATCCCTGGGGCAGACTGCCCAGGCGCGCCGGCTCGTAGAGCCCTTCGCGCGCCCGCGCCAGCACCGCCGGCGAAATATCGGCGGCGCGGATGCTGTATTTCATGCGCGGCGGCACCAGCTGATCGAGGAGCAGCGCCAGGGAATAGGGCTCCTCGCCGCCGGCGCAGCCCAGGCTCCAGGCGCGCAGCTCGCGGCAGCCCCGCAGGCGCAGACGGCGGAACAGCTCGGGCAGCACCTGGCGGTGGAGCAGCTCGAAGGTGCTCGGATTACGAAAAAACTGGGACACCTGGATGCTCAGGGCCGCAATCAGCGCATCGACTTCCGCATCGCTGCGCACCAGCAGCTCCAGATAGGGGCGCGGCTCGGGAAAGCCCTTGGCGCGCACCCGGGCGGCGATGCGGCGGCGGATGCAGCCGTCCTTGTACATGCCGAGATCAAAACCGCGCCGCCGCAGCAGGATCTGGCGCACCTCGGCGAAGGTCGCCTCGTCCACGTCCTCCCCGAGAAAATGGGGGGCACAGCGCGATGGCAGGGGATCGGAAAAAAGCAGACTCATGGCCTCGCTGAAAAGGGATTCGTTATAAGCAACCCATTTTCAAGCAATTTTCAGGCCGAAACTCAAATCGATGGGGGCGGGGATTGAACCAGGGACAAAGGACCGGGGACCAAGGGCGATTTTCACGAAAAATGATCGAAGCCGCGGCGCGGCAGGGGGCAGGGGCGACCCAGGGCGTCGACAAGCAGCAATCCGTCCTCTTGCGGCAGGATGCGGCCGATTTGCGTCACCGGCACCCCGTCGGCGGCCAAGGCGGCGACGGCGGCGGCGCACTGGGGGGGCGAGGTGAAGAGCAGTTCGTAATCCTCGCCCCCGGCGAGGGCGAGATCCAGCAGGGCGGGCTCGGCCGTCAGGGCGTCGCGAAACAGGGAACTGAGCGGCAGGGCGTCGCGTTCGACCCGCGCGCCGACGACGGAACTGTCAAGAATATGACCTAGATCCGCCAAGAGCCCGTCGGAAACGTCGATCATCGCGGTCGCCAGCCCCTGGACGGCCAGGGCGCGGCCCAGGGCGACGCGGGCACTCGGGTCCAGGTGGCGCGCCGCCAAGGCGGGCGCGGGACGGCCTCCGGCAAGCAATTCGCGCAGAGCCAAGGCGCTGTCGCCGAGGCGGCCCGACACCCAGAGCAGGTCGCCGGGACGCGCTCCCTGGCGGGTCAGCAACTCGCCCTCGGGCACGCGGCCCTGCACGGTGACGCTGATGAACCAGGGGCCCGGCGAGCGGCAGGTATCGCCGCCGGCCAGCACCGCCCCGTACTCGGCGCAGGCTTCGAGCACCCCGTCGGCGAAGGCGTCCAGATCCTCGACGGCGACGCCCCCCGGAATGCCCAGGCCCAGGTAGAGGCTCGCGGGCTTGCCGCCCATGGCGGCGACATCGCTGACGTTGACGCTCACGCTCTTGCGCCCCAGGGTGCGCGGATCGCTCCACGCCCGGCGGAAATGCACATCCTCGATGAGCAGATCGGTGCTGGTGAGCAGCAGCTCGCCGGGTGCCGGACGGCTGGCCGCGCAATCGTCGCCGATGCCCAGCACCAGATCCGCGCACGACTCGGCGCGCTGCCGGACGCGGGCGATAAAGCCAAATTCGCCGATCTCGGCCAGCTTCATGGCATCTCGACCAGGGCCGCCTTGAGCACGTCGTCCATGGTGCGCACCGCAATCAGCCTGACCTTCTTGCGCAGATGCGTCGGGATATCCTCGAGATCCTTTTCGTTGCGCCAGGGCAAAAGCACCGTGCCGACATGGTGACGCACCGCCGCGAGCACCTTCTCCTTGAGCCCGCCGATGGGCAGCACCTTGCCGCGCAGGGTCAGCTCGCCGGTCATGGCCACGTCCTTGCTCACCGGCCGCTTGGTCAGGGCCGAGATCAGGGCGACGGCCATGGTCACCCCGGCCGAGGGGCCGTCCTTGGGAATGGCGCCGGCGGGCACGTGGACGTGAATGTCATGGGTCTCGAAGAATGTCGGGTCGATGCCCAGCTCCTCGGCCCGCGACCGGGCGTAGGACAGCGCCGCCTGGGCGCTTTCCTTCATGACCTCGCCGAGATGGCCGGTCAGGGTCAGCCCCCCCTTGCCCTTCATGGTGTTGACCTCGACATAAAGCACGTCGCCGCCGACTTCCGTCCAGGCCAGGCCGGTGGCCACCCCCACCTCGTGCTCGGCGCGTTCCTCCTCGGGCAGAAAACGCGGCGGCCCCAGGTAGCGCTCCACGGCGCTCTCGCTGACCTGCACCGAGGTTTTCTGGCGCCCCTCGGCGAATCGGCGCGCCGCCTTGCGGCAGATGCCGCCGATCTCGCGTTCGAGATTGCGCAGGCCGGCCTCGGCGGTGTACTCGGTGATCAGCCGCAGCAGCGCCGCCCGCGAGAAGCGGATCTGGCCGGTCTTGAGGCCGTTGGCCTCGCGCTGGCGGGGGATGAGGTAGCGCTCGGCGATGTGCAGCTTCTCCTCGGCGGTGTAGCCCGAGAGGCGGATCACCTCCATGCGGTCCTTGAGGGCCGAGGGCACCGGGTCCATGATGTTGGCCGTGGCGATGAACATCACGTTGGACAGATCGAAGGCCAGGTTGATGTAGTGATCGGAAAAGGCGTGGTTCTGCTCGGGATCGAGCACCTCGAGGAGCGCCGAGGAGGGATCGCCGCGAAAATCCATGCCCAGCTTGTCGATCTCGTCGAGCATGAACACCGGGTTGTTGGTGCCGGCCTGCTTGAGCCCCTGGATGATGCGCCCGGGCAGGGCGCCGACGTAGGTGCGGCGATGGCCGCGGATTTCGGCCTCGTCGCGCATGCCGCCCAGGGAGATGCGCACGAACTTGCGCCCCAGGGCGCGGGCGATGGACTTGCCGAGGCTGGTCTTGCCCACGCCGGGGGGGCCGACGAAGCACAGAATCGGCCCCTTCATATCCTTCTTGAGCTTGCGCACGGCGAGAAACTCGAGGATGCGCTCCTTGATTTTCTCCAGGTTGTAGTGATCCTCGTCGAGGACCTCATGGGCCTTGACGAGGTTGAGGTTGTCGCGGGTGGTTTTTTTCCAGGGCAGCTCCACCAGCCAGTCGAGATAGGTGCGCTGCATGGAGTATTCGGCCGATTCGGCGTGCATGGTCTCCAGGCGCCGCAGCTGCTTGTCGGCCTCCTCGCGCGCCTCCTTGGGCAGGCCGGCCTTCTCGAGCTTCTCGCGCAGCTCGGCGACGTCCTGGGCGCGCGGGTCGGCATCGCCCAATTCACTCTGGATGGCGCGCAGCTGCTCGCGCAGGAAATACTCGCGCTGGCTCTTGCCCATCTCCTCCTTGGCCTGGGTCTGGATGTCGGCCTGCATGGCGAGCAGTTCCAGCTCGCGGGCGAGGATGTCCTTGACGCGCCGCAGCCGCGCCAGGGGATCGATGATTTCGATGACCTCCTGGGCCTCGGCGACCTTCAAGCCGATGTTGCTGGCGACGACGTCGGCGAGGCTGCCGGCGTCCTCCATGTTCTCGACCACCACCAGCACCTCGGGCGAAATGCCCTTGCCCAGGCTCACCGCCTGGCTGAGCTGGTTGCGCACCGTGCGCATCAGCGCCTCGATTTCAAGTGTCGGCGCCAGGGGCGGCTCCTCGATGCGCTCGACGCTCACGCGGAAGTAGGGATCCTCGGCGACATAACCCGCGAGGCGAGCCTTGGCCAAGCCCTGCACGAGAATCTTCACCCGCCCGTCGGGCATCTTGAGCATGCGCATGATCATGGCGACGGTGCCAACGGTGTAAATGTCCTCGGTACCGGGCTCTTCCTCGCCGAATTCCTTCTGCGCGGCGAGCATGATCAGGCGATCGCCGGCCAGGGCCGCCTCCACGGCGGCGACGGATTTTTCACGACCGACGAAAAGGGGCAGGATCATGTAGGGAAAGACCACCACGTCGCGCACCGGCAGCAGCGGCAGGCTTGCGGGGATGATCAGGTCGTGGTTGACGGCAGCGTTTTCCAAAGAATCCTCCAGGCGGCGCAACGCCGCGAAAATGTCAGTATTGCCTTCAAGTTAATCGCTGTACGGCGGCTGTCAAGCCGGGCAAAGCCTCTCGCACCATACCCGAGAAATCGCGCTGCTGTCCAGACGACCGTCGCGCCTTCAGCACCCGGTCCAATAGAACCCGCGCTCGTGCCAGGCGCGGGAATCGCCGCTGAAGGCGCGCTCGCGAAAATCGATCCCGCCGGCGGCATCGAGGCGCAGCAGGGTCGAGCAACGCGTGCCGTAGTCGGCACTGCGGATGAAGCGCGAGGAGAGGGTGCGTTCCCACTCCAGGCCGACGCCGGTGTCGGGCAACTCCGCGTCGGCGGGGCGGCTCTGGTCGCCGAGCAGGGCGAAGAGCTCCGCCGCCGAGGGAGCAGGGTTCCCGCCGGCAAGCAGCCCCGCCAGTTCGGTACGCGCCCCGCGCAGCTTGGGCCAGGGGGTGTCGAGCAGGGCGTTGCTCAGGCCGTGAATGCCCGGGCCGAGACGCAAGACTCCCCGCGGGTCGCGGTTGGAGAAATACCAGGCCGCGGCGCCCTCGCCCAGCAGCAGATTGAAGCCGGGAAATTCGTCCGCCTCGGCCGCCAGGCCGGCAAGAAAATCCCGGGGGTCGCACTCGCCCAGGAGAAAGTCACGCACCATCCAGCCACGCGACCGGCGGCCGGGCTGGATGTCCCGGGGATTACGCACATTGGTCACCGCCGCCCAGCGCCCCGCGTGCGTCACCCCCAGCCAGGTGCCGCCCCCCTGCAGATCACGCCCCGCCAGCATCCCGGGGCTCTCGGTCCAGAAACCCGCGGGCGCCGTGGGCCGCCGATAGAATTCATCGCGATTGGCGGCCAGCACCAGGGGCAGCTCGGGATGGGCATGAAGGGACAGGACGATGAGACACATAGGCCGCTCAGGATAAGGGTTTGCGCGCGACAATCCCCGCCAGGCTGCCGCCCTTGCTCGAGGGTTCGAGGCCTTCCTCGTGGAGCAGCACCTCCCAACCGGGGAAAAGGCGCGGCAATTCGCCAACCTCCAACACAAAGTCGGCATTGGGCGCCTCGCCGGGAAAATCCCCGGCGCGACTGAAGGTACGCAGCACCGCCACCCCGCCGGGGCGCACCGCCTCGCGCAGGGCCGGCAGCAGGGAGCGTTGCAGATAGAAGAAATCGAGGACCACGGCGTAGCACGCGCGCCCCAGATCGGGCAGGGTCTCCAGGTCGCAGCGGCGTACGTCGAGGGTCAGATTGCGTCGCCGTGCCTCGGCGCGCAATTGCCTGAGGCCTTCCTCGGCCAGATCCAGGGCGGTCACGGCAAAGCCCTGCTCCGCCAGGTAGAGGGCATTGCGCCCGCGCCCGCAGGCCAGATCCAGCAGCGGCCCGACGGGCAGCAGCGGCCGAATGCGCAGCAGCCAGGGGTCGGGCTGCCAGGGATCCTGGGCACGCTCCTGCCAGCGCTCATTCCATTTGACGGCATCTTCGTTCATGGGTCGGCATGTCCTTGGTGGCGGATATCACGGCGGCTTGGCTCCACACCCCAGGCGGAGCAGAGCGAGTTCATCGTCCCTTTTCTTCCGACGCCCGTCAAGAGCGGCGACACCACGGCCCGCGCTACCGCCCTAAGAGACCTCGGCATTCCGCTGGAATTGTTCGCGCCTCGGCCTGGGTTCTGCTAATCTGGGACGGCAGTTTCACCTGGACCTCGACGGGAGCCTGTGCCGTGCGTTGCCTGCTTCTTGCCCTGACCATTCTGCTGATGGCCGCCTGCGCCCCACGACCCGGGGGGATCGCCGACCTCGAGCGCTATCCCCAGATGGCGGCGGCCTATCTCGATCCGGCGCGTGCCCAGGTTCCCCTGGTCGGTGCCGCAACCCAGCAGGGGCTCGACGAGGACTTCAACCAGCGCTTCTTCGCCCCCTGGCGGCAAGAGCGCGCCGGCCTGTCCGCGGCCCAGGCCTTCTGGGGCCTTGCCTCCTACGGCGGCCGCCAGGGCTACGCGGAGAATCTTCAGCCCCTGGACGCGCAACGCTGGACGCGCCTGGTCGCGAGCCTCAACCAGGACGCCTATCCCAGCCTCGCCCGCCCGGCGATCAGCGTGCGCAACAGCGCCCTGCGGGTGTTTCCCAGCCAGAGGCCCTTTTTCCTCGACCCGCGCCGGCCCGGCGAGGGCTATCCCTTTGATTATTTCCAGAATTCCGCCCTCTGGGCCGGCACGCCCCTGTTCGTCACCCACGTCTCCGCCGACGGCGCCTGGTACTTCGTCGAGGCGGGCCTGGCCGCGGGCTGGCTGCCGGCCCTGGATCTGGCCTGGACCGACGATGAGTTCCGTCGCGCCTACCAGACCGGCCGCTACGCGGCCCTGCTGCGCGACGACCTGAGCCTGTTTGACGACCAGGGCGCGTTTCTCGTGCAAAGCCACATCGGCGCGCTCTTTCCCCTCGCCGCCGAGGAGGCGCAGACCCTGAGGGTGCTCGTCCCGGTGCGCGATGCCGACGGCCAGGCCCGGATGCGCGCCTCCCTGGTGTCCACGCGGGACGCCGCGGTCAAGCCCTTGCCCCTGGCGCCCGCGCGGATTGCCCGGGTGGCCGACGCCATGGCCGGCCAGCTCTACGGCTGGGGCGGACTTTACGAAAACCGCGACTGCTCGGCCTTTCTTCATGATGTGTTCACGCCCTTCGGCGTCTGGCTGCCGCGCAATTCCAGCGCCCAGGCCAAGACCGGTACCTTCATCGATCTTAAAGACCGCTCGCCCGCCGAAAAGCGCGCGATCCTGCTACGCGAGGGCCGTCCCTTCTACTCCCTGGTATGGCTGCGGGGACACACCGCCCTCTATCTCGGCCCCGACCTCGAGAGCGGCGCGCCCTTGCTCCTGCACAACCTCTGGGCGGCACGCACCCATGACTGGCGCGGCCGCGAGGGTCGCGCCCCGGTCGGCCGCCTGGCGGTCACCAGCCTGCATCCCGGCGAGGAGCGCCGGGACGTGCGACGCAACGGATTTCTCGAACGGATCCTGGGGATAACCCTGCTGCCGGGCGTGGAGGAGAGATAAGGGGAAAATTGGAGGACTACGCGCCTTACTCAGGCCGCCAGGGTTTTTAGTCTTTGCAGGGTATCGGGATATTTTCTGACCAGCAGAATCAGTGCCGCCGCTTGATCATTGGGCTTGGATCGGCCCTGTTCCCATTTTTCCAGGGTGCGTGGCGAAATGTGCAGTTCGCGGGCGAAGACGGCCCGTGACAGGTTCAACGCCTCCCGGGTTTGCCGGATCAAAGCGGGAGTGATCGCCAAGGGCGCCGGTTCCCGTACCTCATAATGGCGCAAGGTAATCTTTCCGCTTTGATGTTGCTGAATCTCGGTGATGGCTTCGGTCAACTCTTGGAAAAGATTTCGTTTTTTCATTTGCTCAATACCTCCACCAGTTTCCGGAGAGCCGCCACTTCTCCTGGACTCAAGTCCGCGACCTCGTTTTTTGCATAAAGGGTCAACAGGTAAATATGACTCTTGCGGACCTGCCAGTAATAAATGACTCTCAGCCCTCCTCGTTTTCCCTTGCCGACCGCGCTCCATCTGAGCTTTCGCAACCCGCCACTTCCCCTGACCAGAACGCCGGCTTCGGGATTTTCCGCAAGAAACAGCTGAAGCGCACGCAACTCCTCCTCGGAGAGATAATTCGTCAGGTGTCGGCGAAAGATGTTGGATTCAATGAACAGCATTTCAAATATACTCCCCCGGCGTACATTTTTCAAATCTCAAGGACAACTCATCCCTGAATAACTACAGCGGGAGTCCGTCACAGACATCCCGCTGCAATACAATTCCTCGCTGCAATACTTTTGTAAATCAGGCCTGCGGCCCGGCGGCGGTGAAGTCGAAATCCTCGCCGTCCTGGATGTATTTCTTGAAGTTCTCGATGAACATCCCCGCCAGTTTGTGCGCGGTCTGATCGAAGGACTCGGGATCGGGCCAGGCGTTGCGGGGGTTGAGCAGGGTGCTGTCGACGCCGGGCAGGCTTTTGGGGATGTGCAGGCGAAACCAGCGGGTGCGGTCGAACTCGGCCTGCTCGATGCTGCCGTCGAGAATCGCGTTGATGCAGGCGCGGGTCGCCTTGATGCTCATGCGCCGGCCGACCCCGTAGCCGCCCCCCGCCCAGCCGGTGTTGACCAGGTAGGCGTTGACGCCGTCCTTCTCCATCTTCTCGCCGAGCAGCCGAGCGTAAACGGTCGGATGCAGAGGCAGAAACGCCTCGCCGAAGCAGGCCGAGAAGGTCGCCTGGGGCTCGGTGACGCCGCGCTCGGTGCCCGCCACCTTGGCGGTGTAGCCGGAGAGAAAATAGTACATAGCCTGCTCCTTGGTCAGCTTGGAGACCGGCGGCAGCACGCCGAAGGCGTCGCAGGTGAGAAAGATGATGTTCCGGGGATGGGCGGCCTTGAGGCTCGCCTCATGGTTGGCGATGTGCTCGATGGGATAGCTGACCCGGGTGTTCTCGGTCTTGGCGCGACTGTCGAAATCGATGACGTCGTCGTCGTCGGCCACCACGTTCTCGAGCAGGGCGTTGCGCTGGATGGCGTTGTAGATCTCCGGCTCGCTCTCGGCACTGAGGTTGATGCACTTAGCGTAACAGCCGCCCTCGAAATTGAAGATGCCGTCGTCGTCCCAGCCGTGCTCGTCGTCGCCGATGAGCTTGCGCGCCGCGTCCGTCGACAAGGTAGTCTTGCCGGTGCCGGAGAGCCCGAAGAACAGGGCCACGTCGCCGTCCTTGCCGACGTTGGCCGAACAGTGCATGGAGAGAATCCCCTGCAGCGGCAGCCAGTAGTTCATCATGGTGAAGATGCCCTTCTTCATCTCCCCGCCGTACCAGGTGCCGCCGATGATGGCGACGTTTTTTTCAATATTGAAGGCGATGAAGACCTCGGAATTGAGGCCGTGGCGCTCCCAGTTCTTGTTCACCAGGTTACTGGCGTTGTAGACGGTGAAGTCGGGGGCGAAGGCGGCGAGATCGGCCGCGCCGGGACGGATGAACATGTTCTTGACGAAGTGCGACTGCCAGGCGAACTCGGTGACGAAGCGCACGGATTTGCGGGTTTTTTCGTTGGAACCGCAGAAGCCGTCGGTGACGTAGAGATCCTTGCCGGACAAATAATCAAGCACCTCGGCCTGGAGTTCGTCGAAAACCTCCGGCGCCATGGCGACGTTGACCTTGCCCCAGGCGATGTGCTCGAAGGACGGCTTCTGATGGACGAAATACTTGTCCTTGGGCGAGCGGCCGGTGAACTTGCCGGTGTCGACCATCATGGTGCCGTTCCTGGACACCCGCCCTTCGCGGTTGTTCAACTCATGGGCGAACAACTCGTCGTAACCGAGATTGTGATACACCTTGCCGACGCTGCTTAATCCCAGATCCTTGGCCTGAATCATACCTTCACCTTTGCTTGAGAGATGGATTCGCGGGGTGTGCGGAGGGTTCCCCTTTAACAAATTTATTCAAAATAAAAAAGAAAAATTCCTTCCCGCTCCGCTTCACGGCGGGGCGCAGGTGTTGCCGGGCACCCGGATCCAGCCGCGGAATAAGGGAAAAATTAAGAGGTGGCGGCCCTGGAGCCGGTGCGAATTCCGGCCCTTTCCGCTTTAAAACAGGGTCTTTTTATTGTATAGTTCAGTTTTTAATTGGATCAAAGATTTTCGCTGTCCCGCAATCGCCGGCCGGCTCTTGCGGACCGCGGTACCACAACGACCGACGACCACTGCGTAAACCGCCAACCGCACAACGCCAACAGGGTTGAAGCGACCCCCACCAAGGAGGAGCCGACGGCATGAGCTACGATGTTCCCAGAAACGACAAGCTGCTGAAATGGGTAGAGGAAATGGCCGCCCTGTGCGAGCCGGAAAAAATCCACTGGTGCGACGGCTCACAGGAAGAGTATGACAGCCTCTGCGAGCTGCTGGTCAAGGCCGGAACCTTCCGCAAGCTCAACCCGGAAAAGCGTCCCAACAGCTACCTCGCCTGGTCCGATCCCATCGACGTGGCGCGCGTCGAGGACCGCACCTTCATCTGCAGCATCTCCAAGAACGACGCCGGCCCCACCAACAATTGGATGCACCCCAAGGAGATGAAGGAAAAGCTCCAGGGCCTGTTCAAGGGCTGCATGAAGGGGCGCACCATGTACGTCATTCCCTTCAGCATGGGACCGCTCGGCTCGCCCATCGCCAAGATCGGCGTGGAGATCTCCGACTCGCCCTACGTGGTGATCAACATGCGCATCATGGCGCGCATGGGCAAGGCGGTGCTCGACGTGCTCGGCAACGGCGACTTCATCCCCTGCATGCACTCCATCGGCGCGCCCCTGGAGCCCGGCCAAAAGGACAGCGCCTGGCCGTGCAACGCCGAGAAATACATCGTGCACTTCCCCGAGGAACGCTCCATCTGGTCCTTCGGCTCGGGCTACGGCGGCAACGCCCTGCTCGGCAAGAAGTGCCTGGCCCTGCGCATCGCCTCCAAGATCGGCAAGGACGAGGGCTGGCTGGCCGAGCACATGCTGATTCTCGGCGTGGAGTCGCCCGACGGCGAGAAGACCTATGTCGGCGCCGCCTTCCCCAGCGCCTGCGGCAAGACCAACTTCGCCATGCTCATTCCGCCCAAGACCTTCTCGGACAAGGGCTGGAAGGTAACCACCATCGGCGACGACATCGCCTGGATCAAGCCCGGCCCCGACGGCAAGATCTACGCCATCAACCCCGAGTACGGCTACTTCGGCGTGGCGCCGGGCACCAACGCCAAGACCAATCCCAACGCCATGGCCTCCTGCGCGGCCAACACCATCTTCACCAACGTGGCCCTGACCGAGGACGGCGACGTCTGGTGGGAAGGCATGACCGACGAGCCGCCGGCCAAGCTCACCGACTGGCAGGGCAATCCCTGGACTCCCGACTGCGGCCGCCCCGCCGCGCACCCCAACGCGCGCTTCACCTCCCCGGCCTCCCAGTGCCCGTCCATCGACCCGGACTGGGAAAACCCCAAGGGCGTGCCCATTTCCGCCTTCATTTTCGGCGGCCGGCGCAAGAACACCATCCCCCTGGTCTACCAGTCCTTCAACTGGAGCTACGGCGTCTATCTCGCCGCCACCATGGGCTCGGAAACCACGGCGGCCGCCGTCGGCGCGACCGGCAACGTGCGCCGCGATCCCTTCGCCATGCTGCCCTTCTGCGGCTACCACATGGCCGATTATTTCAGCCACTGGCTGCAGTTCGGCCGCACCATCGCGCGACCGCCGCGCATCTTCAGCGTCAACTGGTTCCTCAAGGATGACAAGGGCAAGTTCGTCTGGCCGGGCTACGGCGAGAACATGCGCGTGCTCAAGTGGATCGTCGAGCGCGTCACCGGCCGCACCGGCGCCGTGGAAAGCCCCCTGGGCTGGATGCCGCGCTACCAGGATATCGCCTGGGAGGGCCTCGACATCAGCCGCGAGAAGTTCCACGAGATGATGGCCGTGGACCGCGATCAGTGGAAGGAAGAGCTGGTGGCCCACGAGGAGCTCTTCATGAAGCTCTTCGACCGCATGCCCAAGGAGTTTCTGCACATCAAGGAACTGATCACCTCGAGCCTGTGGCGCTCGCCGGAGCACTGGGAGCAGATCGGCGACGTGCATCCCGAGGGCTGGAACGAATAACCGTTCGCCGGGCGTTGGATGAAAAAGCGGGGCGGCTCTCCCAGGGGCCGCCCCGCTTTGCTTTTATCCTCTGCCCTGCTTCAGCCGCCGGCGCGCCCGCGAAGGTGCGCCACCAACTGCCAGATCTGCTCCTCGGCCAGATGCGGCCCCCAGGCCGGCATCACCGAGCCGCGCGAGCGAAACGGCTCGGCGTTCTTACCCGTTTCGATGCGCCAGTAAAGGTAGGCGGGGTCGCGGGTCCGATAGGCGGCGGCGGTGAAGTCCATGGCCGGCGGCTGGAAAAAGTCGGCGCGTCCGCTGCGCCCCTCGGCGGGCGAACCATGGCAGGAGGCGCATTTCCGGCGAAACAGGTCGGCGCCGGCGGCGCGATGGGTGGGATCCTCGAGAAAACCGCGCGGCGGCTGGCGCTCGGGATAGGCGGGCGGACGCTCGCCACAGGCGGCGAGGAGCAGTGCGAGAAAAAGCAAAGCGGCCACCCGTAGGGGCGGATTGCATCCGCCCTGGGCGCACGTCGGTGCGCCCCTACGGCGTTCAGGATTGGCTGGTGGTGCGAGATACATAGCCGACCATTCATGTAGGGGCGCGGCGCTGCCTCGCCCAGGGCGACCCAGCGGGTCGCCCCTGCGTTGGTCGGCGTCGTGCATTTTGCCCCTCAAGCCGCCTTGCGCCATCCCACCCCCCAGCGGCGCAGATCCTCGAGAATCCCCGTCACGACTTGGGGCAGGGCCTCGCGCACCGGGGCCGTCATTTCCAGGCGCATTTCGATGCTCTGCGGCTGCACGCCCCAGAGCAGGATCTCACCGGGCAGATAGCCGTGCAACTCGGCCACCGCCAGCAGATCCTTGAGCCCCATCTGGTGCACCGAAAGCTTGGAGGCGAAGGCGCGCGGCACCTCCTCGCCCTCCAGGCGAAAGATGGTGCCGGGCTTGGCCCGCATGTCCACCGCATCGACCAGCAGCAGCCGCGCGATCCCTTCCAGGCGCGGCAGCAGATCCAGACCCAGGGTGCCGCCGTCGAGCAGGGTCACACCCTCGTCAAACACGTAGGCCTGCTGCAAGTGCTCGATGAGCCGACCGCCGAAGGCGTCGTCGCTCATGAGCAGGTTGCCCAGGCCCAGCACCAGAATCCCCATCACAGATCCTTGGGATTGATGTACTTGTAGCCGCTGAACATGCTGCTCACCGTGCCGTTGAGCTCCTTGACGTCCATCAGCCAGGCGCTGTAGACGTGGTTGATGACGAAGCCGATGATCAGCCACATCACCAGATGGTGCCCGAGGCGCAGCCACTGGGCATCGAAGGATACCAGCAGCCAGCCCAGCCCCACATTCCAGAAGCTGCCCGGCTCATACATGCCGTAAAGGGCGAAACCGCTCAGGATCTGGAACAGGTAGAGGCCGAACACCACCGCGTAGGCGGTGCAGGCCAGGGCGTTGTGCCCGACCTCGTAGGGGATTTCCTTGCCGGTGAAGGTGTAGTAGCGAAAGAACTTGAGGGCGTTGGCGCGCCCTTTCTTTGTCGCCCAGGGAAAGAACATGCGCCAGGAGCCGTACTGGTTGCCGATGATGAACCAGATGCAGCGGATGATGAAGCTGATGAGGAACAGATAGGCGAAGGCAAAATGCAAAAAGCGCATCCAGCCCATGATCCAGGCGCCCTCGCCGGCGTGAAAGAAGGGATGGCCAATGTAGAAGCCGGTAAAGGAGAGC
This sequence comes from Geoalkalibacter sp., assembly GCF_030604225.1. GTDB lineage: Bacteria > Desulfobacterota > Desulfuromonadia > Desulfuromonadales > Geoalkalibacteraceae > Geoalkalibacter. The sequence goes on from NZ_JAUVWH010000070.1 coordinate 14,194, forward strand.
GCGACGATGCTCACCACGTTGAGCCAATGGCACAGGCGCACCGGGAATTCCCACACATAGCGTATTTCGAGCATAAATCCTCCGCGAGCCCGCAACGGGCAGATCCACCTACAGCGCCTTAACCTTGACGATCTCGTTGCCCTTGCCATCGAGCACGTGCACCGCGCAGGCCAGGCAGGGGTCGAAGGAGTGGATGGTGCGCAGAATCTCCAGGGGCTTCTCGGGATCGGCGATGGGCGTGCCGATCAGCGCCGACTCGTAGGGGCCCATGAGGTTGCCGGCGCAGCGCGGCCCGGCGTTCCAGGTCGAGGGGACCACCGCCTGGAAGTTGGCGATGGCGCCCTTCTCGATGCGAATCCAGTGACCCAGGGCGCCGCGCGGCGCCTCGTGATAGCCGAAACCCAGGGCTTCGGCCGGCCAGGTGGAGGGGTGCCATTTGTCGCCGTTGTGCACCTCGAGGATGCCGCGCCCCATGTTGTCGGCCAACTGATCGAGCCACAATTCGGCTTTTTGCGCCAGCAGCAGGGTTTCGATGCCGCGCGCGGCGGTGCGCCCCAGGGTCGAGAACAGCACCTCGGGGCCGACACCGAGCTTGTTCAGCACGAAATGGGCCGCCGCCTGCACGTCCTGGTGCCCGGCGGCATAGGATACCAGCACCCGCGCCAGGGGCCCCACCTCCATGGGCTGGCCGTCGTAGCGCGGCGCCTTGACCCAGGAATACTTGGCGTCGGTGTCGAGCCAGTCGTAGGGCGGCTTGGGCCCGGTGTAGCGATGGGTGGTCTCGCCCTGCCAGGGATGCAGCCCGCGGTCGTCGCCGCCGGCGTAGCTGTACCAGGAATGGCTGACGTGCTCGGTGATCTTCTGCTGGTCGACGGGCAGCACGCGGCTCAGATCGCGTCCGATGATCATGCCCTGGGGAAAATAGTAGCTCTCCGGTCCGCCGCCGGCGTGCATGGGAAAATCGCCGAAGCACAGGTAGTTGCCCACCCCGCCGCCGATGGCCGCCCAGTCGGTGTAGAAGGAGGCCACCGCCAGCAAGTCGGGGATGTAGACCTGCTCGGTGAAGGCGCGCGCCAGGCGGAACAGGCGACGCAACTGGGCGATGCGGTCGGCGTTGATGGCGTTCTGGCTGTCGGGGTCGACGGGAATCGACATGCCGCCCACCAGGAAGGTCTGGGGATGGGGATTCTTCGAGCCGAGGATGGCGTGGATCTTGATGATCTCGCGCTGGATGTCCAGGGCCTCCAGGTAATGGGCGAGCGCCAGGAGATTGGCCTCGGGCGGCAGCTTGTAGGCGCTGTGCCCCCAGTAGGCGTTCTGGAAGGGCCCCAGCCGCCCGGTGCCGGCGAAGGCCTTGACCCGCTCCTGGATGCCGCGGAAATACTCGCTGCTCGATTTGGGGTAATCGGAAAGGGACTGGGCGAGCTTGGAGGTCGCGGCAGGGTCGGCCGAAAGCGCGCTGACGATGTCCACCCAGTCGAGGGCGTGCAGGTGATAGAAATGAACGATGTGGTCCTGCACGTTCTGCGCGGCCATGATCAGGTTGCGGATCAGCCGCGCGTTGTCGGGAATCTGGATCTTGAGGGCATCTTCCACGCAACGGATGCTGGCCATGGAATGCACCGTGGTGCAGACCCCGCAGAAGCGCTGGGTGAAGTGATGGGCGTCGCGCGGGTCGCGGCCCTTGAGGATGGTCTCGATGCCGCGAAAGGCGGTGGAGGAGCTCCAGGCATTGACGATGCGGCCGTTCTCGATCTGCGCCTCGATGCGCAGATGGCCCTCGA
>NZ_JAUVWH010000001.1 GCF_030604225.1 Geoalkalibacter sp.
ACCGGAGGAACTCATGAAGACGCTTCTTGCGAAGACCTGGTTGATGATGGTCGTTGTCGCACTCTTTGCCCTTGGCGGGCCGGCGGCCGCGTCGGATGACAACCAAGGCAGGGAGATCAAGGTTCTCGAAGAGCAATACAAGGCCGAAAAAAAAGCCATGCAGGAGCGCCACCAGGCCGAAATGAAAGCTCTTGAGGAACGCTATCAACTGCAGAAAAAAGACCTGAAAAAGACTTACAAGGAAGAGCGTGGAACCTATCGCGAGGACGACCGGAAGTATCCCAAGGACGACAATGGATCATCCGGCAAGGGTCGCGATGATGATGACGATAAAGGCAAGAAGGTACGGTAGTCACCCATGAATGAACTGCATCAGGTCGTTTCGATCATCGCCCTGACCATGGGGGTCGCCTGGGCCAGCGGGATCAACCTCTATGCCGCGATTCTGGTCTTGGGCCTGCTTGGCGCGGGTGATTACATGACTTTGCCGCCAGGACTGGAAATTCTCACCAACCCCCTGGTTCTTGTCGCGGCGGGATTCATGTATCTGGTCGAATTCTTCGCCGACAAAACGCCGGGGGTCGATTCGTCCTGGGACGCTCTGCATACCTTCATTCGCATCCCGGCGGCCGCGGCTCTGGCCGCGGCCGCCGTGGGGGACGTACATCCGGCCGTTTCCCTGGCCGCGGCCCTGGTCGGCGGCGGCCTCGCGACCGGGGTGCATCTCACCAAGGCCGGCAGCCGAATTCTGATCAACGCCTCGCCGGAGCCTTTTTCCAACTGGGCGGCCTCGCTGAGCGAGGATGTCGCCGTGGTCGCCGGTTTGTGGGCCGCCCTTTACCATCCCTGGCTTTTCCTGGTTCTGTTGATCATCTTCATTGCCCTGATGGCCTGGCTCCTGCCGAAAATCTGGAAGGGGGTTCGCATCGTCTTTCAGAGTCTGGTGGAGGTGTTTCGCGGCAAGCCAAGAAACTCGCCGCCGCAGTTGCCCCCCGGAGGTTCGACGGGCGAATTGCAGGGCAGGGGCCGCTAACAGGCTGTTCTTGACCCACGCCGAGGTTTGTGATACCGCTGCATCCGTTGCTCGACATTGAATTCAAGTCAGGAGGAGAATTGTTCCGTGGTTCTTGATCTGCTCAGGAAAAGACGCAGCATTCGCGAATTCAAGGCGCAGCCCCTCACGGCCGGCGAGATCGACATTCTGACCGAGACCCTGCTGCGTTCGCCATCATCCCGCGGCCGCAATCCCTGGGAATTCATTTTTGTCACCGACCCCGAACTGCGCGGCCGGCTTGGCCAGGCCAAGGCCCACGGCGCCGAATTTCTGCGCAAGGCGCCCCTGGCCGTGGCGGTGGTCGCCGACACCGACAAGTGCGACGTGTGGATCGAGGATTGCTCCATCGCCGCCATTCTGGTGCAAATGGCCGCCGAATCCCTGGGCCTCGGCAGTTGCTGGGCCCAGATGCGCCTGCGCAATCACAAGGACGGTCGCTCCTCACAGGAGCACCTGAAGGAAATCCTCCAACTCCCCGAAGGGTACCAGGTTCTCGCGGTGATCGGGATCGGGCATCCGGCGGAGTCCAAAACCGGTCATCGCCGCGAGGATCTGCTCTGGAACAAAATTCACCGGGAACGCTTTGTGCTGGTCGAGGAACCCGCTCCGTGATTCTTCGGCAAAAGGATCTCGAACAACTCAGCGCCAACCTGCAAAGCCAGAAGAGCCTGTGGAGGCTCATGCTGGCGGCACCCTTCATCTATCTGCTGCTGGGCTATCTGATCGGTCCGCTGTGGACGGACCGCTCCTGGGGGGGAGACTGGCTGATGCCCTTCATGCGCGCCGGCTTGTTGGTTTTGGCCCTCGCCAACGTGGCCGTCTCCTGGCGGGCCCGTCACCAGACCCTGGCCGGCAAGCCCTGGCCCCTGATCCTGCGCATCGAAGCGCGCCTGGCGGCAAAGGCGCCTGAATCCCTGCACCCGGCGGCGCGTCTCTATCAGGCCGTGCAGATCTTCACCCTGGGGCTGTCCGAAAGCATCGCCCTGCTGGGTCTGGTGCTGTTTATCCTCGGCGACGGCCTGATCATGCTTTTTCTGTTTGCCAATTTTTCCGCCATCGTCCTCATTTTTTTTCGCCCCCGCATGATCGAGCTCATCGCCATCGCGGGGCGTGTCCTGAGCGGGCAGATCAAGCTTGGCCGCCCCCTGGCCTGAGGCTTTTCAGCCGGCTTTCGCCTGTGTTAAGCTTTTGCGCATGAAATACGCCCGCTCTCTTTTCCTTCTGGTTCTGGCCGTGGTTCTCGGCGGCTGCGGCGACGTCGGCTATTACGCCCAATGCGTCAGCGGCCATGTGCAACTCATGTCGAGGACCCGCCCCATCCCCACCCTGGTCGCGGACCCCGACACCCCGCCCGACTTGCGCCGGCGCCTGGAACTGGTCACGGAAATCCGCGACTATGCCAGCCAAGTGCTGTTGTTGCCCGACAACGCCAGCTATCGCTCCTACGCTGATTTGGAGCGGCCCTATGTGGTCTGGAATGTCGTCGCGACGCCTGAATTCGCCCTGGAACCCATCACCTGGTGCTTCCCCGTCGCGGGGTGTGTTCCCTATCGCGGCTATTTCAAGGAAGAGTCCGCCAAAGCTTTTGCCGAGAGGCTCAGCGCCGCGGGCCATGACGTTTTTGTCCATGGGGTGCCGGCCTACTCGACCCTGAAGTGGTTCGACGACCCGGTACTGAACACCTTTTGCAACCGCGAGGAAACCTACCTCGCCGCGCTGATTTTCCATGAACTGGCCCACCAGCAGCTCTACATCAAAAACGATTCGTCCTTCAACGAGGCCTTCGCCAAGACCGTCGAACTGGTCGGCGTGGAGCGCTGGCTGCAAACTCAGGGGCAGGGGCCGAGAATGGAAGCCTATTTGGCCGGTCTGGCGCGGGAGGAACAATTCATCGGCTTGCTGCTCAAGGTTCGCGGTCGCCTAGGCGAAATTTATGCCCAGCCCCTGAGCGAAGAGCTCAAGCGGGAAAAAAAGCATGAAGTTCTCCGGGCATTTCAAACGGACTACGCCGCCCTCAAGGAAAGCTGGGGCGGCTTTTCCGGCTACGATCACTGGCTGAAGCGGTCGCTGAACAATGCTCATTTTGCCTCAATCAGCACCTACCACACCCTGGTTCCCGCCTTTCGGACGCTTCTGGCGCGTCAGAACGGCGATCTTTCTGGCTTTTATGCCGAAGCCCGCGCCTTGGCGCTTTTGCCGCGCGACCAGCGGCAGCAGGCTCTCGCGCAGTTGTTGCGGGACGCCGAGCAGCTGGCCCTGGTCGCCGAGGACACCGCGGGAAATTTTTGATTTTTTCCTAATCTATCTCAACGAAGAGGGTTTGAAATGAAAATTCAGGTTGATCCCAAGAAATGCAAAGGCTCCGGAGAGTGCATCCGCATCTGTCCCCAGGGGGCCATCAGCATGCGCGGCGATGTGGCGTTCATCGACATGGACAAATGCGACTTCGACGGCATCTGCATTCCTGCCTGTCCCCATGGGGCGATCTATTTTTCCGAAGAGGCGTGAATGAGCAAGGGAGGCGAGCGCGAAGGGGTCATCAAGTTTGATTGCCGCTACCGCCCCGGCGTGCCCCTTGATTCGGAGCACCTCAGGGAACTCAACGCCTGGCGCAAAATACTTTTTCAACTGGAGCTGATCGGGCAGCATCCGGCGCGTTACGCGGGATTGGGATTCGGCAACATCAGTCGCCGCGCGCCGCGTTCCCTGGGCGGGGAGGGGGGGGCGTTCATCATCAGCGGCACCCAGACGGGGGGGATTCCCGAACTTGACGCGTCCCATTATGCGTTGATCCGCGAGTGCGATCCGCACCACAACCGGGTCGAGGCCGAGGGGCCGGTTGCCCCCTCGTCGGAATCCCTGACCCATGGTGTGCTTTATGGCCTTGATCCCGAGTTGGGCTGCGTCATGCACGTGCATTCGCCGCCCCTCTGGCATCAGGCGACTCGTCTCGGCCTGCCCGTGACCAGGGAGGATGTGCCCTACGGAACCCCGGACATGGCCGCGGAAGTTGCCCGACTCTGGCGGGAAAGTTCCGTGCGTAGCCTGGGGATCTTTTCCATGGGCGGGCATGAGGACGGCATCCTGGCTTTCGCTCAAACCTGCGCCGAGGCTGGTACGATCCTGATCCGCAGCCTGGCGCGGGCCTATGCATTGTCCTCGCCGGTCTAGGCGCGAACATTCTTTACAAAATCCGTTCCTTCCTGTATATCCTAGTGGTTTGTCGTCCCAAGACCCCACATCCAATGTGTCCTGAAGGCTCATGAATCAAAAGCTGATCCGTAATTTCTCCATCATCGCCCATATCGATCACGGCAAGTCGACCCTGGCCGACCGTTTGCTCGAGGAAACCGGCACCCTCTCGGCTCGGGAGAAGACTGACCAGTTTCTCGATAAGATGGAACTGGAGCGCGAACGCGGCATCACCATCAAGGCCCAGGCCGTGCGTCTCAACTATCGGGCCGATGACGGACAGGACTATGTCCTCAACCTCATCGACACTCCCGGTCACGTGGATTTTTCCTACGAGGTGAGCCGCTCCCTCAAAGCCTGCGAAGGTGCGCTGCTGGTGGTGGATGCCTCCCAGGGCGTGGAAGCCCAGACCCTGGCCAACGTCTACATGGCCATCGACCAGAATCTCGAAGTCTTTCCAGTGATCAACAAGGTCGATCTGCCGGCGGCCGAGCCCAAGCGGGTCAAGGAGGAAATCGAGGAAATCATCGGCCTCGACGCCTCCGACGCGGTGGAAGCAAGCGCCAAGGAAGGCATCGGCATCCACGAGATTCTCGAGCATATCGTGCAGAAGGTACCGCCGCCCCAGGGGGATCCCACGGCACCCCTCAAGGCGCTGATCTTCGATAGTTGGTACGATTCCTACCAGGGCGTCATCACCCTGGTGCGCATCGTTGACGGCCAGTTGAAAAAGGGCGACAAGATTCGCCTGATGGCGACCAACAAGACCTACGACGTGACCCAGGTCGGCGTCTTCGCACCGCACCCCGTGTCGATTCCCTCCCTGTCGGCGGGCGAGGTCGGCTTCGTCATCGCCAGCATCAAGGTGGTGCACGACGCCAAGGTCGGCGACACCCTGACCCATGCCGATCGGCCCACCGCCGCGCCGCTGCCCGGCTTTCAGGTGGTCAAGCCCATGGTGTTCTCCGGGCTCTATCCCATCGACAGCGGCGAGTACGACATCCTGCGCGACGCCCTGGAGAAACTGCGCCTCAACGATTCGTCCTTTTCCTTCGAGCCGGAGAATTCCCTGGCCCTGGGTTTCGGTTTCCGCTGTGGGTTTCTCGGCCTGCTGCACATGGAAATCATCCAGGAGCGCCTGGAGCGCGAGTTCGGCGTCGACCTGATCACCACCGCGCCCACCGTCGTCTATCACATCACCACCGTGCGCGGCGAAAAATTGCATGTGGAAAGCGCCAACATGCTGCCGGAAATCCAGCTCATCGCCAATATGGAGGAACCCTTCATCCTGGCGCAGATCCACGTGCCCAACGAGTACGTCGGCGCGGTGCTGGCCCTGTGCGAGGAAAAACGCGGCGTGCAGCGCGAGATCAAATATCTCACCGCCAGCCGCGTGGTGGTGGTGTATGAGCTGCCCCTCAACGAGATCGTCCTCGATTTCTACGATCGCCTCAAGACCCTGACGCGTGGCTACGCGTCCCTGGATTACGAGCCCCTCGATTATCGCGAGAGCGACCTGGTGCGGCTCAACATCCTGGTCAACGGCGAGCCCGTCGATGCGCTCTCGCTGATCGTGCACCGCGACAAGGCCTATTTCCGCGGCAAGGAACTGGTCTCCAAGATGAAGGAGTTCATTCCCCGCCAGCAGTTCGAGGTGGCCTTGCAGGCCGCCATCGGCAACAAGGTCATCGCCCGCGAAACGGTCAAGGCGCTGCGCAAGGACGTCACCGCCAAGTGCTACGGCGGCGACATCACCCGCAAGCGCAAGCTGCTGGAAAAGCAGAAAGAGGGCAAGAAGCGCATGAAGCAGGTGGGCAACGTCGAGCTGCCCCAGGAGGCTTTCATGGCCATTCTCAAGGTGAAAGAGTAGCCGTCCCATGAACCAACCCATCGTGCCGGGCAGCACCGGCAAGCTCATGACCCCGGGCAAGCGCCCCTGGTACCGCGAATACGGCGAGGCCCTGATCGTCGCCCTGATCCTGGCGCTCATCATCCGCACCTTCGTCGTCCAGGCCTTCAAGATCCCTTCGGGTTCCATGGAGGACACCCTTCTGGTGGGGGATCATCTGCTGGTCAACAAGTTCATCTACGGCACGCGCATTCCCTTCACCGACATCTCATTCCTCGCCCTGCGCAGTCCGCAACGCGGCGACATCATCGTCTTTGAATTCCCCGGCGACAAGGACAAGTCCTATTTCCAGCGCAAGGATTTCATCAAGCGCATCGTCGGTCTGCCCGGCGATGTCATCGAGGTGCGCGCCAAGACGCTCTACGTGAACGGCGCACCCTACCGGCTGGCCGAGGAAATCCACAAGGATTCGACCCTCACGCCCCCCGAGCGCGGCAGCCGGGACTATTTCGGGCCGATCACCGTGCCGGCCGGCCACTATTTCACCATGGGCGACAACCGAGACTATTCCTACGACAGCCGCTTCTGGGGTTTTGTACCGGAAGAAAACATCAAGGGGCTGGCCTTCATCAAGTACTGGTCCTGGGACGCCGAGGAAAGTTTCCCGCGTTTCAGCCGTATCGGCCGCCTGATCCGCTGAGCCTTTGCAAGACCCCTAGATTTTGTGTTGACAGGGCACCCCGTCCCCTGATAGGGTGCCCGGAATTTACCGACTGTCTCCTTTTAAGTTAATCCGAGAGATTAACAAGGGTGACCCACAATGATCAAAAATCATCAGACATTGTCTGTCCGGGTACCCTGGCGCTTGCACGCCTCGCGGTGCCTTTTTTTGTGCCCGCAGCCTGCCGTTCAGCCTTACCACTTCTGACAGGGGGATCACATGGCCAAAGCCGCAACCATCATTCTGGATCAGGCCGGGGTCAACCGCGCCCTGACCCGCATCGCCCACGAAATCCTCGAGCGCAACAAGGGCATCGGCGACGTGGTGCTGATCGGCATCCGCACCGGCGGCGATCATCTGGCCGCCATGCTGCAGGAGCGCATCGCCCAGATCGAGGGAGAGAAGATTCCCCTGGGCATTCTCGACATCACCATGTATCGCGACGATATCGGCAGCCGCTTTGACCTGACCATCGGCAAGACCGACATTCCCTTTCCCCTGGACGGCAAGAATGTGGTGCTGGTGGATGACGTGCTCTACACCGGCCGCACCATTCGCGCCGCCATGGATTCGCTCATGGATCTGGGCCGGCCCAAGAGCATCCAGCTGGCGGTGCTCGTCGACCGCGGCCATCGTGAATTGCCGATCCGCCCCGATTTTGTCGGGCGCAACGTGCCGACCTCGCGGGATGAGCTGATCGAGACGGAATTCAACGACAAAAATCAGCCGGTCGAAGTACGACTGGTCAAGAAATAGTTCTTTTCCGCGGAGGAAACCATGAATTTCCGGCACAAGCACATCCTGGGCATCGAACAACTCTCGGCCGACGACATCCGCTTTATTCTCGACACGGCGGACAGCTTCAAGGAGATCAACAGCCGCGACATCAAGAAGGTGCCGACCCTGCGCGGCAAAACCATCGTCAACCTGTTCTTCGAGGCCAGCACCCGCACCCGCACCTCCTTTGAAATCGCCGGCAAGCGCCTCTCTGCCGACACCATCAACATCACCGCCTCGTCCTCCTCGGTGGTCAAGGGCGAAACCTTGGAGGATACGGCGAAAAACATCGAGGCGATGAAGCCCGACATCATCGTCATGCGTCACGCCGCCTCGGGCGCCTGCCACTATCTGGCCGAGCGCGTCGACTGCTCCATTATCAACGCGGGCGACGGCGCCCACGAGCATCCCAGCCAGGCGCTCCTCGACATGCTTACCATCCGCCAGCACAAGGGGCGCCTTGAAGGCCTTAAAGTGGCCATCGTTGGCGACATCACCCATAGCCGTGTGGCGCGCTCCAACCTTTACGGCCTCACGCGCATGGGCGCCGAAGTGCGCCTCGCCGGGCCCGGCACCATGGTCCCGCCGGGTATCGAGCGCATGGGCGCCAAGGTATTTAACGACATGCGCGAAGCCATCGCCGGAGCGGACGTGGTGATGATGCTGCGCATCCAGCTGGAGCGCCAGGGCAAGACGCTGCTGCCGACTCTGCGCGAATACGCCAAGTTTTACGGGCTCAACACGGAAAACCTCAAGCTTGCGGCGCCCGATGCCCTGGTCATGCACCCCGGTCCCGTCAATCGCGGCGTGGAACTCTCCAGCTACGTGGCCGACGGTGCGCAGAGCGTGATTCTCGATCAGGTGGAAAACGGCGTGGCGGTGCGCATGGCCCTGCTGTACCTGGTGCTGGGCGGCGAGCAGGCGCAGTAAACCTATTCAATCCCTAGGAGACCCTATCCATGAAAATTCTTATCTCTGGCGGCAGAGTGCTTGACCCGACCCACGGCATTGACGACCAACTGGATCTGCTCATCGACAACGGCCGCATCAGCCATCTGGGCAAAAACCTCCAGGCCGAGGGGGCCCAGGTTATCGACGCGCGCGGCAAGCTGGTGACGCCGGGATTGATCGATCTGCACGTTCATCTGCGTGATCCCGGCCAGGAGTACAAGGAAGACATCGTCAGCGGCACCCGCGCGGCGGTTGCCGGGGGCTTTACCGCCGTGGCCTGCATGCCCAACACCAAGCCGGTCAACGACAGCAAGAGCGTCACCCGCTATATCCTCGCCAAGGCCGCCGCCGAGGGCTTCTGCCACGTGCTGCCGGTGGGCTCCATCACCCAGGGCAGCAAGGGCGAGGCTCTCGCGGAGATGGGCGACATGAAGGAAGCGGGCTGCGTCGGCTTTTCCGACGACGGCCATCCCGTCGCCAGCGGCGAGCTCATGCGCCGCGCCCTGGAATATTCGCGGCCCTTCGGCGTGCCCATCATCGCTCATGCGGAAGATCTCGATCTGGTGGGGCAGGGGGTGATGAACGAGGGCTTCGTCGCCACCGAACTGGGGCTCAAGGGCATTCCTTGGGTGGCGGAAGCGGCCCCCATCGCCCGCGATGTGATGCTGGCCGAGTTTACCGGCGGGCATCTGCATGTGGCTCACGTCTCCTGCGGCGCGGCGGTGGAAATCATCCGTGCCGCGAAAAAACGCGGCGTGCGCGTGACCTGCGAGGCGGCGCCTCATCACTTCACCCTGACCGACGAGGCGGTGCGCGGCTACAACACCAACGCCAAGATGAATCCGCCCCTGCGCTCGGCCGAGGACGTGGCCGCCATCCGCGCCGGCCTGGCCGACGGTACCATCGACGCCATTGCCACGGATCATGCGCCGCACCACATCGACGAGAAAAACGTCGAGTTCAACATCGCCTTCAACGGCATCGTCGGTCTGGAAACGGCTCTGCCCCTGACCCTGCGCCTGGTGGCCGACGGCGTGCTGTCACTCTGCGACGCCATCGCCAAGCTCACCATCAATCCGGCCCGGATCCTTGGCCTGGAGAGCGGCACCCTGGAAGTTGGCCGCGTGGCCGACGTCACGGTCATCGACCCGGAGCTCAAATGGACGGTGGAGGCCCAGAAACTCGTATCCAAGAGCAAGAACACGCCTTTCGACGGCTGGAAGATGGTTGGCGCCGCCACCCACACCCTCGTCGCCGGGCGCATCAGCTATCAACGCTAACAAGGAGTCCGCAGAGCATGAAAGCCATTCTGGCCCTGGCCGACGGCAGGGTGTTTCACGGCCGGGCATTCGGTGCAAGTGGTGAGGTCACCGGCGAAGTGGTGTTCAACACCAGCATGACCGGGTATCAGGAAATTCTCACCGATCCGTCCTATCGCGGCGAGATTGTCGCCATGACTTATCCGCAGATCGGCAACTATGGCATCAACCTGGAAGACGTGGAATCCTCGCGCCCCTTCCTGGCCGGCTTCATTGTCAAGGAAGCCTGCGAATTCCCGAGCAACTGGCGCTCGCGCATGAGCCTCGATGCCTATCTCAAGGAAAACGGCGTGGTCGGCATCCAGGGCATCGACACCCGCGCCCTGGTGCGGCATATCCGCGATAAGGGCGCGCAGACCGGCATCATCAGCTCCGTCGATCTCGACCCGGCGCGCCTGGTGGAAAAGGCGCGCCAGGCGCCGTCCATCGTCGGGCGCGACCTGGTGCGCGAAGTGACCTGCGACCAGCCCTATCACTGGAGCGAAGGTCCCTGGCGCCTCGGCGAAGGCTACCTGAGCGCCGAACAGGCACCGCGCTACAAGGTGGTGGCCTATGACTTCGGCATCAAGCGCAACATCCTGCGCAAGCTGGTGGCCTCGGGCTGCGACGTGACGGTGGTGCCCGCCGACACTCCGGCGGAAAAGGTGCTGGCCATGAATCCCGACGGGGTGTTTCTCAGCAACGGCCCCGGCGATCCCGAACCCATCGTCTATGCCCAGGAGAACATCCGCAAGATCCTGGGGAAAAAGCCGGTGTTCGGCATCTGCCTCGGCCATCAGCTGCTGTCCCTGGCCCTGGGCGGTAAAACCTACAAGCTCAAGTTCGGCCATCGCGGCGGCAACCAGCCGGTGCAGCGCGGCGACGACGGGCGCGTGGAGATCACCGCGCAGAACCATGGCTTCGCCGTGGATGCCGCGTCTCTTCAAGATGATGCCATCCAGACCCACACCAACCTCAACGACAACACGGTGGAGGGCCTGGAGCACAAGCTGCTGCCGGCCTTCTCCGTGCAGTATCATCCCGAGGCCTCGCCCGGGCCCCACGATGCCGCCTATCTGTTCGAGAAGTTCACGCGCATGATGGACAGGGCAAAAGCCGAAGAAGGAAAAAACTAACATGCCAAAACGCACGGATATCAAGAAAATCCTCATTATCGGCGCCGGTCCCATCGTCATCGGCCAGGCCTGCGAGTTCGACTATTCCGGCACCCAGGCGTGCAAGGCGCTCAAGGAAGAGGGTTATGAGGTGGTTCTGCTCAATTCCAACCCGGCCACCATCATGACCGATCCCAATTTCGCCGATCGCACCTATGTCGAGCCGGTCAACCCGGAGACCCTGGCGCGCATCATCGAAAAGGAGCGTCCCGACGCCGTGTTGCCCACCCTGGGCGGGCAGACCGCGCTGAATACCGCCGTGGCGGTGGCGAAAAAAGGAGTGCTCGACCAATTCGGCGTGGAACTAATCGGCGCCAAGCTGCCGGCCATCGAAAAAGCCGAGGATCGCACCCTGTTCAAGCAGGCCATGGAGAAGATCGGCATCGAGGTGCCCCGCTCAGGCCTCGCGCACAATTACCAAGAGGCCATGGAGATCATCGAGCATGTCGGCTTTCCCGCCATCATCCGTCCCTCCTTCACCCTCGGCGGCACGGGCGGCGGCATCGCCTACAACCGCGAGGAATATGAAGAGATGGTCATGGCCGGGATCGACGCCTCGCCCACGGATGAGGTGCTGGTCGAGGAATCGGTCATCGGCTGGAAGGAATATGAACTCGAGGTCATGCGCGACCTCGCCGACAACGTGGTGATCATCTGTTCCATCGAAAACCTCGATCCCATGGGCGTGCATACCGGCGACTCCATCACCGTCGCCCCGGCGCAGACCCTGACGGACAAGGAATACCAGCTGCTGCGCGACGCCTCGATCCGCATCATCCGTGAAATCGGCGTGGAAACCGGCGGTTCCAACATCCAGTTCGGCATCAATCCGGCCAACGGGCGCATGGTCGTCATCGAGATGAATCCGCGCGTGTCGCGCTCCTCGGCGCTGGCGTCCAAGGCCACCGGCTTTCCCATCGCCAAGATCGCCGCCAAGCTGGCGGTCGGCTACACCCTGGACGAAATTCCCAACGACATCACCCGCGAGACCTTCGCCTCCTTCGAGCCGACCATCGACTACGTGGTCACCAAGGTGCCGCGTTTCACCTTCGAAAAATTCCCCGAGGCCAACGCCACCCTGACTACCCAGATGAAATCGGTCGGCGAGGTGATGGCCATCGGCCGCACCTTCAAGGAGAGCCTGCAGAAAGCCATGCGCTCCCTGGAAATCGGCTCGGCGGGATTTGAAAGCCGCCTGTTCGCCGGACCCGAGGATGAGCGTCGCGGCCTTTCCGATGACGAATGGACCCTGCTGCGCGGCAAGCTACAGGTGCCCAACTGGGAGCGGCTGTGGTATCTCGGCGATGCCCTGCGCGCCGGGATGAGCATCGAGGAAATCCATGCGCTGTGCTACATCGACCCCTGGTTTCTCAACAACATTCGTCAGATCATCGACATGGAACGCGACTTGCGCGACAAGGCGCCCCTCGTTTCCCGCGGCGGCGACGCCTTCCGTGAGCTGTTGCTGCAGGCCAAGCAATACGGTTTTTCCGACAAGCGCCTGGCCGTGCTCTGGGGCATCACCGAGGCCGATGTGCGCCAGTTTCGCATCAAACTCGCCATCCATCCGGTGTACAAGCGGGTCGACACTTGCGCCGCCGAATTCGAGGCCTACACGCCCTATCTCTACTCGACCTACGAGCAGGAATGCGAGGCGGCACCCAGCGAGCGGCGCAAGATCATGATTCTCGGCGGCGGCCCCAACCGCATCGGGCAGGGCATCGAATTCGATTACTGCTGCGTGCACGGCGTCTTCGCCCTGGGCCAGGACGGCTTTGAGACCATCATGGTCAACTGCAACCCGGAAACCGTTTCCACGGACTACGATACCTCGGATCGCCTCTATTTCGAGCCTCTGACCCTGGAGGATGTGCTGGAAATCGTCGCGGTGGAAAAGCCCGAGGGGGTGATCGTGCAGTTCGGCGGGCAGACGCCGCTGAAACTGGCCGTGGCCCTGGAGCAGGCCGGCGTGCCCATCATCGGCACCAGTCCCGACGCCATCGACCGCGCAGAGGACCGCGAGCGCTTTCAGGCGCTGCTGCACAAGCTTGATCTCAAGCAGCCGGAAAATGGCACCGCCCGTTCCACCGAGGAGGCGGAAAAAGTGGCGGAGCGCATCGGTTATCCGGTGGTGGTGCGGCCCTCCTATGTCCTGGGCGGCCGCGCCATGGAGATCGTCTACACCATCGAGCAGCTGCGTCGCTACATGACCCGCGCCGTGCAGGCCTCGCCCGAGCATCCCATCCTCATCGACAAATTTCTCGATGAAGCCATCGAGGTGGATGTCGACGCCCTGTGCGACGGCAACGAGGTGGTCATCGGCGGCATCATGGAGCATATCGAGGAAGCCGGCATTCACTCTGGCGACTCGGCCTGCGCCCTGCCGCCTTATTCCCTCGATGAGCCGCTGATCGAAGAGATCAAGCGCCAGACCGTGGCCCTGGCCCTGGAACTCAAAGTGGTGGGACTGATGAACATTCAGTTCGCCATCAAGGACGACGTGGTCTACCTGCTCGAAGTCAATCCCCGCGCCAGCCGTACCGTGCCCTTCGTGTCCAAGGCCACGGGACGCCCCCTGGCGCAGATCGCCGCGCGCCTCATGGCGGGTAAGACGTTGCAGGATCTGGGTGTGTTCGGCTACGAAGTGCCGGCCCACGTCTCGGTCAAGGAGGCGGTGTTCCCCTTCGTTAAATTCCCCGGCGTGGATACGCTGCTCGGTCCGGAGATGAAATCCACCGGCGAAGTCATGGGCATCGACATGGATTTCGCCCATGCCTTCGCCAAGGCCCAGCTCGGCGCCAACGTCAGGCTGCCCCTCAAGGGCACGGTGTTCATCAGCGTCAAGGATCGTGACAAAAAACACATCCTCGAACCGGCGCGCAAGATCGCCGCGGCCGGCTTCAAGATCGTCGCCACCAGCGGCACGGCGTCCTTCCTCAAGGAAAAAGGCGTGGCCGTCGATGTCATCAACAAAGTCAAGGACGGCCGTCCCCACATCGTCGACGCCATCAAGAGCCATCAGATCGACCTGGTATTCAACACCACCTTCGGTCCCGAGTCGGTCGCCGATTCCTTTTCCATTCGGCGCACCACGCTGATGTACAATGTCGCCTACTTCACCACCGTGGCGGGAATGCGCGCAGCCGTGGACGGAATTGTCGCCATGCAAAGAGAAAGTCTTGACGTTAAGCCGCTGCAAGAGTATTATCCCGCCTTGTAGAGATTTTGAGCACTCAACAGCAGTCTTGCTTGATACGGGCGGGGTCAACCCCCGCCCTTAGCTTTTGTCCAACGAGAAGGAAACGGTTTTCATGACGCAAAGCATCCCCATGACCCGTGAAGGTTATCAGCGCCTTCAAGAGGAACTGAAGAAACTCATTCGGGAGGACCGCCCCAAGGTCGTGCAGGACATTGCCGAGGCGCGCGGCCACGGCGATCTGTCGGAGAATGCCGAGTACGATGCCGCCAAGGAGCGCCAGGCCTTTATCGAAGGGCGCATTCAGGAAATCAACGACAAGCTCTCGCGCGCCCAAGTGATCAACCCGGCGGAGCTGGACACGGACAAGGTGGTGTTCGGCGCGCGGGTAACGCTCTTCGACGTGGATTCGGGCAACGAAGTGACCTATCAGATCGTCGGTGAGGACGAGGCCGATCTCAAATTCGGCAAGATTTCCGTGACCTCGCCGGTGGGCAAGGCCTTGATCGGTCACAAGCTCGACGAGGAAGTGACCGTGAAAATTCCCTCGGGCCTCAAGACCTACGAAATCATCGACATCAAGTACGAATAAGAGCCGGCTTTTTTGTCAAACGGATTCACCAGGCCCGATTCTTGGGCCTTTTTTCGTTTTGGGCTGTAAAGTTCCTTGGTTTCGCCCCCCGTCTTGGGGTACTATCCAAGGCTTGAATAAACTTATTTTACGGAGTCGACATGAGCCAGACCATCACCAAGGACATGACCTTTTTCCAAATCCTCAAGATGCATCCCGATGTCGCCAAGGTTCTCGGCCGCTACAACATGGGCTGCGTCGGCTGCATGGGTGCCATGAACGAAAGGTTGGAGCAGGGGGCCATGGCGCACGGCATCAGCATCGATGACCTGCTGCGCGACCTCAACGCCATCTTCGAAGGCGCCTCGCCTCAGTAAAGGGGAGGGCAGATGCCCCCAACCCCGACCTACCAACGCAGTCGGCAACTGCTTGCCACTCCCCTGACGCACATCAGGGGAGTGGGACCGCGCTTGTTGCAAATCCTCGAAAAAGCCGGCCTCAAGACCGTCGAAGACGCCCTTTACCATCTGCCCCATCGCTATGAGGATCGCCGCGAGATGCGCCGCATCGCCCAGTTGCGCGACGGCCGCCAGGAAGTCTTCGTCGGCGAGGTCCTGGCCAGCGGTGAGACCCTGACCTCTCGAACCCGCAAGCGACTCTATGAAGTCGTGGTCGGCGACGGCAGCGGTCAGGTGTCCCTCAAGTGGTTTCATTACCGCAAGGAATGGCTGAAAAAACGCTTTCCCATCGGCGCGCGCGCCGTGTTCACCGGTGAAGTCAAGCGCTTCGGCGCGGTGCGAGAAATTCACCACCCCGATGCGGAACTGCTCGGCGACAAGACCCTGGAACAGGTCGTGGCCGAGGACCCTCTGAGTTTTGGCCGCATCCTGCCGGTCTATCCTCTCACCGAAGGCCTGTCGCAAAAAGTCGCCCGCAAGATTTTCAAGCAAATCATCGACGAATTCGCGCCCAGCGCCGTATCGCCCGTCCCCGCCGATATTCTGCGCAAGCATCAGTTCCCGCCCCTGGCCGAAGCCCTGCGCGACTGTCATTGGCCGGAACATCCAGGGCCGGATTTCGATCTGGACGGTGGAGCGAGCCGTCCCCGTTCCGCGCTGGTCTATGATGAGTTCTTTTTCCTCGAATTGGGACTGGCCCTCAAGCGCCGGGGCGTGGTTCTCGAACCAGGCATCGCCTTTGCCGTCACCCATAAATACACCCGTCCCCTGGCGGGGATGCTGCCCTATCGCCTGACCGACGCCCAGCGCCGGGTTCTCGGAGAAATCAAGGCGGACATGATGGCGCCCCATCCCATGAACCGCCTGGTGCAGGGCGATGTCGGCAGCGGCAAGACCATCGTTGCCCTCATGGCGGCGCTCATCGCCATTGAAAATCAGACCCAGGTCGCGGTCATCGCCCCCACGGAAATTCTTGCCGAGCAACACTTTCTGCAATTTCACGGGTGGTTGGACAAACTTGGGTTGCGCGCCCTGCTGCTGTCGGGTTCACTCAGCGCCAAGGACAAGGCCGAGGCCCAAGCCCGGATCAAGGCAGGGGAGGCGGATCTGGTGGTCGGTACCCACGCGGTGCTCCAGGAGGGCGTGGAATTCAAGCGCCTGGGGCTCGGCATCATCGACGAGCAGCACCGCTTCGGCGTGCTCCAGCGCGGCTTGCTGCGCCATAAGGGCGAAAACCCCGATATTCTGGTCATGACGGCGACACCCATTCCCCGCACCCTGTCTCTCACGCTGTACGGAGACCTTGCCCTGTCGGTCATCGACGAGCTGCCGCCCGGACGCACGCCCATCCAGACCCGGGTGCTCCCGGAGAACCGCCGGCAAGAAGGTTATCGTCTCATTAGAAAAGAGCTGGAGCAGGGCAGGCAGGCCTATCTCGTCTATCCCTTGGTGGAAGAGTCGGAAAAAAGCGATCTGTTGGCGGCGACAGCCGCCATGGAAAGCTTGCGCAAGGATATCTTTCCCGATCGCCGCCTCGGCCTGCTGCATGGACGCCTCAAGCCCCAGGAAAAGGAGGCGGTCATGACCGCCTTCAAAAACCGCGAGATCGATCTTCTGGTCGCCACCACGGTCATCGAAGTGGGTATCGATGTTCCCAACGCCAGCGTCATGATGGTGGAGCATGCCGAGCGCTTCGGTCTGGCCCAACTGCATCAGTTGCGCGGCCGGGTGGGTCGCGGCGCCCAGCAGAGTTATTGTCTGCTGATGCAGTCGATTCGTTGCAGCGAGGATGGCCGACGGCGGCTGGAGGTCATGGCTGAAACCAACGATGGATTCCGCATCGCCGAGGCCGATCTCGAAATCCGCGGCCCGGGGGAATTCCTCGGCACTCGGCAGGCCGGCCTGCCGGATTTTCGCGTCGCCAATCTCCTGCGCGACGGCCGCATCCTGGAACTGGCTCGCACGGAAGCCTTCCGCCTGGCGCAGGATCCCGCATTTCTCACCGCAACCCAATACGCCGAAACCCGTCAGGCGCTCCTAGACCGCTGGGGCAGTCGCCTCGAACTCGCCAGCATCGGCTGACGCACCTGCTTGCCCTCATCAATTTTCGCAATCAAAAAGTTTACATAATATATCTTATGCGACGTTATGGGTTTTACCCTTTGGGGCAGGAGCAAGGCGGCCGGCTCCCCTGCTTGCGTTCCGAATAAACCGGGCTCAGCGATACTGACTGAGGTATTGCTTGACGCGGGTAACGTAGGTGCGGGTTTCTTCAAAGGGAGGAATGCCGCCATAGCGGCGCACATTGTTGGGGCCGGCGTTGTAGGCGGCCAAGGCCAACTCCAGGTCGCCGTTGAACTCGTCGAGCATCATGCGCAGATACTGGGTGCCGCCGCGGATGTTTTCCTCGGGATCGGTCAGATTCCCGACATCCAGGTACCGCGCCGTATCGGGCATGAGCTGCATCAAACCTACCGCGCCCTTGCGCGAGACGACCTTGGGGTTAAAATTGCTCTCGGCGCGGATCACTGCATGCACCAAGGCCTCTTCCAAGTCAAAAAGCGCGGCGTAACGGCGCACGATATCCTTGACGCCCACATGCTCCATGTTTTCCTTGCGGAAAAACCTATAGTTGGATTGGGTCGGAACATTGGTGAAATGCACGACGCCGTTGGCATCGATATAACGATAAATGTCAGCCCTGCCCTGCACCGGCACCAGCAGCAGGGTTAAGAATATCGGCAGGAAAAGATAGGAAGAGCTTGCCTTCTTCATGAGAGAAAAACCTCGAAGTTCGTCACTGTATCTGAAAGTAACTAAAATTTCAATGACTTTAGCTACGTCAAAAAACTTGACAAGGTCTCTTGCCGCTTTTCATAATGGCGCGTTGCCTCTTTCGACCTCCCGTCCGCCAGGACTTTCGCAACGGACAATCGCCGACCTGAGGTGTTTTTTCTTGCAGGATTCGCGCCCGACCATCCACTCCTTTCATTCGTCCTTGCGTGGGAGACTTTCCCAATGAAGATCACTTCGGATTTTTTGATCATCGGCAGCGGCATCGCCGGCCTGTCCTTTGCGCTCAAGGTCGCGGAGCATGGCCGAGTCGCCCTGGTTACCAAGCGTGAACTCGCCGATTCGGCCACCAACATGGCCCAGGGCGGAATCGCCTCGGTCTTTGCCCCGGAAGACTCCTTTGCCAAGCACATCGAGGACACCATGGTGGCCGGCGCCCAACTGTCCCATCCCGAAGTGGTGCGCATGGTCATCGAAGGGGGGCCCCAGGCCATTCAAAATCTCATCGACTGGGGCGTGGAATTCACCCGCAAGGCCGACCAGAGCTATGACCTGCACCGCGAGGGCGGCCACAGCGAACGGCGCATCTTCCACGTGCAGGATGTGACGGGCCGCGAAATCGAACGGGCCCTCATCGAAGCCGTTCGGCAACACCCCAACATCCAAATTTTCGAGAACCATATCGCCGTCGATCTCATCACCGAGGCCAAGGCCCTGCACCGCCGGATGAATCCCAACCGCTGCCTGGGCGCCTATATTCTGGACATCGCCAACAACGAAGTTCTGACCTTTGGTGCCCGTTTCACAATTCTCGCCACCGGCGGCTGCGGCAAGGTTTACCGCTACACTTGCAATCCCGACGTGGCCACCGGCGACGGACTGGCCATGGCCTACCGGGCGGGCGCGGCCATCGCCAACATGGAATTCATGCAGTTTCACCCCACCACGCTTTATCATCCCCATGCCAAGTCGTTCCTCATTTCCGAGGCGGTGCGCGGCGAGGGCGCGATCCTGCGGCGCAAGGACGGCACCGCCTTCATGGAGAACTATCATCCCCTGAAGGATCTGGCGCCGCGCGACATCGTGGCGCGCGCCATCGACAATGAAATGAAGGTCCATGGCGATGACTGCGTGTTTCTCGACATCACCCACAAGGGTGCTGAATTCATCCGCGGCCACTTCCCCAACATTTCCGAGACCTGCCTCTCCTACGGCATCGACATGACCACCGAGCCTATCCCGGTGGTGCCGGCCGCGCATTATCTGTGCGGTGGCGTGCAGACCGACACCTGGGGCGAAACCTGCATCGTCAACCTCTTCGCCATCGGCGAAGTGGCCTGCACGGGTCTCCACGGTGCCAATCGCCTAGCCAGCAACAGTCTTCTCGAAGGCGTGGTCTACGCCGAACGCTGCGCCAAGGTCTGCCTGGAACGGCTCACCGAGCCGGCCGTCCCCTTCCCTCCCATTGCCGCCTGGGATAGCGGCTCGGCGCGCAACAGCGACGAAGAGGTGGTGGTCGCCCACAACTGGGATGAAATTCGCCTGTCCATGTGGAATTATGTCGGCATCGTGCGCTCCACCAAGCGCCTGGTGCGCGCCCATCGCCGAATTCAGATGATTCAGGAAGAAATCGCCGACTATTACTGGGATTTCTTCATCACCTCCGATCTCATCGAATTGCGCAACATCGCCACCGTCGCCGAACTCATCATCCGCTGTGCCCTGGAGCGCAAGGAAAGTCGCGGTCTGCACTACACCATCGATTTTCCGCAGACCGACGACATTCACTGGAAAAAAGACACGGTGATCCGCAAAACCTATTGAGCCTAGCGGCATCGCACGGGAGCAAGCCATGGATATCAGCGACATTCGCAAGCAGATTGACGATCTCGATGACAGGTTGCTGAAAATTTTCAATCAGCGAGCGCAACTCGCCCTGGAAATCGGCCACCACAAAAAAAAGCACGGTTTGCCGGTCTACGATCCCGAGCGGGAAAAGAAGATTTTTGAGCGGATGAAGGCGGCCAATCCCGGCCCCCTCGACGACGGCGCCATCGTGCGGCTGTTCGAGCGCGTCATCGACGAGTCGCGCAGCCTGGAGCGCATCAGAACGAAAGGGATCTGAGAATGCTGATTGTCATGAAGAGATCCGCCGGCGAGACGGACATGCGTGGGGTGAAGCAGTATCTGGTCGAGCGCGATTTTGATTTCCACCAGTCCACCGGCGCCAACCGCACGATTATCGGCGTCATCGGCGAAACCCAGACGATCGATCGCCAGGAACTCCGCAGCCTGCCGGGGGTGCTGGAAGTGTTCAAGATTCCTGAGGAAGAATGAAAAGGCCGCCCTGTTGGGGCAGCCTTTTGTCATTGGTCCTTGGTCATTTGTCCTTGGTAAAAATCTACCCCACCACCTGCGTGCGGGTGAGGACGGCGCGCAGCTTTTGCCCGGCGCCCTCGATGTTTTCGCGGGCGCCCTCCTCGCGATCCACCAACGTCACGATCCCGACCACTTCAAGGCCCTCTTCCTGGGCGCGTTCCACGGCTTTCATGGACGAACCGCCGGTAGTGGTGACATCTTCCACGATCACCACGCGCGAACCGGGCGGCAGGTTTTTTCGCCCTTCGAGCCACTGGCCGGTGCCGTGGCCCTTGGGCTCCTTGCGGATGATGAAAGCATGCACGCTCTGCCCTTCCAGGCGGGCGGCGATGGAGGTCGCCGTGGCGATGGGGTCGGCGCCCAAGGTCAAGCCGCCCACACCGTGAATCGGCCCTTCAAACTGCTTGACCTCCTGCCAGAAGGCCTTGCCCACCAGCAGTCCGCCGCGCGCGTGCAGCGTGGTCTGCTTGCCGTCAAAATAAAAATTGCTCTTGCGCCCCGAGGCCAGGGTCACTTCACGCTGCTCGTAGGAGAGTTCGCGAATGATTTGAACAAGTTCGTTGCGTTCTTCCTGTGTCATGAAAAATCCTCCTGTTGAAAAAATCAAAATCATTGGGACGCGGATTTTCAGGATAACCGCGGATTGACCTTAAGTGAAAATCCGCCCTGATCCCGCCTTTTCCGCGTTCATCCGCGTCCAACGGTTTGGCTTAAAACAATCCCAACTGGCTGTCGGCCTTGAGGCGCGGAAATTTCACCGGGTAGAAACCGCTGAAGCAGGCATCGCAGAAATGCCCCCCCTTGCTGCCCGGTAGACCGGCGGCCTCGCGCATGCCTTCGCGGGAGAGGTAGCCCAGGGTGTCCGAGGTGATGTAGCGGTTGATTTCCTCGATGGTGTGGGAGGAGGAAATCAGCTCCTTGCGCGTCGGGGTGTCGATACCGTAGTAGCAGGGAAAGCTGGTCGGCGGGCTGGAAATGCGCACATGAATTTCCTTGGCGCCGGCGGCGCGGATCATCTTGATGATCTTGCGCGCGGTGGTGCCGCGCACGATGGAATCATCGATCACCACCACGCGCTTGCCTTCGATGACCTCGCGCACCGGGTTGAGCTTGATCTTGACGCCGAAATGGCGGATGGACTGCTGCGGCTCGATAAAGGTGCGTCCGACGTAATGGTTGCGGATCAGGCCAAGCTGAAAGGGAATGCCCGATTCCTCGGCGTAGCCGATGGCCGCGGGCACGCCGGAGTCGGGGATGGGAATCACCACATCGGCGTCCACGGCATGCTCGCGGGCCAGCATGCGACCGAATTCCTTACGCACGCCATAGACTTGGCGGCCAAACACCACGCTGTCGGGACGGGCGAAGTAAATGTGCTCGAAAATGCACGGGGTGGGATTGGCCTTGCCGAAGGGTTGGTAGCTCTTCATCCCCTCCTTGTCGATGAGCACCATCTCGCCGGGCTCGATTTCGCGAATAAATTCCGCCTCGATGAGATCGAAGGCGCAGGATTCGGACGCCACCACGTAGGCCCCGTCCAGGCGCCCCAGCACCAGGGGCCGGAAACCGTTGGGGTCGCGCACCGCCACCATGCGCGTTTCGGTCAGAAACACCAGGCTGTAGGCGCCGCGCACGTCCTGCAGCACCTGCCCGATACGATCCGGCAGGGAATCGGCCTGCGCGCGGGCGAGCAAATGAACGATAACCTCGGTGTCGGAGGTGGTGGAAAAGATCGAGCCGGCCAGTTCCAGCTCGTTGCGAATCTCCTGGGCGTTGACCAGGTTGCCGTTGTGAGCCACGGCGATGCTGCCGCGCAGGTAATCCACCATGATGGGCTGCACGTTCTTGATGTCGCTGCCGCCGGCGGTGGAATAGCGTACATGGCCGATGGCGCTGCGCCCCGAGAGGCGATTGAAGATTTCCTCGTCCTTGAAGACATCGGCAACCAGCCCCATGCCGCGATGGGCACGCAGGCGGGTGCCGTCCGAGGCGACGATGCCGCAGCTTTCCTGGCCACGATGCTGCAGGGCATAGAGTCCCAGGTAGCTGAGATTGGAGGCTTCCGGATGACCGAAGATGCCGAATACGCCGCACTCTTCATGCAACTTATCAAACATGCCGAGATATGTCCCTGTTTTTGTGAGGTTTTAAGGTTTCCAGAGCTCATCTCCGGATGGCGCACAGTCTAGCACAGGTGCATCCGGAAAAGATACCGAGGCGGTCATAAAAGGTTGTCCCGCACGAAGCGCACCGCATTCTGGAACAGCCACAGGCCCATGCCCTCCTCGGGCAATCCGGGCTCACGGGTCCAGCGAGGATGATGGGTGCGATGCACGTAGGCTTCGGGATGCGGCATGAGGCCGAAGAGCCGTCCGGTTTCATCGCAAATCCCGGCGATGCCCGCCAACGAACCGTTGGGATTCGCGGGATAATCGAGGGCGGTGCGATGGTAATTGGCGTCGGAATAGCGCATGACGGCCAAATGGCGGCTTTCAATCTCCTGCAGAACAGCGTCGGAAGCCGGCACGAACTTGCCCTCGCCGTGACGCACCGGCAGATACACGCCGTTGATGCCCTGGGTGAACACGCAAGGAGAATAGGGATCGATCTTGAGGTAGGCCCAGCGATCCTCGAAGCGCCCGCCGTCGTTGAAGGTCAGGGTGGCGCTCTGGGTTTGGTAGTCACCGTCGAGGGCGGGCAGCAGCCCCATCTTGATCATCAACTGAAAGCCGTTGCACACGCCCATGATCAGCTTGCCGTCGCTGATGAAGCGACGCAACTGATCGCTCAGATGCTCCTCGCTGCCCTGGATGCGGGCATGCCGCAGGCGGTTGGCGCCGGCTTTGGCGCTGCCCAGGTCATCGCCGTCGAGAAAACCGCCGGCCAGATTGAGAAAATGGTAATCGTCAAGGCTGGCGCGACCGGCCAGGAGTTCGGCGATATGCACGACATCGGCCACGTCGCTGCCGGCCAGGCGGCAGGCCGCCGCGACCTCGCGCTCACAATTGGTGCCGTTGCCGGCAATGACGACAGCGCGTACTTTCTTGGGCATCTCTACATCTCCTTCAAAGGCGCCTGCCAGGCCGCCTTGAGTTCATCCAGGCCAGCGCGCACCAGGGCTTGCCCCTCTAATCCGGTCAGTTCCAGCACCGGCTCGGCAATGACCTCACCGATCAGCGACACATCAAGATCCGCGAACAGACCTTCAAATCGGTCGCGATCATCGGGGTTGACGCTGACCAGGAAGCGGCTCGGGGTTTCGCTGAACAGAACCTGCGCATCGGCCATCGCGCCCGCCGTCCTCACCTGGCGCAGATCGGCGCGAATGCCGAAGCCGCCGGCGAAGGCGGTTTCCGCCAGTGCCACGCCCAAACCGCCGTCGGAAAGATCGTGACAGGAGGCCAGCACGCCCTCTTCCTGGGCACGGTTGAGAGCGCGGAACAGCCGCAGGGCGGCGGGAGCATCGACCGTCGGCACGTTGCGCCCGAGTTCACCGCGCAGGGCGTAATATTCGGAGCCGCCCAGTTCATCACGGGTAACGCCGAGCACATAGACCAGATCACCGGGTGCCTTGACATCCATGGTGACGGCTCGGCGTACGTCGTCCACGCGGCCCATGACGGAAAAGAGCACCGTCGGCGGGATGGAGATCTTGCGGTCGCCGATCATGTAGTCGTTCTTCATGGAGTCCTTGCCCGAGATCAGCGGCACGCCGAAAGCCACGCAATAATCGCGCAGGGCCTTATTGGCCCGCACCAGCTGGGCGGCCTTGTAGGCGCCGTCGGGCGTTTTTTCGCTCTCCACCGGGTCGCACCAGCAGAAATTGTCAAGCCCCGCCACATGGTCGATGTCGCCGCCGACGGCCACGTAGTTGCGCAGCGCCTCGTCGATGGCGCAGGCCATCATCTGGTAGGTGTCGATATCGCTGTAGCGCGGGCAGATGCCGTGGGCGACGACGATGCCCTCGAAACTCTCGGCCAGGGGACGCACCACGGCGGCGTCCGAAGGGCCGTCGTTGACCACGCCGGTAAGGGGTTTGACCACGGTGCCGGCCTGCACCTCATGGTCGTAGCGGCGCACCACGCTTTCCTTGGAGCAGATATTGAGGCGGCCCAGCAGTTGCTTGAGCACCGTGGTGGCATCGGCGGGGGGATCGAGGAGCGGTTCGCGCAGGCCGCGTTCCTCGGGCGTCCGCCAGCGGGCGGGAAGCTTGAGCTGCGGCACGCCCTTGTGCAGAAAATTCATGTCCAGATAAGTGACGGTGCGCCCCTCATGGAGACAATGAAAGTAGCCCGAGGTGGTGAACTCACCCAGGTCGGTGGCCTCCACATCCATCTCGGCGGCCAGTTGCAGGAACGCATCGATCTTGTGCGGCGGCACGGCCACCGTCATGCGCTCCTGGGCCTCGGAAATAAGGATTTCCCAGGGCTGGAGGCCGGGATATTTGAGAGGCGCGCGATCCAGGTGTAGCTCGAAGCCACCCGTGTCCTCGGACATTTCGCCGACGGACGAGGACAGGCCGCCCGCGCCGTTGTCGGTGATGGAGTTGTACAGACCGCGGTCGCGGGCCAGGATGAGAAAGTCGAACATGCGCCGCTGGGTGATGGGGTCGCCGATCTGCACCGCGGTGGCCGGCGAGCCCTCATGGAGTTCTTCCGAGGAAAAGGTGGCGCCGTGGATGCCGTCCTTGCCGATGCGCCCGCCGACCATGACGATGCGATCGGCGTCCTCGGCTTTTTTCTCATGGCAGGGCTTGCCGTTCAGGGTGGCGGGCATGATGGAGCCGGTGCCGCAATAGACCAGGGGCTTGCCGGCGAAGCGCTCGTCGAAGACGATGGAGCCGTTGACCGTGGGAATGCCGCTTTTGTTGCCGCCGTGCTCGACCCCCTCGACCACGCCCTCGAAAATGCGGCGCGGATGCAGCAGGCGCGGCGGCAGGGGTTGATCGTAAAAGGGCGAGGCGAAGCAGAACACATCGGTATTGAACAACAGACGCGCGCCCATGCCGGTACCGAAGGCGTCGCGGTTGACACCGACGATGCCGGTCAGCGCGCCGCCATAAGGGTCGAGGGCGCTGGGCGAGTTATGGGTTTCAACCTTGAAGGCGATGCTCCAGTCGTCGTTGAAGCGGATCACCCCGGCGTTGTCCTTGAATACCGACAGGCAGAAATCCCGGTCACCGAGATTTTGCCGCACCAGGCGGGTGGTTTCAGCGATGAAATTGCGAAACAGCGAGTCGATGGTTTCGCGGCCACCCTCCCCGTCCTCGTAATCGATGCGCGCGGCGAAGATCTTGTGCTTGCAGTGCTCGCTCCAGGTCTGGGCCAGCGCTTCAAGTTCGGCATCGGTGAGCTTGGCGCCCAGCCCGACCTTGCGCCGCTTGGCGATGACGGCGGGATCGGCGATGTAGGCCTGAATCGCCTTCATCTCCTCGAGGTTGAGGGCCAGCATGCCCTCCTTGCTGATTCTAAGCAGTTCCTCGTCGCTGACGTTCAGGTCGATTTCCCGGATCTCCGGGGTGGCGGTGCTGATGACCCGAGGAATGCTCAGGGGCACGCCGCGCTCAAAATCGAAGTCCTCGCGCGCGAGGATGGTCCAGCGCTGAATCAGGGCATTGCCGAGGAAATCGTGGGCGATGCGCTCGGCGGCCGCCTTGTCGATACGTCCCTTGAGCAGGTACTGTACCGAGGTGTAGACCCCCTCCCCGGCGGCGAACTTGCGACCGGTCAGATACTGGATCGCCTCGCGGGCGGTGCGCCCCACGTTGTCGGTCACGCCAGGTCGAAAGCCCACCTCGATAAGGATGTCGAAGTCGTGGGCCAGGGGCCGGTTGACGGCGACGTCCTGAATCACCGAATCGGAGAAGGGTCCACGCGCGGCGGCCGCGACTTCTTCATCGCTCAGGGCGGCATCCACCGTGTACACGTCGAGGGTGCGCACGCTTTCCAACTCGATTTGCAGATGCCGACTGAGTTCGCGCCGCACCCGCTCGCCGCGGGCATCACGCACGCCGTCTTTTAATCCGACAATGATTCTCCAGGGCATGCAAACTCCTGTGTTGTTCTGGTATTGGCGGGGGCGATTGATGAATCGCCCTTACAAGGGCCGATCGCTGTTTGGCAAGGGGCGACGCATGCCTTGCCCCTACCCGCCGAACACCCGCTTGAAAATGGTGTCGACGTGCTTGAGGTGATAGTTCAGATCGAAGGATTCGCGGATCTTGGCTTCGCCGAGGGCCTTGACCACTTCGGCATCGGCCAGCAGTTCTTCCTGGAAGTCCTTGCCCTGCTCCCAGACCTTCATGGCGTTGTGCTGCACCAGGCGATAAGCGTCCTCGCGCGACACCCCGGCCTGGGTCAGGTCGAGAAGGATTTTCTGGGAAAACACCAGGCCCTTCATCTGGTTGAGGTTTTTCAGCATGTTTTGCGGATAGACCACCAGATTCTTGATCAGGCCGTTGAGGCGGCGCAGGGCAAAATCGAGAGTAACCGTCGCGTCGGGGGCGATGTTGCGCTCCACGGAGGAGTGGGAGATGTCGCGCTCATGCCAGAGCGCCACGTTTTCCAGAGCCGGGATGCAGTAGCCGCGCACCAGGCGGGCGAGACCGGTGAGGTTTTCGCTGAGGATGGGGTTGCGCTTGTGGGGCATGGCCGAGGAACCCTTCTGCCCCTTACTGAAAAATTCTTCGGCTTCCAGCACTTCGGTACGCTGCAGGTGCCGGACCTCGACGGAGATGCGCTCCAGGGACGAGGCGATCACCGCCAGGGTGCAGAAATACTCGGCATGACGGTCGCGGGGGATGACCTGGGTGGATACCGGCTCGGGCTCAAGACCCATCTGCCGGCAAACATACTCCTCAACCCTTGGGTCGATGTTGGCGAAGGTGCCCACCGCGCCGGAAATGGCGCCCGTGGCGATATTTTCGCGGGCGGCTTCGAGGCGCTTGCGGTTGCGCTCCATCTCGGCATACCAGGTCGCGAGCTTGAGGCCGAAGGTCACAGGTTCGGCGTGAATGCCGTGGGAGCGTCCCATGCACACCGTATCCTTGTGCTCGAAGGCGCGCGCGCGAATGGAATCGAGCACCATGTCGAGATCGGCCAGCAACTCGTCGGCGGCCTGCACCAGTTGCACCGACAGGCAGGTGTCGAGCACGTCGGAGCTGGTCATGCCCTGATGGATGAAGCGCGCCTCGGGACCGACAAATTCAGCGACGGAGGTCAGAAAGGCGATGACGTCGTGCTTGACTTCCGCCTCAATCTCGTCGATGCGCGCGATGTCGAAATGGCCTTTCTCGCGAATGACCTTCACCGCCTCGCGGGGAATCACGCCCAGTTCCGCCTGGGCCTCGCAGGCCAGGGTTTCAATTTCCAGCCAGATGCGGAAGCGGTTTTCGGGTTCCCAGATGCGGGCCATTTCGGGGCGGGTGTAGCGTGGGATCATGGTGGAAGCACTCCTGATGTTAAAATTCAAAAGCTTGGGACACGGATCAGATCTGATCAAAGCGGATAAAACAGAAACCCTCTCATTGTTAATAAAGGCCTTCCGCTAGTCTTGATCCGCTTTTATCGGATATGATCCGTGTCCCCAAAGGGTCTTTGTCTTTGCCTTTAGGTCAGCGCCACGCACAGGCTCGGCACATCCTGCCGACCGACGATCAATTGCGGATGGCAGCGGTTCTGGCCGTCGAGCATCTGCCGCACCTCGGCCAAGGCCAACTCGGCGCGGTTGTTGGTTTCGCTCAGATGGGCGAGAAACACCACCTCCAGCCCGTCCCACAGCAGATCGGCCAGCAGTTCGGCGCAGGCGTTGTTGGACAGATGGCCGTGATTGCCGCGGATGCGCTGCTTGAGGGGCCAGGGATAGGGGCCGTCGCGCAGCAAAATTTCATCGTGATTGGCTTCCAGTACCAGCACCCGGCAACCTTTGAGCCGCTCTCGAACCAGGCGGGTACCGATGCCCAAATCCGTTGCGATGCCCAGCTTGCCTTCCCGAGTTTCGATCACATAGCCGACGGGTTGAGCGGCGTCGTGGGTCAGGGGAAAGGTCTCGACACGCAGATCGCGACAGCAGAACGTCGCTCCGGCATCAAATTCTTCGATTGCGGTAATGGCTCCCAGGGCAGGAAACGCCTGGCGGGTTTCAGGATTGATATGCACCGGCAGACGATAACGTCGGGACAGAGGACCGACGCCCCGCATGTGATCGCCGTGTTCATGGGAGACGAAAATCGCGCTCAGGGATTCGGGAGCGACGTCCACCTGCCGCAGGCGCTGCGACAACTCTGTCGCCGACAGTCCGGCGTCGACGAGAATGCGACTTTCCCGGCTTTCCAGGTAGATCGCGTTTCCCTTGCTGCCGCTCGCAATCAGACAGACCCGCAAATAGCTCTCCCACACGCCGGGTAAAAATACAATGTGCCGTGCAAGGAAGGCCCTCGCACAGCACTGGAAGCGGTGCCCTATATACCTGAAAATCGCTGAATCGGCAAGGATAAAATCTTTCTCACGCGGCCGCGTCGAAAGCATTGGCGGGCCACATTCCTTGCGCTTTCCATGATTCAACTGTTTGCCTTTTTTAAAAACTGTTGTAGATTTTGCAGGATAATTTTTTCGGGGCCGCAACCCGGCACCTCAGGCTTTTTTCTTTCATCGGCTCGCAAGGAGGTCATTTGCATGGCAGTCAAAGTGGCAATCAATGGATTCGGCCGTATCGGCCGCAATGTGTTTCGCGCTGCCCAGAACAGCCAGGATATCGAAATCGTTGCCGTCAACGATCTGACCGACCCCAAGACCCTGGCGCATCTGCTTAAATACGACTCGGTTCACGGCACCTTCGATGCCAAGGTCGAGGTCGAGGAAAACGCCCTGCGCGTCAACGGCAAGACCCTTAAGGTTTATGCCGAAAAAGACCCGGCGAAACTGCCCTGGAAGGAACTCGGCGTCAAGGTGGTGATCGAATCCACCGGTCACTTCACCGACCGCGACGGCGCGCAGAAGCACATCGACGGCGGCGCCGCCAAAGTCATCATCTCTGCTCCGGCCAAGAAGCCCGATGTCACCATCTGCATGGGCATCAACGAAAGCAGCTATGATGCGGCCAAGCACCACATCATCTCCAACGCCTCCTGCACCACCAACTGCCTAGCGCCCGTCGCCAAGGTCATGGACGAGGTGTTCGGCATCGAAAAAGGGATGATGACGACCATTCACGCCTATACCAACGACCAGCGCATCCTCGACTTGCCGCACAGCGACCTGCGCCGCGCGCGCGCGGCGGCCATGTCCATGATTCCCACCACCACCGGCGCCGCCAAGGCGGTGAGCGAAGTGCTGCCGCAGCTCAAGGGCAAGCTCGACGGGCTGGCCATCCGCGTGCCGGTGCCCAACGTGTCGCTGGTTGATCTGGTCTTCGTCGCCAAGAAAAGCACCAGCATCGCCGAGGTCAACGCCGCCCTCAAGGCCGCGGCAGAAGGCCCCCTCAAGGGCATCCTGGTGTACTGCGAGGAACCCCTGGTGTCCCGCGACTTCAACGGCAGCCCCGCATCTTCGAGCGTCGATGCCCTCTCCACCAATGTCATCGACGGCAATCTGGTCAAGGTCATGTCCTGGTACGACAACGAGTGGGGCTATTCCTGCCGGGTGCTCGATCTGACCCGGCTGATCGCATCGAAATAAGTCATCGGCCTTTTGTGTGCCGAAGGGGCGGGTCGAAACCAGGGACCTGCCCCTTCTTCATTTTCATTTCCTTTCTGGAGGTAAGCCCGCATGTCACGCAAGATGACCATCGAGGATGTCGATTTTCGCGGCAAACGCGTGTTCTGCCGCGTGGATTTCAATGTACCTCTCAATGATCGGCAGGAAATCGAGGACGATACCCGCATCACCGCCGCCCTGCCGACCCTGCGCTACATTCTCGAGCAAGGCGGCCGCCTGATTCTGGCCTCTCATCTCGGCCGCCCCAAGGCCAAACCCGAGGCCAAATACAGCCTGGCTCCCGTGGCGCCTCATCTCGCCGAACTTCTTGGTCGCCCGGTAGCCATGGCCAAGGATTGCGTGGGCGCCGAAGTCCTTGCCCTGACCCAGAAAATGGCCGATGGCGACGTGCTGCTGCTGGAAAACGTGCGCTTTCACCCCGGCGAGGAAAAAAACGACCCGGAATTTAGCCGGCAGTTGGCGGAACTTGCGGAAATCTACGTCAACGACGCCTTCGGCACCGCCCACCGCGCCCATGCCTCCACGGAAGGCGTCGCCCGCCTGCTCAAGCCGGCGGTGGCCGGATTCCTCATGGGCAAGGAGCTCGAATACCTGAGCGGCGCCCTGGCCGCGCCCAAGCGACCTTTTGTCGCCGTGCTCGGCGGCGCCAAGGTCAGCGACAAGATTTCCGTCATCGAAAACCTGCTGTCCAAGGTCGACACCCTGATCATCGGCGGCGGCATGGCCTACACTTTCCTCAAGGCGCAAGGCATCGAGGTCGGCAAATCCCTGGTGGAAGCCGACCGCATCGAACTGGCCGGGCGGCTCCTGACCCAGGCCAGGGAAAAGGGCGTCAGCCTGCTGCTGCCCGAGGATCATGTCATCGCCCGCGAATTCAAGGCCGATGCCGAGCATCGCACCTGTGACAATACCGGATTCCCGGTGGACTGGATGGCCTTGGACATCGGTCCGCGGACCATCGCCGCCTACCGGCAGGCGCTGGACCAGGCCGGCACCGTGGTGTGGAACGGTCCCATGGGCGTCTTCGAGTTCGACGCCTTTGCCGAGGGAACTTTCGCCGTGGCCCGCGCCCTGGCCGAATCCCAGGCCACCACCATCATCGGCGGCGGCGATTCGGTTTCGGCGGTGAAGAAATCCGGCCTCGAGGAGCGCATGACGCATATTTCCACCGGCGGCGGCGCGTCCCTGGAACTGCTTGAAGGCAAGGTGCTGCCCGGCGTGGCGGCGTTGACGGACAAATAAGGGAGAACGACGATATGCGCAAACCCCTGATCGCGGGCAATTGGAAGCTGCACAAAACCATTCCCGAGGCCCTGGAACTGGTCGAAGCCCTGAAACAGAACCTGGCCGACATAACCGATGTCGAGGTGGTGGTGGCGCCGGTTTTCACCGCTCTTGTGCCCGTCGCCAAGGTGCTGGAAGGCTCGTCCATCGTCCTGGCGGCACAGAACTGCTATTTTGAAAACAACGGCGCCTTCACCGGCGAAGTCTCCCCCGCCCTACTCAAGGACGCCGGTTGTTCCCATGTGATCCTCGGCCATTCCGAGCGCCGTCAGCTTTTCGGCGAGACGGATGAATTGATCAACCGCAAGGTCAAGGCGGTTCTGGCCGAAGGGCTGACGCCCATCTTCTGCATCGGCGAGACGCTTGAGGAGCGCGAGAACGATGAAATGATGGATGTCCTGAAACGCCAGGTGACCGTCGGCCTCAAGGGCTTGAGCGAAAGCCAGATGCTCAACGTCGTGGTCGCCTATGAGCCGGTGTGGGCCATCGGCACGGGCAAGACCGCGACCGGCGAACAGGCCCAGGTGGCCCATGCCTTCGTGCGCGGCCTGCTCGCCGGCCTGTTCGGCACGCCCCTCGCCGAGCAGGTGCGCATTCTCTACGGCGGCAGCGTCAAGCCCGACAACGTCGACGGCCTGATGGCGCAGATGGATATCGACGGCACCCTGGTCGGCGGCGCGAGCCTCAAGGCCGGGGATTTTATTCGGATCGCCCGGTTTGAAAAAAACTGATTTTCTCCTTTTCTCCCCGCGTCATCTGTGATAGTTTTGCCCGGTTCAACGCCAAACTTTGATGGGAGAACGTTTTTTCAATGACCACGCTTCTTGTTTTTCTGCACATCCTGGTCTGCTTCGCCTTGATCATCATCGTCCTGCTGCAAGCCGGCAAGGGTGCCAGCATCGGCGCTTCCTTCGGCGCCGGCGCCAGCGGCACGGTGTTCGGCGCCGCGGGCGCCGGCAGCTTTCTCGGCAAGCTGACGGGCGCCGCCGCCATAATCTTCATGCTCACCAGCCTGACGCTGTCCTATTTCGCCGGCCGCCCCGGCGCCGGCAGCATCATGCCCGACATGGTCGCGCCCCCGCAGCAGAGCTTGCCGGCCCTTGATCCGGCCCTGCCCCCCGGTCCGGCTCCCGTGGCGGAACCCGTGGCACCAGCTGCAGAACCGGCACCCGCGCCGGCGGAAAATGCTCCGGCGCAACCGGCCAATCAGAACTAAGAAAATTGATTGACAACCCTCAGCTAAATCTGTATAAAGACAATCCGTTCGCCGAAGTGGTGGAACTGGTAGACACGCCATCTTGAGGGGGTGGTGACCGACAGGTCGTAGGAGTTCGAGTCTCCTCTTCGGCACCAGCGAACAGAAAAGCCCGGCCGTCCAACTGGACGCGCCGGGCTTTTAGTTTTGTGCCTCCCAAAGAACCCTGTACCGGTGGATTCGACAACCTTTGTTATAATGGACCCTGAGCCGGGCGCGACCGCGCCTTTGATCCGCGAACGGGAAAAGGGGAGAGTTGCCATGTACGTCGCCAGGGATAAAAACAACGATCTCTATCTGTTCAACGAATTCCCCCGCCGGGGAAGCGAGTGCTGGTGGGCCGAGAGCGGCCTCGACGGTACCTACCTCAAACTCAACAATGCCCTCTATCCCAATGTGATCTGGGATTCGGAACCCTTGCGGGTCCAACTGGTCTTGGCAACGGACGGGGAGCCTTAAAGAAAAGAGGTCGCGTCTTAACATGGGAAAAACCCTGAGCGATTTTGGTGACAGCGAACTTCTGCTTCAGCTATGCAGCGGCCAGAACCTTGCCGTTTTATCCACCGAAGCGGACGCGCGTCCCTATGCCAGCCTGGTTGCGGTTGCCATGACCTCCGATTTGCGCCACCTGTTTTTCGCCACGCCCCGTGCCACGCGCAAATACGCCAACCTCTCGACGAACCCAAGGGTGGCGCTGCTCTTGGACAACCGCACCAACCAGGTTGCCGATTTCAGCCGGGCGGCCGCGGCCACGGTCCTCGGTGTGGCGCAAGAGCTAAGCGCGCAGGAGCGCGACAAAAATCAGGCGTTTTATCTAGAGCGCCATCCCCACTTGGCCGAGTTCGCCGCCTCTCCCAGCACCGCGTTGTTCAGGGTGCGGGTGGAGAGCATCTACCTGGTGACGCGCTTTCAGAGCGTCATGGAATATCACTTTACTCCATGATCAAACCCCGCGACCTGGTTATCGACCTCACCGCGTTGACTCTCGACGATCTGCCTCGCGCCGGCGGCAAGGCCGTGAACCTGGCGCGCCTGGCGCGCGCGGGCCTGACCGTGCCGCAGGGGTTCTGCATCACGACAGCGGCCTATGATCATTACCTGAATGAGACCGGAATCCGTGAGCGCCTGCCGCTGCTGCTCGAACGCAAAGCATTTGCGCAGATGCGCTGGGAGGAATTATGGGATCTTGCCCTCAAGGTGCGGCACCTCTTTTTGCAGACTCCCCTCCCGCAAGATCTGAGTGACGTCCTGGCGCAATCCCTCTTCGCCCGTTTCGACGACGATTACCCCCTGAGCGTGCGCTCCACGGCACCGGCGGAAGATACGACCAACGCCTCCTTTGCCGGACTGCACGACTCTTTTGTCCATGTGCGCGGCTTGGCCGCGATTCTCGACAAGGTGCGGCTGGTGTGGGCATCGCTGTGGTCCGACCGGGCCCTGCTCTACCGCCAGGAGTTGAGCCTTGATCCCGCAACCAGCTCCATGGCGGTTCTGGTGCAGGAATTGATCGAGGGCACCTGCTCGGGGGTCGCGTTCAGCCGCTGCCCGGGGAGGCCGCATCTGGCGGCGATTGAGGCGGTCTGGGGACTCAATCAGGGGTTGGTCGATGGCGATGTGGAGCCGGATCGCATCCTTTTCGATGCCTCCGGGCAGATCGTCGAGCGTCATGCGCCTCAGCGGGAACAAGCCTGCCGCGCGGTGCCGCAAGGCGTTGTATTGCAGCCCCTGCCGACGGATCAACGTGCGGCATCGCCTTTGTCCGACACGGACGCTGGACGGATTTTGGCCCTGCTGCGCCAGGCAGAGAATCATTTCGGCGCGGCCCAGGATGTGGAGTGGACCCTACGTGACGGCACGCTGTTCGCCTTGCAGGCGCGGCCCATTACCGCGAGCGGCACCGCGGACAACGACGAAAGAGCCTGGTATCTGAGCCTGCACAAAAGTTTGGCCACTCTGGCCAAGTTGCGCCGCCGCATCGAGGATGGGCTGCTGCCGGCCATGGAGCAGGAGGCACGGCGCCTGGGATCCATGGATCTGACGAAGCTCGACGATGAAGCGCTGGCGGCGGCGATTCGTGAGCGGCAGGGGCTTCTCGACGCCTGGGAGGCACGCTACCGCGATGAGTGCATCCCCATGGCGCATGGGATTCGCCTTTTCGGACAACTCTACAACGACCGCCTGCGGCCGGAGGATCCCTTCGCTTTTCTCGATCTGTTGGCGGGTGATGAGGGATTGCTGGCGGTGCAGCGCAATCGCGCCCTGCAAGAACTGGCCGCACGGGTGCGCGCCAATCCGCAGCTTGCTCAACAACTTCGCGACGGTCGGACGCTGCCGACGGACAGCCCTTTTGTCTTGGATCTGCACGGGTTCACGGCGCGTTTCGGCACACTCTCCTGGGTCATGGGCAGCCCGGAGGATGAGGCGCGGTCCTTGGCGGGGCTTATTCTGGAACTGGCAAAAAAACCGCCGGAAGCGCACTTCCCTCACCGGCAGACCAGAGAAGATGCCTATCGGGCGGCATTTTCAGCGAAGGAGCAGGCCCTGGCCCGGGAAGTTCTGGACATTGGCCGGGCCAGCTACCGTTTGCGTGATAACGACAACTTGTTTATCGGCGGTCTCTCGGCGCGACTCCATGAGGCATGCCGTGAAGCCGAACGGCGCCTGGCCGAGGGCGCACATCCCCTGCTCTCAAGCCTCATCGATCCCGGCAAGACGCGCGTTGCGCGCCGCACCACCGCCGCCCCTTTCCCGCCGCCGCCCGCCGCTGCGATTCCCGGTACGCGCCGGCAGGCACGTCAACTCGTCGGTCAGCCGGCCGGGCCCGGATTGGCCCAGGGCCACGCGCGCGTCATCCGCCGTCCCGAAGATCTCCGCGCGTTCCAATCAGGCGAAATTCTGGTTTGCGATGCCGTGGATCCCAACATGACTTTTGTGGTGCCCCTCGCCGGAGGTATTGTGGAGCGCCGCGGCGGCATGCTCATTCACGGCGCGATCATTGCCCGGGAATACGGCTTGGCTTGCGTTACCGGTGTTCCCGGTGCGATTGACCTCATCAACACCGGCGACCGGATTACCGTCGATGGCTACCTGGGGCTGGTCACCGTTGAGCCCGCGGTTCATTAAAGCTAGGCGCGTTTTGCCTGTCTCTAGCTTTATCCTTACAAACTACCTTCGGGCTTTGCCGCTGATGTGGCTTATGCCGATTTTGAAAACCCTTGTCACTTTGTCCTTTGCCTCGATGTACTGTTTTCCCTCTTCGATAAAGTCCGAACAATATTTCTCCAGCAGCAGAACAAGGGCCTTGTAGCGCTCTGCGCCAAAGACCTCCGAGGCAACGCCGAAAGCCAAAGCGCTTTCATACTCGGTCCCAAATTTGTCCGGCAGGATCTTGGTCTTACCGACCACGCAAAAGGAAACTTTGGGGTTGTCGGCAATGTTGTCGAGCTTCCGCCCGTCCAGCGCACAGTGAAAATAGATGCAGCCATTTTTGTGCGCGAAGCTCAGCGGAACGCCGTAAGGCTGCCCGTCCTTGCCGACCGTCGACAAGGTACCGTACTCGGCTGAGTCAAGCAATTCAGCGGCTTCCAGAGTGCTGATCGCGCGATCTTTTCTGCGGACGGATTGCATTTGATTTCCTAGTATCTAAATCGGTCGCGGCCCGACAGGTGCCGTGTCCCTACCCCATCCCCCAGCCTTCGCCGTTAGGCCCGCAGGTCAGCACCAGGGGGCCGTCTTCCGTCAAGGCCACGGTATGTTCGAAATGGGCGCTGGGCTTGCCGTCGCGGGCGGCGATGGTCCAGTGGTCGGGGCGCACCACCACCTCCTTGGCGCCGGCGTTGATCATGGGCTCGATGGCCAGCACCAGGCCGGGGCGCAGCTTGAAGTCGGGCATGTTGCGGGTGAAGAAATTGGGCACCTGGGGCGGCTCCCACATGTCGCGGCCGATGGCATGGCCCACCAGATCCTCGACCACGGAAAACCCGGCCTGCTCGGCGAGCTTCTGAATCTTAAGGGCGATCTTGCTCCAGCGCACGCCGGGCCGCAGCAGGGAGATGGCGCGCGCCAGGCATTCCTCGGTGACCTGAAGCAGGCGCTGCTTTTGCGCATCCACCTGACCCACGGCGTAGGTCACGGCGGCATCGGCGCACCAGCCGTTGAGCTTGACGCCGATGTCCAGGCTGACCAGATCCCCCTCGCGCAAAACGCGCGCGGAGGGAATGCCGTGCACCACCTCCTCGTTGAGGGAGATGCAGGTCGCCGCGGGAAAGGGCACCTTGCCCGGCACTCCCTTGAACAGGGGCAGACCACCTCCGGCGACAATCGTTTCCTCCACCAGCTTGTCGATGTCGCTGGTGACCGTACCAGGAGCAATCAGGGTCGCGGCGACCTGATGGGTGTGCCACAGAAGCAGACCGGCCTGGCGCATCTGCTGAATATCTTCGGGGGACTTCAATTTCACAAACAACTCCCTGAGCTTGATCCGATTTTCACTGTGAAAAAAAAGCAGCGGTCTTCTCCGCTGCTTTTTGGCGATCTAAGGACCCGGAATGTTATTACTGAGTGAGGCGGATTTCGCGATACTGGCCGTTGAGGGCGAAGCGAACGCGGTCCGGCAGGATGCGATCGACCTTGACCCCCTCGATGATGGTCCCTTCCATGACCGGCAGATCATTGACCACCGCCAGGCGGTTCTTGACATCGTACTGATAATGGATTTCGCTGACCCGCAGTTCGGGAAAGGTGGCGGCCAAAACGGGCGCGGTGCGCGAGGTGCTGCGCGCTGTGGTTCCCGTGGTTGCCGGAGCGCTCTGGCGGGGCGCCGTGGCGGTTGTGACGGCCGTGCCGGAAGGACGATAGACATTGGCTTGAGCGGGCGCCTGTCGGGGCGCGGTGATGGATGCGGGGGCATCGGGGGCCCGATAGAGAACCCTGACGTTACCTTCGGCGACCGGAGTTGCGGGAGCGGTCTTGGGCTTGGGCGCGGTTGCCGCGGTTTTCGCGGCGGGCTTGGGAGCGGCGCTGGTCGATGTGGTTGTCGCGGGCGACTTGGTTTCGGCCTTGGCCGCCGGCTTGGGAGTCGCAGCAACGGGCTTGGCCGGTGCGGGTGCGGGTTCACGAACGGCCACCAGGGTGTCGGCGCGACCGGTTTCGGTTTTGTCCGGTGACACCACCACCACTTCCTTGGGGAAAACCACCTTGTCCTTGAGAGCTTCGGCGGTGTCCTTCAGGGCCTGGGCCGTGTCCTTGAGGGCTGCGGCGGTTTCCTGCTGGGCCGTGGTGACTTCCGATGCCCCAGGCTCGGCGACAACCGCGACGGATTCATCGGCGGTGGCGGTGGCGCTGCCCTCTTCCGCCGGTGCCGGCTGGTTTTCTCCGGCGGAAAAAAGCATTTCGGGACGGTCAACCACCGGCGTGGCGGGCGTTGCGGCAACCTCTGCGGGCGGCGCCGGTATGGCGACTTCTTCGGGCTTGGGCGAAGAAAACCCGCCGAAGAGCACGTAGCCGCCCATGCCCGCTGTCAGCAGCAGGGCAGCGATGGCGGTCGGCAGAATCCAGTTCTCGATTTTCTTGGCTTTGCGACTGGTGCGCAGAATATCGCGCGCGATATTGACGGCCCCCTCTTCCTTGTTGGCTTTTTGTTCCTCGAGTTTTTTCAGGGCCTTGAGAATGGAACTCATAAACGATGTCTCCCTGTTTCACCGGCCCGTTTGTGGGCGCGCCTTGAGAAAAGGCCGGGTGTTCTGAACGATGTGTTTGAAAAGCGGGTCGCGGGTGCTTCAATGGCTCAGGAAAAAGCCCAGAACCGCAACGACAACCACCGCCGCCACCCCCCCGAACCACATGACGGGTCGCCCGGGAAGTGCTTTGCGCGGATAGCCCAGTTCGCCGATGGCCGTCTGGATCATGCGCGCGTCGATTTCCCGGCAGCCTTCGGCAAAGCCGACAAGCAGGGCGCGGTCGCAGAGGATATTGATCAAGCGGGGATAGCCCTTGGAGAACGCGAAGATTTTTCTCAGCGCGCCTTCGCCGAAAACCCGCTGATGCGTGCCGCCCGCCACGCGCAGACGGTGCGTGATGTAATCGCAGGTGTCGGTGTAATCCATGGGCTTGAGGTGGTAGCGGACCGTAATGCGCTGGTTGAGCTGGCGCAGGTCGGAACGCAAAAGAATGTCCTTGAGTTCCGGCTGGCCGACGAGAACGATCTGAATGAGCTTGTCCGTCTCGGTTTCCAGGTTGGACAGCAGGCGGATCTGTTCCAGAACCGCGGGTTCGAGATTTTGCGCCTCGTCGATGACGAGTACCACGGTCCGCCCCGCGGCACGCTGTTCCACGAGAAAGGCGTTGAGGCTGTCGAGCAGCGCTGAATTGCTCTCGCCCTGCGTGTCGATGCCGAATTCGCGATTGATGTTGCGCAGCAGATCCAGGGCGGAGAGGCAGGGATTGAAGATAAAAGCCAGGCGGTAGTGATCTTCCAGCAGCTCGCCCAGAAGCGTGCGCAGAACCGTGGTCTTTCCCGTGCCCACCTCGCCCGTGACCACCACGAATCCCGCCTGATTTTGCACCCCGTAAAGCAGATGGGCAAAAACCTCCTTATGGTTCTTGCTCAGGTAGATGAATTTCGGGTTGGGCGTAATGGTGAACGGCTTTTCCTTCAGCCCGTAAAAATCGAGATACATAGCGACTCAGCGAAAGTTTCGGGGCCAACCCGAGGATGGAGGGAGAAATGGAAAACTCCGCCAATTTCCCATAGATCCGGCCGTATTTCAAGAACAAATCAGCAGATGCCCAGACTTCGATAGGCGTGTGAACCCTGCGCTGGGCAATGGCGTAAAAATGCGGATTCTTCCACGAGCCCCTGGCGAATCCTGCTATTCTATAAGGGTTTTCCCCTTGAGTGGAGGACTTGAGCGGTCATGGACAGACACAACGCCTGGAAAAAATTCACCTGGGAACCACGTATCGCCTACTTTTCCATGGAAATCGGCCTTTCGGCCGAAATCCCCACGTACAGCGGCGGACTGGGCATCCTCGCCGGCGATACCATCAAGAGCGCCGCCGACCTGGAGCTGCCCATGGTGGCGGTGACCCTGATTCATCGCAAGGGCTATTTTCGCCAACAGATCGACCGGGATGGCTGGCAGCGTGAATTTCCGGTGGAATGGAGCCCCGAGCGCCATCTGGACCTGCTGTCGGTGAAAACCCTGGTGCCCATCGAGGGCCGGGACGTGAAAATCCAGCCCTGGCTCTACCGCGTGAAAAGCCCCGCCGGGGGGGTGGTTCCAGTCTTGTTTCTCGATACCGACATTCCGGGCAACGCCGAGGAAGACCGCCATCTCACCGACTATCTCTACGGCGGCGATCTCGAATACCGGCTCAAGCAGGAGATCATCCTGGGCATCGGCGGCGCGCGCATGCTCAGCGCCCTCAATTTCAACATCCGCAAATACCACATGAACGAAGGCCACGCGGCCATGCTCACCCTGGAATTGCTGAGCAACACCCGCGGGCGCGTCGATGATCCCAACGAGGAACGTGCCGCCTGGGATCTTCACCGGGTTCAGGATCTGTGCGTGTTCACCACTCACACCCCGGTCGATGCCGGCCACGACAAGTTCCCTTGGGACATGGTCGAGCGTATCCTGCCCGATATCGTGCCCTTTTCCCTGCTCAAGCAGTTGACCGGCAACGACGCCTTCAATCTGACGCTGCTGGCGCTCAATCTGAGCAAATTCGTCAACGGCGTGGCCAAGAAGCATGGCGAAATTTCCAAATCCCTGTTTCCCGGATTCAAAATCCACGCTATCACCAACGGCATCCACTCCTTCACCTGGACCTCGCCGTTTTTCGTGCAGGTTTACAACAAATATCTGCCCGGCTGGGCCAACGAACCGGAATTGCTGGTGCGGGTCGACAACATTCCCGATGAGGAGATCTGGGAGGCGCACATGGGAGCCAAGGCGTTTCTCTTTATGTACATCGAGGAAACCACCGGCCGGCGCTTCGATCCCGATCTTCTGACCATCGGCTTTGCCCGGCGCTCAGCCACCTACAAGCGCGCCGATCTGATTTTCAGCGATCTGGAGCGTCTGCTGGCTATCGGCGACGGCAAGCTGCAGTTGGTCTTCGCCGGCAAGTCCCACCCCAAGGATCTGCCCGGCAAGGAAATGATTCATCGCATTCACGAAAAAATCGCCGCCCTCAAGGACCGCATTCGCGTGGTCTATCTGGAAAACTACAACATGGATGTAGCCTATCGGCTGGTCCCCGGCGTCGATCTCTGGCTTAACACGCCGGTGCGCCCCCTGGAAGCTTCGGGCACCAGCGGCATGAAAGCGGCGATCAACGGCGTTCCCAACTTCAGCGTGCTCGACGGTTGGTGGATCGAAGGGCATATCGAGGGGGTGACGGGCTGGTCCATCGGGCCACTGCCGACCGAGAACAGCACCACCGGCAACGGCGACAATCACGAAGATGTTGAGGATCTTTACCAAAAGCTGGAGAACACCATCCTGCCCCTTTACACCGGCAATCGACCGGGGTGGGTTCGGGTCATGAAAAATGCCATCGGCAAAAACGCCTACTACTTCAACACCCACGTCATGATGCGCCGCTATGTGACGGAAGCCTATATTCGCTGAGACCTATCCTTGACTTTTTGCGTCATGATTCTCAAAATAACGGAACCAAGGACCGAAAAAAATCAAGAAAAAGGATGAGATGTGATCGGCAAAATACTTCGTTTTAAAAAGAAAATTCCCCTCAATGCGTCGGCGGGCGAAAAAGCCGGTGCGCTCTATGCCTCGGGATACAACTGCGCTCAGGCGGTGTTTGAAGCCACGACGGGCAATGACGATCCAGGGCTCATGAAAATGGCGAAAGCCTTTGGCGGGGGCATCGGCGGGAGCAAGTGTCTGTGCGGAGCGGTGACGGGGGGCGTGATGGCCCTCTCCCACCTCGACCGTGGCGACCTGGCCGCGCGCCTGGTGGAGGAATTCAAGAAACAGCGTCGGATGACCTGCTGTTCAGGCCTCACCAAGGGGTTTGTCTGGAAAAGTCGCGATCACCTCGACCACTGTCGGCGCATCACCGAGGAGACCGCCCAAATGGTGGCGCGCCTGCTTCATGAAGAATGAACCCTTATAAAAAACCCGCCAGATAGTCGCGAACCCGTGCGAGCTCCGCATCGAACTCGTCAACCAGGTTCCGGACCTCGTTCCAGCAATTGCTTCGCCCGCAGTCCTCAAGTCTTTCAGCCATTCCATAGGCGTTCATGGCCTGAAAAATGCCGAGCAGGCTTTTCAGGCGGTGGGCGACCTGCTCCAGACCGCGGGCGTCGTCCTTTTCCACGGCCTCGCGCAATTGCGCGAGATAGCGCGGCGCATCCTGGTTGAACTGATTGATGAGGTCCTTGATGGCCCCTTCCTGCCCTGCCAGATCCTCGAGCAGATCCGAGAGATCGGCCGGTATGTTGACGTCATCTGGCATAAGTCGCTCCCCCCGATGGGAAAAAACAAACCATTTAAAGCGAAAGAACCCGTCCTCGCTGTCTTGCCCGAGCGGCAACCGATCACAACTTATACCATAAAAGTTTGCGTGCAGGGTGCGGCCCCTCATTTTTCAGGCCGCGCTGCTACGCCTCAGCAGTGTCGCGAAATCCTCGGCCCGCAAGGGCGGGCTATAGAGAAACCCCTGTATTTTTTCACAACCGGCGTTCACGAGAAATTCCTTCTGTTCTTCCTTTTCCACGCCCTCGGCGACCACCGTCATGCGCAGGTGATGGGCCATGGCTATGACGGCCGTGGTGATGGTGCAAGCTCCTGGATCCTGGGGCACTCCGGCGATGAACGACTGGTCGACCTTGAGCGTGCCCATGGGGAAATTTCGCAGATACGTCAGGGAGGAATAGCCGGTGCCGAAATCATCGATGATCAGATGAACGCCCAGGTCGCGCAGTTTCTCCAGGGTCACCGTGGTTTCGGCGATATCCTGAAAAAGAATGCTTTCGGTGATTTCCAGGGCCAGCCAGCGCGGGTCGAGTCCGGTCTCCCGCAGCACCCGCGCCACCAGGGCGACGATGTCGCGCTGGTAGAACTGCCGCGCCGAGACATTGACCGCGACTCTCTGCGGCGGCAAGCCGGCTTTTTGCCAGGCCACATTCTGGCTGCAGGCGGTGAACAAAATCCACTCTCCCAGGGGATCGATGAGCCCGGTTTCCTCGGCCAGGGGGATGAATTGCGACGGAGAAAAGGTGGCCCGCCCTTCCTGCTTCCAGCAGATCAGGGCCTCCATGCCGCTTAGGGCGCCGGTGGCGAGATCAAGTTGCGGCTGATAGAGCAGGATGAATTCCTCGCGTTCCAGGGCGCGATGCAGGCGATTTTCCAGGACCAGATGTTGAAAGGAATGGCGGCTCATCTCCGGGTTGTAGAACTGCACGTTGTTGCGCCCCATGGCCTTGGCCCGGCTCATGGCGACGTCGG
This sequence comes from Geoalkalibacter sp., assembly GCF_030604225.1. GTDB lineage: Bacteria > Desulfobacterota > Desulfuromonadia > Desulfuromonadales > Geoalkalibacteraceae > Geoalkalibacter. The sequence goes on from NZ_JAUVWH010000001.1 coordinate 43,145, forward strand.
CATGGCGCAGCAGGGTTTCGACATCCCCCCCGTCGTGGGGAAAAAGCGCCACCCCCACGCTGGCGGTCACGTAGAGTTCATGGCCGACGATGTTCATGGGAGCACCGAGGGGCTTCAGCAGCCGTTCAATGGCGATTTCGACATCCGCGGCGGCGCTGACATCGGGTAGAACAGCCCCGAATTCATCACCGCCCAAGTGCGCGAGAATTTCGCGGGGTCCGAGGTTCTCCTTGAGTTTGCTCGCGGTCTGTCGCAGTACCCATTGCCCGTAAAGGTGGCCCAGGGACCGCACGATGGTTTTGAACCGGTCGAAATCGAAATAGATCAGGGCCAGGGAGGATTGCTGCCGGCGAGCCCGCAGCAGAGCGGCTTCGAGTTCATCGCGAAACAATTGCTGGTTGGGCAAATCGGTCAAGGGATCGAAAAACGCCATGTGGGCGATTTTTTGCTCCGCGGCCTTACGCTCCAGTTCGGCCGCCGCACGCGTGGCGAAGATCCGCAGCAGGGATTCGGCGGTGCGCCTTTGCCCCATGGGACGTCGCGACAAGACCATGACGACACCGATCAGGCGCTGCTGGACGTCGCGCAGACCCATGGCCAAACAGCTTTCCACACCCATGCCGCAGAAGGGATGCCCCGGTTTCTGCTTGGTCTTGACACCCTTCGGACACCAACACACCTCCTTGTCCAGAAGAGCGGAGCAGGGGCTGCCCTCCAGGGAATAGGCGAGATTGTCCTCGAGCCGTCCATCGCGCCACAGGGCAATGGTCTGAACCTGATGCGCCTCGGCCTCGTCGATGGTCGCCACCAGGGCGCAATCGGTTTCCAGCACCTGGGCCAGATAGGCCACCAGGGAGGTGAAAAAGGCATCGCCGACGCAGGATGAAACCCCCTGCGCGGCCAGGGCGATCTGCTCCTCGGCCCGGCGCAGGCGGGTAAAATGGCGCCAGAGCAGCAAAAACAGCAGCAGAGCCGTGACGAGGATAAAAATCAGGCCCTTGAAGGTTTGCAGCAGGCTGAGGGTGCGCAGGTCGGAAACAAACAGGTTCAGGAGTCGATCGGAGAGCAGAACCCACAGCAATCCGGCCAGAAGATAGCCGCAGGAAATCTTGAGGGCCATCGCCCAGGATGCGGGGATCAAGCCATGAAAGATGTTTCGCGACAGAAAAAATGGCTTGCGCATAGGAATCCGGGATAAGGAATTGGGCGCACCGCGATTAACACTATCTCACCAAGTTCATTTGTCAATCCGAGGAATCTTCCCTTGTGCGGCTGCTCCCCGCCGTGCTAGAAAATCTCGGTGTTTGAAATCCCTTAACAACCCGAGGACTCTCATGCAAAAGCTGACCGGCAAGCAAGCGCGCCATTTGCGCGCCCTGGGGCATCATCTCAATGCGATTATCATGGTGGGCAAGGAGGAACTCGACGAAAACCTGCTGCGCAGCGTCGAGGAAAATCTGGAGGCCCATGAACTGATCAAAATAAAAATCCAGAAGGGTTGCCTGCTCGATCGGCACGAAGTCGCCGAGGAACTGGCGCGCCGCGCCGGTGCCTGCGTGGCGCAGGTGTTGGGCAACACCATTTTGCTCTATCGCGCGAGCGAAAAGAAACGCATCGAATTGCCCGCCCCTTCAAAGGGCGCTGCAAAGAAGGGATGATTCCCCTTCGTCCCTCGCGGTAGACAACTTCTCCAGAAGCAGGGTCACCGCCTCGCCGGGCAGCGGCGGATGAAAGAAGAAGCCCTGCACGCGGTTGCATTTCTTGCCATGCAACAGGTGGAGCTGGTCGACGGTTTCGACGCCTTCGGCCACCACATCCATGCCCAGGGAATGGGCCAGGGCGATGACGGCATCGACAATGGCCGCATCGTCGCGGTTGCGACTCAGATCCTTGACGAAGGAACGATCGATTTTCAGGGTTTGGATCGGAAATTTCTTAAGATAGCTGAGGGAGGAATAACCCGTTCCAAAATCATCGATGGCGATCTGGACGCCGAGTTCCCGCAACTGGGAGAGTTTCTGCACCGCCCCTTGGGAATCCTGCATGATCAGGCTCTCGGTGATTTCCAGTTCCAGCCATTGCGGGTCAAGCCCGGTTTCCGCCAAAACGTTGCGCACCAGTCGCACCAGGTCGTACTGGTGGAACTGGCGCGCCGAAATGTTGACCGCCACCCGCAGGGGTGCGAACCCCGCCAATTGCCAAGCCCGGTTCTGGGCACAGGCCTGCCGCAGCACCCACTCACCCATGGGCACGATGAGCCCGGTTTCCTCGGCCAGGGGAATGAATTCCGCCGGCGACACCATGCCTCGTTCGGGATGTTCCCAGCGCAACAAGGCTTCCAGGCCGACCAGCATGGTGCCTGCCACCTCGTATTGCGGCTGAAAGTGCAGACGCAACTCCCCGCGCTCCAAGGCCTTGCGCAACTGGCTTTCGAGACCCAGGCGGCTCAGGGAGCTTTCGTTCATTTCCGCCAGATAGAATTGGAAGTTGTTACGCCCCAATTCCTTGGCGCGATTCAGGGCCGTGTCGGCATTTTTCAGCAGACCGTCGGTCGTTTCCCCATCAAAGGGGAAAATGGCGATGCCGATGCTGGCGGCCAGATGCAGTTCAAAACCATGGATGTCAAAGGGAAGACGCAGGGCCGCGATGATTTTTTCGGCGACCTGCGCGGCGTCCTCGGCCTGGCGGATATTGGGGAGCAGAATGAGGAATTCATCCCCGCCCAGGCGCGCCACCGTATCGTCCTTGCGCAGGGTGAGCTGCAAGCGCCGGCCCACTTCCTTGAGTAGTTGGTCACCGGCCGCATGGCCGAGGGTGTCGTTGACATTGCGAAATCGGTCGAGGTCAAGAAACAAGACGGCCGGAAACCGCTGGGCGCGGCGGGCCTGGGGCAAGGCATGTTCCAGACGATCCAGAAAAAGCCGCTTGTTGGCCAGACCCGTCAAGGGATCGTAAAAGGCCATGTACTCGATGGTTTTCTCCGAACGTGCCCGTTGCAGCTCGGCCGCCGCGCGCAGGGAAAACACCTTGAGCATCTTGACCGCCAGGTTCTGGTCTTCAAGGGGCCGCCGGCTCAAAACGACCATGGGACCGATAACCCGGCCCTCGGCATCAAACAGGGGAATGCCGACATAGCTTGTCACTCCCAATTTCGTCGCCAGGGAGTCCGCCGGGAAATGAGCGCCGACATCGGCAGGTAGGCTGACCAGGCCGCGACTCACCACCTGTTCGCAGGGCGTACCCGCCAGGACGAACTCGAAATTCTCCACCTCTGCTTCCGGTGAATAAACCGCGACCGTCCGCACCCGGCTGTTGTTTTCTCCCGTCAGTTCCCCGATGAAGGCGTAATCGGCCTTGAGCGCCTGGCACAGGCTCTGCGTCAAAAGACTGAAGAAGGCTTCGCCGGTAGCCGCGGACACTCCCTGGACCAGTTCATCGAGGGACTCTTCCGTGCGGAACAGGGCGCGTCGATAGTGCTCGATGACGCCGAACAGCAAACCCGCCGACACCAGCACGAAAATCCAGCCTTTCAGGGTCTGGCCGCGATAGTGCCAGTGGGGATCGGTGAACACGAATTCGAGCAGGGAATCGGACAGAAAAATCCACAGCACCCCGAACAGGGCGTAAATGAGGCTGATCTTGAGGGGAAGTCGTTTTTTGTCGGCGCAGAAACGCCGGAGCATGGGGCGGATCAATCGCATATCCCTTTCGCGTTCCATCCCTGAACGCGCATCCGCTCGGCAAGGCACGGACGGCTCTTGGTCGGCTCGTTTCCCATCCTTGAGAAACGCAAAACCGTTTAGAGATTTCTCATGACCCGAAACTTATCATCTAAGAGCTCGCAATGCAAGGGTTTAGGGAGACTTTTCCGTCGCGCTTTTCCAGATCAAACAGGGGCATAGGGCTCGGTCAGGCGTCGAAATTCATCCAGGGCATAGCGGTCGGTCATCCCGGCCAGGTAATCACAAACAGCGCGTTCCCGACCAAAAAGATCGCATTTTTCTTGCTGTTCCCAGGGCAACAAGCGCGGTTGATCCAGATAGGTCTGGAACAAAAACGTCAAGCATTTTTCCGTTTTCAAGCGCATGCGCTCCACCTTGTAGTGGCGGTAGAGCCGCTCGCGCAAGAAGCGCTTGAGCCGACGATTTTTTTCTCCGATGTCCCGACTGAAGCCGATGAGGTTGCGCCCGTGGTTGCGCACGCCCTCCAAGGAGTCGATGCCCGAAGCGGCGATGGCCTGGGTGGAGGTCTCCACCAGATCATTCATGAGGTTGCCGATGAGATGGCTTATGGTTTGATGGACGAGCCGATTCTGATCGGCACCCGGAAATTTGTCGCGCACCAGGGCCCAGGTCTCTTGCCAAAGTTCGACATTCTCCAGATCGACCAGGCGGATGTATCCCGATTTGAGCCCGTCATCGATATCGTGATTGTTGTAGGCGATTTCATCGGCAAGGTCGATGATCTGGGCTTCAAGGGTCGGACAGAGGCCTGGGGAATAGTCCTGCGCCGGGTCATCGGGGTTGGTGCTCCCCAGAGATGAATGCTTGATGATGCCTTCGCGCGTTTCCCAGGTCAGATTCAGACCGCTAAATCCCGGATAGCGCTCCTCGAGAACCTCGACGATGCGCAGCGACTGGCGATTGTGTTCAAAGCCGCCATGTTGAGCCATGAGCCGGTTCAATACATCCTCGCCGGTATGGCCGAATGGAGTGTGGCCCAGATCGTGCGCCAAGGCCAAGGCTTCCACCAGATCCTCATTGAGGTGCATGCGCCGGGCGATGCCGCGGGCAATCTGGGCGACTTCCAGGGAATGAGTCAGGCGCGTGCGATAATAGTCGCCTTCATGGTTCACAAAGACCTGGGTTTTGTATTCCAGGCGCCGGAACGCGGCGCAATGGATGATGCGATCGCGGTCACGCTCGAAAGCAGGGCGGTTGTCCTTGAAGGGCTCGGCATGCCGACGGCCAAGGCTGGCGGAGCTGCGTGCGGCATAGGGCGCGAGATCGGGGCGTTCCATAAAGCAAGACTCCCTCGGGTTGAAAAGTTCGGCCTAGCATAAAGCGGCTGGGTGAAAAGGGCAAAAACAAAGACGGGCGGTTGACCCATTGCGCCCCTTATGCTAAATTTCACAATTATTTTCAATTATTTAGACATTGACTCGACAAGCTGGGGGAGCGTTTTGCGGATTATCAGCGGTTCAGCGCGAGGCATCAGGCTCGCCACCTTCAGCGGCCGGGATATCCGGCCCACGCCGGATCGCGTGCGCGAGGCGATTTTCAGCATCCTCTACAGCCGCCTGGGCGAGTTGCACGGCAAATCCGTTCTCGATTTGTTTGCCGGAACCGGTGCCATGGCCCTTGAAGCCCTGAGTCGCGGCGCCGCCAAGGCGGTGACCGTCGACGCCGGCCCGCAGGCCGCGCAAACCGTGGCGGCCAATGCCCGCGCCTGCCGTTTTGAAGGGCAACTTACCCATGTACGAGGCGAGGTCGCGGCGGCGCTGCCGCGTCTGGCCGGCCAATCGGTCTTCGATCTGATTTTTCTCGACCCACCCTACGGTCGCGGTCTTCTTGACCAGACCCTGGGGCAGATCGCAAATCTGGGGCTGTTGAGCGCCAGGGGCCTGATCTGTGGGGAAGCCGGCGCTCGCGAGGCGGTCGCGGATGCAGCGGGCGCCCTGTTGCGGATCGACACACGCACTTACGGCGCGACGGCCATCCATTTTTACACCTATGCTGAGCAAGGGAGTTCGCCGGAATGAAAAAACGCCTCGCGGTCTATCCGGGATCCTTCGATCCGACCACCTATGGTCATCTCGACATCATTCGCCGTAGTCTCGAGGTTTTCGACCACCTCATTATCGCCGTCGCCGGCAACGCCGAAAAAAGCGGCTTGTTCACCTTCGAGGAGCGCATCGACCTGATCAAGGCACTGGTGGGCGATGATCCCCGCGTCACCATCGAAACCTTCAAGGGTCTGCTGGTGGACTATGTGGTGTCGCGCGGCGCGCGGGTCATCATCCGCGGCCTGCGCGCCGTTTCGGATTTTGAATACGAATTCCAGCTCGCCCAGACCAACCGCGCCATTCATCCCGAGGTCGAAACCGTGTTCATGATGACCTCGGTGCCCTATGTGTATCTGAGTTCTTCCGTGGTCAAAACCGTGGCCGGCCTCGGCGGCCCCGTCGATTCCTTCGTGCCGCCTCCGGTGCAGGCGGCGCTGGAAAAAAAATTCGCCGATCGTCTTCCCCGTTGAGCATTCCTGGAGGCGCCCATGATCACCAAGGACATGAAAATCTCGGAAGTTATCCGCAACCACCCCGAAACGGTGGCCGTTTTTCAGCAATTTGGCCTGTCCTGCATGGAATGCCAGATTGCCGATTACGAGGAAGTGGAATACGGTGCCGACGTGCACCAGGTTGACCTCGATGCGTTGCTCTCGGAACTCAACCGGGTTGCCGGCAAGGGTTAGTGCCCCAGGGTTCAGTCCCGGGCGGCCTCCAGTTGCATCACCAGCCGCTCCAGCGCGTCAACCACCAGGGTTTCGATCCGAAAGCCCTTTTCGGCGCTGGCGCGGGTCGGGTCGCCGTGGACTCCGCCCGGCCAATGACGGCGTTTGTCGCGCACCAGGATGCCCTTGGGAAATGAGGGTGTTTCGGCGCGGCCGCAACCTTTGACCAGCTGGGGTCGGGTGTGCAGAATGCGCGAGGTTTCAATTTCCCCGGCATGAGCGTCGCCGGGCGTTTCTATCAGGTCCCGCCCCTCTCCCGCCGCCAGATCATATTCCGTGATCACCGCGATCTGCGCTTCCGGCAAGCGCTTGAGTAGAACCTCCCCCGCATCGAGCAGGGCGGCGTTGTGCGTGCCGCCGGCGTGACCGCTGATCAGCACGAAAAAACGCAAGCCGTTGCGATAGAGGTCGCTGACCAGATCAATGGCCAGGGCCTTGAGGGTTTCGGTGGTGATGGACACCGTGCCCGGATGGCACCCGGTGGAGCGGCACACCCCGTAATGCACGGGTGGCGCGACAAACACCGGGCGGCGCTCGGCCAGGCGGCGGCAGACATCCTCGGCCTGCATGGTATCGGTGCCCAGGGGTAGATGCTCGCCGTGCTCCTCCAGGGCGCCAAAGGGGATCAGCACCGTGCGGGTGCGCTGCAGAGCGGCCTCGAACTCCGGCATGGTGATTTCGGTCAGGATCATGGCGGCCTCGGAAAAAATTTCAGATGAGCCCGACAAAGCGGTGCGTCTGGGGAATGATGCGCAGATTGGCATGCACCGCCGATGCCTGGCGTTGCAGATCCAGCAGGGTGCGCGCCGCGATGCCCACCTGTCCTTCCAGGGTCAACGGTTGGAGCACCAGGGTGACCTCGGGTGCGACATCCTGGACCAAGCGGGCGGCACGCACGACCTCGGCTACCGGGGTGTCCTCGCCCACCACCGCCTTGACGTAGCAGGATTTGCGCTTTGCGAGGGCGAGAAATTCGCGGTGCGCTGCCCAGGGGGTCTTGCGCCCGCTCACCGAGGCCAGCTTGATATCCATGGAAATCCAGTCGAGATGCGGCAGCAACTCCTCAAGCGGCTCGACCAGGGTGCCGTTGGTTTCCAGGTAAATGGGCAGGATCTCGCGCAGCGCCGGCAGCCATTCCCCCAGGATCTCGGCTTGCAACAGGGGCTCGCCGCCGGTCAGGCTCAGGGAATGATGCATGCGCGGCGCTTCCCGGTGCCAATGGTCGAGAATGGCGGCCAAGGTTTCCAGCGAGACGGGGTTGGCCAGGCTGCGAAACACGCCGGAGCCGGGCGCATCCTCGATACGGCACTCCGAGGTCGGCGCGAAAGGCGTATCGCAGTAGCGGCAACTCAGATTGCACTGGGCAAAGCGCAGAAAAATCTGCCGACAGCCTACCAGCAAGCCTTCGCCCTGAATGGAGGAAAAAACCTCGAGAAGCGGGGCTTCAGTCGGCGGTGTAGCTGGCACAGGCATTGTCCGATTCCCAAACGGTGATGCGTTCCACCCGCACATTGTCGTTGTTGAGCACCTCGGAGAGCTTTTCGTAGATGAAGCGCGAAATGTTTTCCGAGGACGGGCTCATCTGGTCGAATGGCTTGATTTCATTAAGGTATTTGTGGTCGAGAAGTTCCAGGATGCGCTTGGTTTCGCGCTTGAGGATCTTGAAGTCGATGGCCAGCCCGGAGCGATCGAGCTCGCGGGCGCAGACCGTGGCCTCCACTTTCCAGTTATGGCCGTGGAGGTTCTCGCAGTCGCCCTGGTAATGGATCAGATTGTGGGCCGCGGCAAATTGGGTGTGAATGGTCAAATGATACATGGACAGATCCTTGGTCAGTTGTTGTTGTCCGATTCTTCTTCGGAAACCTTTTCGCCGGCGATGACATATTCTTCCTGAGCCCATCTGCCCAGGTCGACCAGCCGGCATTTTTCACTGCAGAACGGGCGCCAGGGGTTGCCTTCCCAAGCGACCGGCTTGCGGCAGCGCGGACAATGAAATTGCCGCGTTGTTCCTTGATTCATGTCAGGGCCTCGTTGCAGATAAACATCTTGCATGTTTCTCACCCTCGGGCGATTGCTTGGGCCGCGATGGCCCGCGCCGCCCACAGGGCGCTTTCCACGGCGCCTTCCACATTGCGGGCGCCCATGTAATCGCCTGCCAGATAAACTTTTCGCGGCCCCTCGTGGTTGCGATAGCGATGAATGTCGCGGCAGCGTCCCACGGGCGTGCAGGCAGCGGCTTCCGGCCAACGATAAATTTTGACCGTATCGATCCGCGGGCTGATTCCGGGGAAATACGAGTCGATCTCGGGCACGACCTCTCCAAGGATGTCTTCCTGAGGCGCATCGAGAAGACGGCGGGCCGCTTCACCACCGATCACCACCTGCAGCAACTCCCCCCGGTCGACATAAATAGCGCATTTGCGCGTCACCACCGTGATGCCGCCGATGACGCGCCGCTCGCGGCGGGGTACCATGATCCCGTGGACGTCGCTCGGCATGGCGGTTTTGGGCAAGCCGTCCGGGACAAACAGCGCAAGCACCAGGGCCGGACTGTAAGGCGTCTCCAGCAGGCGATTTTCCACCTCATCGTCCGATGCGCGCAGGGTGCGCGCCTGGGGGGCGGGAACCGCCAAAACCGCGAAATCCGCGATCAATTCATGCTCGGCGGTGATTACTCGCACTTGCGAAGAATTCTCCGCGATCCCCAAAACAGGGCTGCGCAGGCTGATCCGGAGGTTTTCGGCAAGGGCGTGGGGAAGATCTTCCATGCCGCCGCGCAATGCCCGGGGCTGCTTGTCCCTGCCGCCGAAATTCCAGACCAGCATGGCCAGGGCCCGCGACATGTCTTCCGGTTCCTGGAAAAAGAAACTTTGCAGCATCGGCTCGAAGACGTATTCGAGAATCTGCCGATTGAATTGACGTTCAATCCAGGCGGCGGCTGTTTGATCGTCGAATTCGCGCCAGCGGGAGAAATCATCCAGGGGCAAGGCGCCTGTCTCCTTCATCAACTGGCGCGAGCCGGTGGCCAGCGCCATGCTGTCGGCCAGGTTCAGCAAGCCGCTGGTGTTGACACTCCAGGGGCGACTTGAACTCACCGCCCGCCCCTTGCCGTCCTTGATCACCGCCGTCCAGGGACTGCAGGGGCGAAAACTGTCGCGAAGCTTGATTTCATCAAGCAATCGACACACATTCTCGTAGCCGTCCGAGAGAAACTGAGCGCCGCGATCGATCAGGGAATCCTCGACGAAATCCGTACTGGCGCGCCCGCCGATCCGGCTCGTGGCTTCCAGAACATGAACCTCGCATCCACTCTCGCGCAGCCGGTGTGCCGCACTGAGACCCGCCATGCCCGCCCCGATCACCACTACGGACTTTTTGCTCAAGGTCGTTTCCTCCCCCGCCCTTTAGCCTTCAGGAAAAAGATCTTTGAACCGTCCCCATCCCGCGCGCGTCGGGCAAAGCCAAAAAAGTCAGGTAAAATTGTGCCCTATCCAGGTTCATAACACAACCAACCCCATTGCGCTTTCAGACCAGGGAGGCTGACATGAAGCTCACCGCGTGGATTTCGGCGATCTGTTTGCTGGGGATTTCTCCCCTCGCCGCCGCATCGCTGACCAAAACCAGCGACAGCAATTGGCTCACCGGGGCGGACGAAAAAACCCGCGCCGAGCGGCTGGAACATTATCTCGGCGGCTTTTCCAGCGCCATGCAGGATACCGGCTTGCGCTACGCCCACGTTAAACAGGCCATCGCCGACGGCAACTGGGATCTCGCCCAATATCATTGGGGAAAGATCGCCACCGCCATCGAAAACGGCCTGATGAAACGGCCCGCGCGCCGGGCCAATGCCGAGGCTATTTTTCTCAATCGCGCCTGGGAGCCTCTCGCCGCCGCACTGAAGGAGAAAAACGGCGAAAGCATCGCGAAGGCCTTTCAGCAAGCGCGCCAGGCCTGCATGGCCTGCCATGTGGCGGAAAAGGTGCCCTTCATGAATGACCAGCCGCTTTTTCGCACCCCCTAACCTTCAGCGTTTGGCCGAGCGCAGACGCTCGGCGATTCTCTCGGCGAAAACCGCATAGCCCGCCGCGTTGGGGTGGATCGTATCGCTTTTCAGCGAATTCTCCCGCAAAATGTCGGGCAGCAGGTGCTCTTCGAGAGGAACCTTCATGTCCCAGGAGGTACGGACATACAGGGGGATGGTCCTGAGCACCATGCTCGGTTGAGGCACCCCGATAAGCAGCACCTGGGCACCGGATTGCAGGGAGAGCTCGACCATTTTTCGGATATTGGCCTCCAACTCTTCCGCGCCGCGGCGCTGCAGGATGTCGTTGCCGCCATGGCAGAGAATCACCAGGTCGGGTCGCACTTCGGCCAGCACGCCGGGTAGCCGTTGCACCCCATCACTGGTCAGTTCGCCCGGAACCCCGGCATTGATGACCCTGTTGCCGATCAGCCGCTCAAGCACCTCTGGGTAGCTTTCACCCTCTTCCGCCCCGGTGCCGTAGGTCAGACTGTCGCCGAAGGCTAGGACCACCGCTGCTTCGGGCAAGGGCTTGAGGCGCGGCGTGCTATCGCAGCCGACCAGGACGAACAGGACGAAAAAAAGCAGCGGGAAAATTTTATTCATGGTGGACATCCTTTGAAGATCCTTGAGTCTTTGGCCTTGAAAAAGAACCTATCATAATCGAAATGCTGGCTTTTTTGGAAAAAAAACACGAGGGACGGATTGACATAATCCGCCTATGCGGATATTTTTCGGCCATGAAACAAACCGCCCGCCTTTTCAAAGCCCTTTCCGACGAAACGCGCCTGCGCATTCTTGCCTTGCTCACCCGTGGCGAGCTTTGCGTCTGCGATCTCATGTCCATTCTCGGCCTGCCCCAGTCGACGGTATCGCGTCACCTGGCCTATCTGCGCAATGCCGGCCTGGTGACCGACCGCCGTCAGGGGGTCTGGATGTACTATGAGTTGGCGCCTGCTACCGAGGTGCTTCATGAAGGACTTTACCAAGTCCTGACCCAACGCCTAGTGAAGCAGCCTCAAGCACGCCAGGATCTTCAGGCACTGGAAACTTTTCTCGCGCACAAGGACGCTTCTTCCTGCGACTGATTTTTTTATTTTAAAAAATCCGCGAATGCGGATTAATTGTTTTCCCGCGACGGAGAGCCTGCCATGTCTTCAGCCGTTTCCCGCAACCTCTCGTTTCTCGACCGCTATCTCACCCTGTGGATCTTTGCCGCCATGGCCCTCGGCGTCGGCCTGGGCTGGCTGATTCCCGGGGTCAAGAATTTCGTCAATTTTTTCACCATCGGCACAACCAACATCCCCATCGCCCTCGGCTTGATCCTCATGATGTATCCGCCCTTCGCCAAGGTGCGTTATGAGGACATGGGCGATGTGTTTCGCAACAAGAAGGTGCTCGGTCTGTCCCTGGTGCAGAACTGGGTGATCGGACCGGTACTGATGTTTGCACTGGCCATCATCTTTTTGCGCGACTACCCCGAATACATGGTGGGCCTGATCATGATCGGCCTGGCACGCTGCATCGCCATGGTCATCGTGTGGAACGAACTGGCCAAGGGCGATACGGAATACGCCGCCGGCCTGGTGGCCTTCAACAGCGTCTTTCAGGTCATTTTCTTTAGTGTCTACGCCTGGTTCTTCATCAGTGTGCTGCCACCCCTATTCGGCCTGCAGGGCGCGGTGGTCGACATCACCATCGGTGAAATCGCCCAAAGCGTGTTCATCTATCTCGGCATTCCCTTCCTCGCCGGAGCAATGACCCGTCTCATCGGCGTCAAACTGCTGGGACGCCGGCGCTATCACGCCGAGGTGGTGCCCAAGATCAGCCCGCTGACCCTCATCGCCCTGCTTTTCACCATCGTCGTCATGTTCAGCCTCAAAGGCGATCTCATCGTCCAGATTCCCTTGGATGTGGTGCGCATCGCCATTCCCCTGCTCATCTACTTCGTGTTCATGTTTCTGGTATCCTTTTGGATGGGAAGACTGGTCGGCGCCGACTACAGAAAAACCACTACCCTGGCCTTCACCGCCGCCAGCAACAACTTCGAACTGGCCATTGCCGTCGCGGTGGCGGTGTTCGGCCTGCACTCCGGCGCGGCTTTTGCCGCGGTCATCGGGCCGCTGGTGGAAGTTCCGGTGATGATCGCCCTGGTCAATGTGGCCTTCTGGTTTCAACGCCGCTATTTCCAATCGGCCCAGCAACCTAGCGTCGAATAAAGCGCAAAGGAGCCTGCCATGCTCGAAAAGGTTCTCATCGCCACGGATTTTTCTCCCGCCTCCGATTGTCTGCTGCACTGCGCGGGGGAATTCAAAAGCCTGGGCCTCAAGGAGGCGGTGCTGGCTCATGTCATCTATGTGGCCAACACGCCCGGGCTCGAGGATCGACTCATGGACGAAGTCCGGCCCCAAATCGCCCGCCAGCAGCGCCTTCTGGAAGAACAGGGCATCAAGGTGACCCCGGAGTTGCGTTACGGCGTGCCGGCGCGTGAACTCGACACCCTGGCCGAACAACATGGCGCGAATTGGATCCTGATCGGCTCGCGTGGTCGCAGTCTGGTGAAAACCCTGCTCGGCAGCATCTCCTTTCGCGTGTTGCAGGTCAGCCGCCGGCCGGTGTTTCTTTCGCGCATCGAGGTGCTTGGCGAGGGCGAGAGCTGTAGCATTTCGGTGTGCAAACGCTCCTTTGACAACATCCTTTTTGCCACCGATTTTTCCGATGCCGCCTATGCCGCTTTCGAGCATCTCGTCAAAATCGCCGAGGCTTACCGCCCGCGCATCACCCTGCTCCATGTTCTCGATGAGGAGTTCGCCGAGATCCATCTCTCCGGCCAGGGCATGGTTCAGCAACAGGCCAAGGATGAGGAACGCCTGGGCTTGATGAAAAAACGTCTCGAGGAGTTAGGAGCGCGGGTGAGCCTGGCGTGGGAGGTGGGCAAGCCGGATAGAGCCATCGTCGAGCGCACCCGGAACGAGGATTTCACCCTGGTGGTGATGGGCAATCACGGCAGGGGATTTCTGCGCGAAGCACTGCTGGGCAGCGTCGCCAACACCGTCGCGCGCCAGGCCGCAACGCCGGTTTTGCTGGTGCCCTCAGCGCCCTAGATTAATCATCCCTTGACCAACTGACCGATCGCCTGCGCCTTTCCCAGGAAGGAACAATCACGGGGCCATCGCGCTCCAAATGCAAAAAGGCCGACCCTCGCGGATCGGCCTCAATGCTTTTTTATTGGTCGGGGCGAGAGGATTTGAACCTCCGACCCCCAGCACCCCATGCTGGTGCGCTACCAGGCTGCGCTACGCCCCGTCAACCAATGCGTCGGGATTATGTTGGAATCGGGGATAAATGTCAAGCAGAAAAATCCCCCGATAAAAAACAAAAAACTCTTGTAACTTTAGGCTTTTATCAAGTCTTGCGGCGATCGATGACACGTTTGGCCTTGCCTTCGTGCCGCGGGATGGAGGCGGGTTCCACCAGCTTGACCTTGGCGCGCAGACCCAGGGTCGCGGCCAGGCGCTTTTCCACCAGACCGACGAATTCCCGCTGCTTTTTCATCTCGTCGAAGAAAATGGTTTCGTTGACCTCGACCTGCACCTCCAGGGTATCCATGTGCCCTTCTCGGTCGAGCACCAACTGATAATGAGGTTCGCAGCCCTCGACCTGGAACAGCACTTCCTCGATCTGCGTGGGAAAGACGTTGACACCCTTGACGATGAGCATGTCGTCGGAGCGCCCGCGGGTCTTTTCCATGCGCACCATGGTCCGGCCGCACCGGCAGGTGTCGTAATGCAGGCGCGTGATGTCGCGGGTGCGGTAGCGGATCATGGGGAAGGCTTCCTTGGTGAGGGTGGTCAACACCAGCTCGCCGACGGAACCGGGCGGCAGCACCTCGCAGGTCGCGGGGTCGATGATCTCGGGAATGAAATGATCCTCGAAGATGTGCATGCCGCACTTGTATTCGCACTCGCCCGCCACCCCGGGGCCCATGACTTCCGAAAGGCCGAAATTGTCCGTGGCGAGAATGCCGAGACGGGATTCGATCTCGCGGCGCATCTCCTCGCTCCAGGGCTCGGCGCCGAAGAGGCCGACACGCAGCTTGAGGCTGTCGGCGCCCAAGCCCATGCGATCCAGATGATCGGCGATGGTCAGAGCATAGGAGGGCGTGCAGACCAGGGCCGAGGATTGATAATCCTGCATGATCATGATCTGCTTTTCGGTGTTGCCGCTGGAGATGGGAATCACCGACGCGCCGATGCGCTCGGCCCCATAGTGCAGGCCGAAGGCGCCGGTAAACAGGCCGTAGCCGAAGGCGATATGCACGATGTCGTCGGCGGTGACGCCGGCGGCGGTCATCATGCGCGCGACCAACTCCGTCCAGTTGTTGAGATCGTTGCGCGTGTAGCCGACCACCGTGGGCTTACCGGTGGTGCCGCTGGAGGAATGGATGCGCACCACTTCCCGCAGGGGCACGGCGAACATGCCGTAGGGGTAGTTGAGGCGCAAATCTTCCTTGGTGGTGAAGGGAAAACGGGCCAGATCGGAAAGCTGCCGCAGGTCCTTGGCGCTGACGCCGGCATCCAGGAATTTTTTTTGATAGCAGGGAACGTTGCGATAGGCACGTTCAAGAGTGGTGCGCAACTGCTCGAATTGCAGCGCCGTCAACTGGTCACGCGCCATGCATTCGCGATCGGGATCCCAGATCCTCATGCCGAACCTTCCTGAGAAAACCTTATGCGGTTTCGAGAAAAAGAATCCTAAAACACTGAATTACATGCAATAAACACGCTCTCCGACCAGAACCTTGACGCCCTGTTCGGTGAGCACGCGGATGGCGCCTTCCGTATCGTCGAAGCGGAAGATGATGACGGCGTTCTCGCCGCAGCGCTCGACAAAGGCGTACATGTACTCGACGTTGATGCGCGAGGCATCGAGAACCTGGAGGATGCTGTTGAGCCCCAGGGGCCGATCCGGCACCTCGACGGCAACCACCTCGGTTTTATTGACGGTAAAGCCCTTGCTCTTGAGCACGTCCTTGGCGGTATCGGTCTTGTCGACGATCAGGCGCAGGATGCCGAAATCCGAGGTATCGGCCAGGGACAGGGCGCGAATGTTGACGCCCGCCTCGCCCAGCACCCGCGTGACTTCGGCCAGACGACCGGATTTGTTCTCGATGAAAATGGAAATCTGCTCGACTTTCATGACTCTCCCCTCTCCTTTTTGGGTTGGTTCAGAGTTGCGGCCGGTTGTCGATGACGCGCTTAGCCTTGCCCTCGCTGCGGGTGATGGTCTTGGTTTCGACGAGGCGCACCTTGCAGGTTACGCCGAGAAGATCCTTGATTTCCTTGCGGATGCGGTTGGACAACTCCTGCAGGACCTTGATTTCGTCGGAGAAGGTACGCTCGTTGACTTCAACTTGCACCTCCAGGGAATCGAGGTTTTCTTCCCGATCGACGATCAGCTGGTAATGGGGCTCGACACCCTCGATGTTGATGAGGATGCTCTCGATCTGCGAGGGAAACACATTGACGCCGCGAATGATGAGCATGTCGTCGCTGCGCCCGCTCAAGCGCTCGATGCGCTTGTGGGTGCGCCCGCAGATGCAGGGCTCGGCGATCAGGCGGGTGATGTCGCGGGTGCGGTAGCGAATCAGGGGAATGCCTTCCTTGGTGATGGTGGTGATGACCAGTTCACCCCTCTCCCCGTCGGGCAAGACTTCGCCGGTGTCGGGATTGATGATTTCCGGCAGGAAATGATCTTCCCACATGTGCAGGCCGTTTTGCGCCTCGTTACACTCTATGGCGACGCCGGGACCGAGGATTTCGGACAGGCCGTAGATGTCGATGGCCTTGAGATTGAGCTTGGCCTCGATCTCGTCGCGCATCTTCTCACTCCAGGGCTCGGCGCCGAAGATGCCGATGCGCAGCTTGAAGTCGCGAATGTCGAGGCCCATTTCCGCCACCGATTCAGCCAGAAACAGGCTGTAGGAGGGCGTGCAGGTCAGCACCGTGGAACCGAAATCCTGCATGATCATGATCTGTTTCTTGGTGTTGCCGCCGGACATGGGGATGACCGAGGCCCCCAGGCGCTCGGCGCCGTAGTGCGCACCCAAACCGCCGGTAAATAGACCGTAGCCATAGGCGTTGTGGATGACATCGCCCTTGTGTGCGCCGGCGGCGACGAAGGAGCGCGCCATGAGTTCCGACCAGGTGTCGATGTCGCGGCGGGTGTAGCCGACAACCGTGGGTTTGCCGGTGGTGCCGGAGCTGGCATGAATGCGCACGATCTGCTCTAGGGGCACGGCAAACAGCCCGTAGGGGTAGTTGTCGCGCATGTCCTGCTTGAGGGTGAAGGGAAAGCGACGCAGGTCATCCAGGCTTTTGAGCTGCTCGGGCGTCACGCCGGCGCGGCGGAAATGCTCGCGGTAAAAGGGCACCGTGGCATTGACCCGCTCCAGCGTCTGGCGCAGGCGCTTGAATTGCAGGGATTCAATCGCCTCGCGCGGCAGGGTTTCGAATTCATCGTTCCAGATCATGGCAAACCCCTTAAAGACGGAGATGAGTGACAATCATCACTCATCTCCTTTGTGGTTCAAGCCTGGCGTCCCAGGGCGAAGGCTTTCAGATTTTCGTCGAGGAACTTCGCGGGAACCCGGTTGTGCATGGCTTGATTCCAAGCCTCCGCGGAGATCTCCATCATGTTGGACAAGGCCCCGAGCAGCACGGTGTTGACCGTGCGCATGTTGCCGGCCTGCTGGGCGAGGGCCATGGCATTGACGATGCGGCTGCGGGGAAAGGCGGCCCTGATCTTGTCCGGAATATCCTCGGGATAGTTTTCCTTGCCGAGGGCCACGCCGGGAGGCACGATTTGCAGGTCGCTGGCGACCACCTGGCCGTCCTTCTTGAGCAGCGGCAGGTAGCGGTAGGATTCGAGCAGCTCGAAACCAAAGAGGATATCGGCTTCGCCCTCGGGAATGATGGGCGAGTAGACCTTCTCGCCGTAACGCACGTGGGACACGACGCTGCCGCCGCGCTGGGCCATGCCGTGCACCTCGGCCTTCTTCACGTCGTAACCGCCGAGCATGAGCACTTCGGAAAGAATTTCGCTGGCGAGCAGGATACCCTGACCGCCGACCCCGACCAGCAGGATGTTTTGCACCTTATTTTTCATCGCAGACTCCAAACGCACCGAATTTACACACCTGCATGCAGACCTCGCAACCCACGCAGATCAGCTTGTCGATTTCCGCCTGACCCTTGGTTCCGGCCGTCGGATTCCATTTGATGGCAGGACAGCCGAGCTTGAGGCAGGCCTTGCAGGCCGTGCATTTGTCGGCGTCGACAAACAGGGGTGGTTTTCTCTGGATCAGGTCGCGCTTGTGCAGCATGCAGGCGCGCCGGGTGATGATGACGCTAACCTCGGGGCGCTCCATCTCGCGCTTGATCAGCTCGCGGGTTTCCTCCAGGCCATAGGGGTCGATGGTGTACACATGCTTGACCCCCACCGAGCGACACAAGCCTTCGAGATCCACCTGGTAGCTGGGGTCGCCTTTGAGGCTGTAGCCCGTGCCGGGATGGTCCTGGCGGCCGGTCATGCCCGTGGTGCTGTTGTCGAGAATGATCAGGGTGGCGGTGGAGCCGTTGTAGACCATGTCGATCAGGCCGTTGATGCCGGTGTGCAGGAAGGTCGAATCGCCGATGACGGCCACCACCTTTTTCTGCTCCTCGGGAGGCAACACCTTGCTGATGCCGGTGGCGTTGCCGATGCTGGCACCCATGCACACGCAAGTGTCCATGGCCGAGAGCGGCGGCATGAAGCCCAGGGTGTAGCAACCGATGTCGCCGGTGACGTAGGCCTTAAGGCGGTTGAGCTCATAGAACACCCCGCGATGGGGACAGCCGGGACACATGTTGGGCGGACGCTGCGGCAGGGTCTCCGTGGGAGTGAATCCCTCGGGAATTTCCTGTTTGAACAGGCCGGCGGCCACGCGGCCGGGGGTCAGCTCGCCGCAGACCGACAGCAGATCCTTGCCGTGCACCTCGATACCCATGGCCCGCACCTGCTCTTCGATGAAGGGATCGAGTTCCTCGATGACGTAGAGCGTCTTGCAGCGCGCGGCGAATTCGCGAATCAGTTGCTTGGGCAGCGGATGCACCAGGCCGAGTTTAAGCACATGGGCCTCGGGCAGCACTTCCTTGGCGTATTGGTAAGCCACGCCGGCGGTGATGACGCCCACATCGCCCCGGCCTTCCTCGATGCGGTTGAAGGACTGGGAGCAGGACCACTCGGCCATGTTCGCCAGGCGCTCCTCGACAAAGTAGTGCCGCTTGCGGGCATTGCCGGGCAGCATGACCAGCTTGGCCGGATCACGGACCAGGCTCGGCGCGGGAAGGTTCTCAACCGGCGCCTGGGGATAAACAATGGACTTGGAATGGGAAATGCGCGTGGTCGAGCGCACCATGACCGGCGTGTCGAACTGCTCGCTCGCCTCGAACGCCAAGCGGGTGAAGGCGCGCGCCTCCTCGCTGTCGGAGGGCTCGAACATGGGCACCTTGGCAAAGCGCGCGTAATGGCGGCTGTCCTGCTCGTTCTGGGACGAATGCAGTTCTGGGTCGTCGGCGACGATCAGCACCAGACCGCCGCGCACGCCTGTATAGGAGAGAGTGAACAGGGGATCGGCCGCCACGTTGACACCCACGTGCTTCATGGTGCACAGGGCGCGCGCGCCGCCGAAGCAGGCGCCGATGGCCACCTCCAGGGACACCTTTTCGTTGGGCGCCCAGGAAGAGTCGATGCTGGGATAGTGATGGGCGATGTTTTCAAGAATTTCCGTGCTGGGCGTGCCGGGATAAGCCGAGGCCACCTTGACGCCTGCTTCGAAGGCGCCGCGGGCAAAGGCTTCATTGCCCGAGAGAATGGTCTTGTCCATGGATGTCCTTTCCAGAGTCGCGATCAGCGGTCAAATGTGCAGGGGAAATTGCGGAACAGGGACTATAGATCAAGCGGGGGAGAAAGTCAATTTCATTCAGGATTATGGGGAGTTGGCGCCCGCTCCCAGGGAAGCGGGCGCCCGGAATCTATTTGCGCCCGACCAGGGCCTTGGTCACGTTGAAGGTGTGATCGCCGATCTTTTCAAAGCTGTGCAGCATGTCGATAAAGATCAGGCCGGGCTGCACCGCGCACTCGCCGGTATTGAGACGGGCAATGTGGCCGTTGCGGTAGGTTTCCTCGGTCTGGTTGATGGCGCGCTCCATGAACTCGGCCTTGTCCATGACCGAAACATCATTGCGTTCCAGGGCCGAGACGATGAGGGTGAGAAAATCGCGGGTTTTCTGAGCCATGTCGGCGATGTCGTTATCGGCGATCTCCGAGAAAATGATCTTCTGCTGCTGCTTGCGCTGCGCCAGCAGCCAGATTTTCTCGCAGTAATCACCGATACGTTCAAAGTCGTTGACCATATGCATGAGCGAGGCGATGTCCTTGGAGGTTTGGGACGAGATGGGCTGCTGGGAGAGCGCCACCAGGAAGTTGGTGATGTCCCTTTGCAGCAGGTCGACCATCTCTTCCTTCTTAATCAGGCCCTCCAGGCGCTTTTCGTTCGGCTCCTTGAGATAGAGGGTGGTCTCATCCACCATTTCAAGACAGATCTGGCCCATGCGGCGGGTTTCGGAACGTGCTTGGCCCAGGGCGATGGGCGGGGTATTCAACACGCGGGTGTCGATGTATTTCAGATGATATTCGGATATCTCATCCTTACCGCGAATGAGGATGGTTGTGAGTTTGGCCAGGATGCCGATGATAGGCAGGAAAATCAGGGTATTGATGATGTTGAACAGGGTATGGGTGTTGGCGATGTGGCGCGCGATGTAAGGGTTGTCGCCTACCCGCATGCCGAAGGCGTCGGCCTGCGCCTGAGTTTGCAGAATCAGGTTGGGATCGCCCGGCGTGATGGCGGTGATGATCTGTAGAAAAACGGGAAAGAGCACCAGCATGTAGGCCACGCCGATGACGTTGAACAGAAAATGCGCCAAGGCGGTGCGCCGCGCCGCCAGATTGGTGCCTAGGGCGGCGAGATTGGCGGTGACGGTGGTGCCGATATTCTCCCCGAGAATCAGGGCGACGCTCGACTCGAAGGTCAGCAGACCGCTGCTGGCCAAGGCCAGGGTGATGGCGATGACCGCGGTACTGCTCTGCACGATGACCGTCATGATGGCCCCGACCAGCACGCCGAGCAGCAGGTTGTCGCCGATGAGCAGGAAAAACTGGCGGAACTGTTCGCTGGTCTTGAAGGGATCGAAGGCGTCGCGCATGATGGTCAAGCCGAAGAACAGCATGCCGAAACCCAGCAGCGCCTCGCCCACATAGGAATAGGTTCGTTTTTTCCGGCAAAAAAGCATGAGCATGACGCCGAAACCGATGGCCGGCAGGGCGTACTTGGTGATCTTGAAGGCGATGATCTGGGCCGTGACGGTGGTGCCGATATTGGCGCCAAGCACCACGCCGATGGCCTGCATGAGATTCATCAGGCCGGCGTTGACGAAACCCACGACCATGACGGTGGTGGCGCTCGATGATTGAATGATGGTGGTGACGCCGATACCGACCAGGGTTCCCATGATGCGGTTGTTGGTGAGGGCGGCGAGAATCTTGCGCATGCGCTCGCCGGCAAGTTTCTGCAAACCCTCCGACATGATCTTCATGCCGTAGAGAAACAGACCGAGACCACCGAAGAGACCAAATAGAAAAGCCTCATTGAGGAGAACAGACATGGATTTCTCCAGTACCCGCCAGGGGGAGAGAGATAAGTGTTAGGAAAAGATGAGGATGACGCGAAAAACGCGCTGAATATAGCGGAAGGGTCAGTTTTTTTCAACGGAAAAGGGGAAGCGAAAATCTTCCTCCCCCGACAGAGAAGAATCGGGCATAAAATAGCGCAATTCAAAGGATTTCATGCGCGTCAAATCCGCCACGAAGTAGATCAGTCCGGAGACGCGGCTACCGGGCAGCAAAATGGATTCCGGCAAGGCCTCGGTGTGCAGGGTCTGGGGGAAGCGCTGGGGAAAATACGGCAGGGAGCTGTCGAAAGTCGCGGCCTGGGAAACACGGACCGCGTCCTTAAGGTAGTAGTACCCGACGTAGGGATAGGGGATCAGGTAAAAGGAGTCTCGCGCGATCATCTCCTGGACCTTGGCGGGGGTCAGGGGCGTTGCCTGACGGCCGGTTTCGTCCACCAGAAAAAACCCGCCGAGGCTCAGGTTAAGTTCCTGGTTGCCGCTGTTGACGGCGGCGACGTGAAAGGACACCAGATTGTCGACGCGCTGATAGGGGCGAACTTCAAGATCCTGCACGCGAACGCTCAGGCTCAGGTTGTTCTTGACCTGGGTGATGGATCCCTCGGCCAGGTTGACCTGGGAACCTTCTCCGGGCTGAGGAACGATTTTCACGCCGGCACAGCCGCACAGAAACAGCAAGGCGCAGAGGGAAAGGGCAACCAGTCGCGTCGTCATGGTCATTGACCTCCGGCATGATGGGGCGATTTGCCCAGAACAAAACGCAGCATTTCGTGAAAATCTTCTTCCGCCGCACGTACCCGCTCGCTGAAAACCCGCACGATATTGCGCATGAGCTTCATGCCCAGACGCGGGTGACGCTCACAGAGTTGGTCGAAATCCTTGCGTGTCAGATTGAGCAGCGAAGCCGCTTCGACGATGCGCGCCGTCACGGGGCGCAGGCCCGGAGCAATCACCGCCAGTTCACCGAAAACATTCTCGGGGCCGAGGATCAGCAAGGTCCGCTCCTCGCCGTCGGGGGACATCCGCGAGATCTGCACCGCTCCCTGCTGAATCAGATACAGGGATTCGCCGGGCATGTTTTCGATAAAGACCGTGGTGCCCTCGATCATCCGCCGGGGCACGAAGGTTTCTCCCAGCAGGCTCAGCTCGCCCTCATCAAGTCCCTTGAGCAAGGGGCAATCCCGCAATTCTTCAAAAATCCGCATCTCCATTGCATCTACCGTTTGATGAGCTGGTCGACCTCGACCGGATGAATGTCCAGAAGATTATCATAGACCACGATTTCCGCACGATCGGGGGGCGGCTGCGAACCGGCGCCGCGGCCGGACAACTGGCCGTTGAGAGTGTAGCGTTCGGTCCCGGCACCCTTCGCGTGCAGAAAATTCCACACCGCCTGAGCGCGCAGCATGGCCTGGGTCACGCCATCCGCGTCTTTTCCGGCCACGGCCGAAAATCCCTCGACACGCACCAGTTTCAAGGCCGGATCCAGGTTGCGCAGGCGCGGAAGCAGCGCCAGGATCTGGGCTTCGCCCTGTTTATCGAGATCGGTGGAACCTTCCGGAAAATAAATGGTTCCCAACACCTGGCGACTTGAAAAAAAAGCGTCGATGTCCCGCGCCGAGGAGTGAGGGGCAAGGGTCAACAGGAAGCAAAATGCCGCCCCCAGCACCAAGCTGATCGTTTTCACCGGGACGACTCCTTGGGCAGCAGTACCAGAATTTCGACCCGGCGATTGGCGGCGCGCCCCTCAACCGTATCGTTATCGGCAATGGGCTGATCCTGACCGAAACCCTTGACGAAAATCCGCGCCGGGTCAAGACCCTCATGATTGACGATATGGGCGCCCAGGGAAATCGCGCGCCGCAGCGAAAGACGTGAATTGTACTGTTCCGATCCGACATTGTCGGTGTGACCGTCGATGCGCAGCAAAAACCAGCGGCCATCCTCACGCAGGTTTTGGAGGATGTCGAAAACCGCCTGGCGTCCCTCCTCGGAGAGGGTCCACTGGTCATGGGCGAAAGTCAATGCCGGCAGACGGAACTTACGATAAACGAAGGTCTTGATCGCGGTATCGCCGCCCCCGTCCCCGTTCTCGGCGACAGCCTCCCCTTCGCCCTCCTCCGCCAGATCCTGGGTCTCGGTGGATGTCATGGGCGCAATGGCGCTGAATCCGCGGGTGCGAACCGCCGGGGACTCTTCGAGGGGCAGCCGTTCGGCGCGGCTCAGCACGACCTCGGCGGCCTGACCCGGCGGCGGCACCGGCACCTCGAGTTTTTCCACCCCGGTCAGGGCGCGTGGTCGAGCCTGCGCGGCGAGCAAGGGCGAGAGGGGACGGATCAGGGGAATCGGCCCGGCGGCTTCCTCGCCTTCCTTGACTTCGAGAGGATCGGGCGGCTGGATCACGCGAGGCACCGGCGTAAAATAGGTGCCCACCCCCTGGGTGGTCGACATGCCGAGCAGAACCCGCCAGCCCGGACTGGCATCGTAGAGGCCGAAACCCACCCCAAGGTTGAGGGTCAGGTGGGGAGAGGCGAAATACTGAAGACCGACGGTGGCTTCGCCCTCATCCCCCCTCCCCGCCTCTTTTTCCGTGGCGTAGCTGACTTCGGCAATGAGGCGCGCGCGGGGGTTCGGATAGAATTCAATGCCTCCGCCGGCGACGACCTGGTCATCGAAAACGGCATCCGCCGGGTTGTCGTTGATCTGGTAGCCGACATTGGCGTGCACGCCGAACCGTTCGGGGCGGTAACTGACAATCATGCGCCCCAGGTAGCTGTTGATGCCGTCGCGTCCCGGCTGGTCCGACACCGAGCGGCGGCCCTGGATATCCAGGGCCAGCTTGAACGGGGCGGAGCGCTTGCCGAGAATGCGCGACTTGAAGCCCAGGGCCACATCGCCCTTGCCGCTTTGCAGGTCGTCGTCGTTGAACAGCAGGTTGGGATAGGAACCGTAGACTTCGAGAAAGGAGCCCAGGCCCAGGGTCAGGGCGGCGGGGACAATGGTTGCCGAACCGCTGTCGGAATCGGAGTGATCGAGCCACAAGCCGAAGCTGAGATTGCCGGCGTCCAGGGTTTCGGCGTTCGGCTGGGTCAGCAGGCCGCTGATGCCGAACTGGGTTGGAACCGCGCCACCAGGAGCTGGAAACATCAGCCCCAAGGCCAGGATGCTCGAAGCAAGCAACATGACGGTGGCGGTTCTCATTCAAATCCTTTCCCTTGGGCAGCTTGGGTCGATCCACTATGGCAAAAAAATAATTAATCGGATCTTAATACTATTGGCGTTCAAAATCAATCCCTGATTACCTACCGACTTTCACGCAAGGACAGATACTGCTGCATGTAGCCGATATAGTTTTCCGCGGAAAGCTTCAGGTGCGCCAGCTCCTTGTCGTTGAGCGCCCGCTTGACGCGTGCCGGGCTGCCCAGGGCCAGGTGCCCCGAAGGGATGTGCGTCCCCGGCGCCACCAGGGACCCGGCGGCGATCAGGCAATCATCCCCGATCACCGCGCCGTCGAGGATGATGGCGCCGATGCCGATCAGGCAGCGATTGCCGATGGTGCACCCGTGCAGGGTGACGTTATGGCCGACGGTCACATCGTCGCCGAGAAGGGTCGGATGAATGTGGCGGGTGACGTGGATGACGCTGCCGTCCTGGATATTGGTGCGCTCGCCGATGCGGATGTGATTGACATCCCCGCGAACGACCACATTGAACCAGAGGCTCGACTGATGACCGATGACGACATCGCCGATCACCCGGGCGCTTTCCTCGACAAACACCTCTCCTTCAAGACGGGGCTCTGCGTTAACAAAGGGCAGCAACATGGGAGTCTCCTGAATGAATTTTTCTATCATGAACCATGCCAAAGAAAGACTGGAAAACAAAAAACCACCGATGGCCCGTCCGAACGAAGCAAGCCCGGAAAAGACGGACTTTTCCGGGCTTGCCAGAATCATTTAAGTCATCAAGCCGGCATCACGCAGGTATACCTCGACCTGCTTTCGGCCAAATGACAACTTTTCGACCCAAGGGAGCGCTTAATGACTTTTGTTGACGCGTTCCCGCAACTCCTTGCCGACTTTGAAAAACGGCAGCTTCTTGGGCTTGACGTGAATGACCTCGCCGGTTTTGGGATTGCGTCCCATGTAATCCTTGTAATCCTTGACGACGAAACTGCCGAAGCCGCGGATTTCAATCCGGTCGCTCTTGATCAGGGCATCCGTCATGGAATTGAAGATCAGATTGACGATTTCCTCGGACTTCTTGTAGGTCAGGTTTTTTTTGCTGGCCAGTTTTTCCACGAGTTCAGACTTGTTCATGGTGCCTCCCCGGGAATCTCGATCACCTTGGCTCGGACCCCAAAACAATCCTAACCGCCTAAAACCTTTGTCAAAAATATACCCCCTGAGGAAAAGCTGTCAACTTGGCCCGAACTTTTCGCCCCGTCAGAGGGCGGAGATCAGTTTTTGACCTGATTCCTTAAGTTCCGGTGCCAGATCGGGATGCGCCAAAGCCTGCTCAATGAGCGCGCGGCCCTCCTTCTTCCAACCACGCGCCAGATAGGTTTCGCCGATGCGCAAGGGCCAACGCGGATTGGCCGGCTCTTGCCGCGCCGCCTGATTGAAGGCATCCAGGGCTTTTTCGAGGTTGCGTCCGTGGCGCAGCCAGAATTCGGCCAGATAGGCCGATGCGCCGCCCTTGCACCCGCCGCCGCCCGTCGCGGACAGCAACGCCTCGGCTTCGCCGAGTTCTCCGCGCCGCTCATGCAACGAGGCCGCCAACAACAGCACGTCAAGCTCGGCGGCGCCGGTTCGCAGGGCCTCGCGGGCAGAGCTCAACGCCTGGTCGGCATTGCCCTCCCGAGCGTGAATGAAGGCCAGGCGCCCCAGACAAAAGGATTTGGCGGTGCCGGTTTCAATGCCGCGCTCGGCCTGTTTCTTCGCCTCATTGTAGGCGTTTTGCGCCAGCTCCAGGGTAATGAGCGCCTCCAGGGCCTGCTCATGGGATGGATTGAGTTGCAGGGCTAGATGCAAATCCCGGCGCGCGCCGGCAAAATCGCCGGTGCGCGCCAAAAGACCGCCGCGCTCAAAGTAGAACAGATCGTCGCGCGCCCCTTCGGCAACCTGGGCATAGAGTTCGACCGCTTCGGCGTCACGACCATCATGAGCCGCCAGAAAGGCCTTGCGGAACGCGGCGCCGACCCCGGCATAGCGTTGTGCCATCTCGGGCGGATAGGAGCTCAGGGTCAGTTCAAAACGTGTTTCCTCGTCAAGGTGATCCACCTCGCCGCTATCCGAGGCGTATCCCGCGCCGCCCCCGCAACTTCCGCCGCCGCAGTGACCCGCCGCCGGAGCGGCAACGAGAGGCGGTGGCGAAGCGGCCTTGCGGCCCAGGGCGTCGGCGATGTTTTGCCGCAACTGACCATCGCGGGCCTGAGCCAGCGCCAGCTCAAGATGTTCACGCCCCTTGTCCTCGTCGCCGGCACGCCGACAGGCCTCGCCTTCCTCCAGATTAAGCCGGGCCAGACAATCACCTGCCTCAGACAGCAGATGCGCCAATTCATCCTGCTCGGGGGCGGAAAGAGAATGCGGATCGATGCCTTCGCCGATGCGCAGGGCGTCGGCCCAGCGACTGTCGCGCACGGCGCCGCGCACCTGATCGAGGGGATTCTTGCGACCGAATAAGCGAGAAAAAACCATATGGAGTTCCTGTCGGGCAAAGGCGAACGCCCGGGCCTCTCGGCCGCGGGCGTCACGGAATGGATTTAAATAATGGTAAAGGGAGAGAGCGTCCAGAGCACCTTGGCGTCCTGGTCGCTGATATTGTCCCAGCGATGGGGCAAATGGGACTTGAAGGACAGGCTGTCGCCTGGAGTCAGGACATACTCCTCGCCGGCGATGGTGACCTTGAGGCGCCCTTCGATCATATAGATCAGTTCGTCTCCGGGGTGATACATGTGCTGGCGGCCGCTGGTGCCGCCAGGAGGCACGGTGCAGAAAAACGACATGAACTGGGGATCGCGCAGCCCCGAGGTAAAGGATTCGGTGTGCATGTTGTGCTCATCGTCGTAAACCGTGGTATCGCGCCCGCCGGGGCGGGTAAAGACCACTTCGTTGGTGGTGCTCACCTCTTCGACGAAGTAGTTGATGCTCTTGTCAAACACGCCCGCCAGTTTCATCAGGATTTCCACCGAGGGAATGGTCAGGCCGCGCTCGACGCGGCTGATCATGTTGGAGGACACCCCGGATTTTTCCGCGAGTTCCTGAATGGTCATATCGTTTTTCAGGCGAATGGCCTTGAGTTTTTTGCCGACAATTTTCTTGATGCGCATGGGGATCGGTGCTCCGGGATGTAGGCCGTCAGATCAAGAGGTCCAGAAAAATTTTCATTTTATTGAGAAACATTGGGCGCGGGGGAAACAACCCAGAGAATTTCCGTTTGCCCGGCATGGAGATTGTCCCAGCGATGCGGCAGGGAGGCCTTGAAAACGATGGAATCCCCTTCTTCCAGCACGTAGTTCTGCCCGTCGATGACGAACTGCATCTTGCCCTTGAGCACGTAGGCGAACTCTTCCCCGGTGTGCACCATGCCCCCCTGCCCGCTGCTGCACCCCTCTTCCAGGGTGTCGCAGAAGACACTGAAACCGGGGTCGCGAATGCCATGGGTCAGGCTGGTGATCTGATGCTTGTCCTCGAAGAAAAAAATCGGCTCGCCCTTGCGCTGAATGGTCGGCACGATGAGGGTGCCGCGTTCGGCTTCCTCGACAAAAAAGCTGATGCTCATGCCGAAGGCGTCGGCCAGCTTCATGAGGATTTCCACAGAGGGGATGGTCAGGCCGCGCTCGATGCGCGAGATCATATTGGAGGAAACCCTCGATTTCCTGGCCAGTTCCTGAATTGTCATGTCATTGCGCAGGCGGGTGGACTTGAGCTTTTTGCCGATCAGTTGCTTCACCATAATGAAAGAAACTCCCAAAGATAAATAAAATGATGTTTTATCATTCTGGTTTTTGCCTGTCAACACCTCTGTCGATACGATATGAGAAAGCAAAACCAGAAATAGTATAATATTGAAAATTGTTAATTGTCAACCATGGCCAACTCAAAGGTTGACAACCCGGCGTCATTTCCTGTAATCAAGCAGTTATCTTGATTTCTGACTGTTGAATGCTGGAGAATATTTCCATGAACAACCCATTTCTGACCAAAGCTATCAACAATCAACCGCTGAGCGAAGCCGAAGGATTGGCCATCCTGCGGGCGCGCGGGGCGGAATTGACCGCGATCCTGGCGGGTGCCCACCAGTTGCGGGAAAAGACCTTCGGCGATCGCATCGAACTCTGCTCCATCATCAATGCCAAATCGGGCAAATGCAGCGAAAATTGCAGTTTCTGCGCCCAATCGGCCCATCACGACACCAACGCTCCCATTTATCCCCTCAAGAGCGAGGACGAACTGGTCGCCGGCGCTCATGCGGCGGCCGCCGCCGGCTCGCACTGCTACGGCATCGTCACCAGCGGCACCAACATCGCCGCGGGCCGCGAGCGCGACACGATTCTTGCGGCCCTGCGCCGCATCCGGCGGGAAACGACCATCGATCCCTCGGCGTCCCTCGGCCTGCTCGATGATCGGATGGCCCGGGGGTTGGCGGATGCCGGCTGCGTCACCTATCACCACAACCTGGAAACCGCCCGCTCCTTCTTTCCCCAGGTCTGCACCACCCACGACTACGAGGAAGACGTCGAAACGGTGCGCGCGGCCAAGCGCGCCGGCATGAAGGTCTGCTGCGGGGGCATTTTCGGGCTGGGCGAGAGCCTGGAGCAACGCGTCGAACTGGCCCTCACCCTGCGCGAATTGGATGTGGATTCGGTGCCCCTGAACTTTCTCAATCCCGTGGCGGGCACCCCCCTGGAAGGCGCCGGCTACCTGACCCCCCTTGATTGCGTGCGCATCATCG
This sequence comes from Geoalkalibacter sp., assembly GCF_030604225.1. Classification (GTDB taxonomy): domain Bacteria; phylum Desulfobacterota; class Desulfuromonadia; order Desulfuromonadales; family Geoalkalibacteraceae; genus Geoalkalibacter. Next base: position 72,422 of record NZ_JAUVWH010000001.1, read on the forward strand.
CCTTGTTCCGCTATCTGCTGCCGACCAAGCGCATCGCCGTCTGCGGCGGGCGCGAACACAACCTGCGCGAATTTCAGTCGTGGATTTTCATGGCCGGCGCCAGCGGCACCATGGTGGGCAATTATCTGACTACGACCGGGCGGGACGTGAACACCGACCTGCGGATGTTCGCCGACGCCGAGGTGCGTGTCGATGTCTGCTGAACAGCCCCTCGCCCCAGGGATATTCGTGACCGGTACCGACACGGGGGTCGGCAAAACCCTGGTGGCGGCCGCCCTCGCCCGCCATCTGCGGGATCAGGGCCTGAGAGTCGGGGTGATGAAGCCGGCGGAGACCGGTGTCGTCGATCCGGCACAGGAAGGCCCCGATGCCGCCTTGCTGCGCTGGGCCGCCGACTGTCGGGCACCACTGGACGATGTCGCGCCGGTGCGTCTGCGACGCCCTCTGGCGCCTTCGTTGGCCGCGGATAAAGACAAGGCATTCATCGATTTCGGCGGATTGGTGGAAAGCTCCCGGCGTCTGCGTCGCGAGCATGATTTCGTCATTGTCGAAGGGGCCGGCGGGCTGATGGTGCCCCTGGCGGGCGGCTTGCTCATGGCGGATCTGGCCCTGGCCATGAAGTTGCCCATGCTGGTAGTGTGCCGTCCGCACCTGGGGACCATCAACCACAGCCTGCTGACGGTCTTTTGCGCTCAAACCCTGGGCTTGAGCGTTGCCGGTTTCCTGATCAACGGCATGCCCGCCCACCCCGACGAGGCCATGAGTGAGGCCCCACACACCCTGGCCTCCCTGGTTCCGGCGGATTTGTTCGGCGTGCTCGACGAAGTGGCCGGCGGCGACCGGGACAAGGTTGTCGCCCTCGCCCGCCAGATTCCGGAGTTGCCCACCTACCGCATCTTGCGGCGCAACCTAGCCTGGCCGGACAAATTCTAGAATCAACCTGAGAAAAATCATTCAAGCCATGAATTACGAAGAGATTGTCCGCCTCGACCGCCGGCACGTCTGGCACCCCTGCACCCAGGAAAAGGATCATGAAGCCCTGCCGCCCATCCCCATTGCGCGCGGCGAGGGCAGCTATCTGATCACCGCGCGCGGCGAGCGGATCATCGACGCGGTCTCCTCCTGGTGGGTGAACCTCTTCGGCCACAACCATCCGCGTCTCAATCGCGCCCTCCTCGACCAATCCCAGCGCATCGCTCACCATATTTTCGCCGGCTTTACCCATGAACCGGCGGTGGAACTGGCGCGACGCCTTTGTGAAAAAGCCCCCGGCAAACTCAATCGGGTGTTTTTCGCCGACAACGGCTCGGCGGCCGTCGAGGTGGCGCTGAAGATGAGCTTTCAATACTGGCAGCAGTGCGGAAAGCCCGGCAAAACCCGGTTCGTGTCCATCAGCGAGGCTTACCACGGCGAAACCCTCGGCGCCCTGGCGGTCAGCGGCTGCGAACTCTACCGCCAGATCTACCAACCGATTCTCATGCAGGGATTTTCCGTGCCGGGTCCCGACTGCTACCGCTGTCCCTACGGCTTGCACCGCGACCATTGCGCCGCCGAGTGTTTCGAGCACATGGAGCGCACCCTCGCCGCCCATCACGAGGAAATCGCCGCCGTAATCATCGAGCCCCTGATTCAGGCGGCGGCGGGCATGCGCATCTATCCGCCCGCCTACCTCAAGAAGTTGCGCGCCTTGTGCGACAGCTTCGAGGTGCATTACATCGCCGATGAAATCGCCGTCGGCTTCGGCCGCACCGGCCGTTTTTTCGCCAACGAACACGCCGGCACCGCCCCGGATATCCTCTGCCTGTCCAAGGGCATCACCGGCGGCTATCTACCCCTGTCCGTCGCCCTGACGACGGATGAAATCTACCAGGGCTTCTACGACGACTACCCAACCCTCAAGGCCTTTCTCCATTCCCATTCCTACACGGGCAATCCCCTGGCCTGCGCCCTGGCCGTCGAGGTCATGAAAATCTTTGACGAGGAGGATATTCTCGGGGGGCTGGAACCGCGCATGCGCATGCTGGAGGAGGCGCGCCGGCGCTTCGCCGCCCATCCCCATGTCGGAGAAATGCGGCGTTGCGGCCTGGTGGCGGCGATTGAGATGGTGGAAAACAAGGAGGAAAAACGCGGCTATCCTTGGCAGCAGCGCCGTGGCTACCGCTTTTACCAAAAGGCCCTGGAGCGCGGCGCCCTGCTGCGCCCCCTGGGCAACGTCATCTATTTCATGCCGCCCCTCAACATCCCCGAGGACGTTCTGACCAGGCTCCTGGACATCGCCTGGGATTGTCTTGAGGAAATCACCCGCGAGGATTGAGCTTTCGCCGGCGAGCGAGCCACCAGAGGCCGCCGCCAAACACCAACAGCCCCCCACTGATATTGGCGGCCAGATCCCACCATTCCGCATGCCGCGCGCGGCTCACCACCCCCTGCAGGATCTCCAGGGCGCCGCCGAAGCCCATGGCAAAGACCAATCCCAGAACCAGTCCCTTGCGGCTCAACCCTTGTTGGCCGCTCCAGGCCCAGGCGGCAAGCAGAGTCATCAGGGCGTAAGCCAAGGCATGGCCGAGCTTGTCCTTGTGCAGCCAGTCGGGTCCGGTCTGCGGGAGAGATGAGGAGAGGGAAAGCCACGCCAAGGCAGCGCAATAGAGAATCAAGAGGGAATGTCTAAACAGGTTCACGGTGTGCCTCCGGGGTCAGACCTTAACCCGAAAGCATCCCCGTTGCCAAGGGCAACCCCGGCCGCGCCGCAACGTCATTGCGGCGCGGCCGGGGGATGTACCATCAACCGAGCTGATCGGCGGGCTCGTCGCACTCTTCCTCCGCCCGCGGCACCAAGGACCTGAGGAAATCAAGCAAGTGGCTGTTGAACGCCTGGAATTTCTCCAGATTCACCAGATGGCCGCCCTTGAGACTGACCGCGCGAAAACAGTTGGGCAGGTGGCGGGCGAGCATCTCTGAATGCAGGGGATGGATGACGCGATCTTCCTCGGCTCCGACCACGAGGGTGGGCAGGGACAGGCGCTTGAGCAGAGGCGTGTAATCCTTGCGGCGGCCGATGGCTTCAAGGCCCGCCGCCAGGCCGCGGGGATCGGTGCTGCGCACCCATTTGCACACTTCACGCATATCCGGCGAGCGCACCTTCTTGCCCTTGGGGGCCACGAGAACCTGCATGAAGGCTTCGCGGACCTCCTCGATCCGTCCATTTTCCAGGGCCGCGCGCAGTTCGGCACGCTTGACTCGCTCCTGCACGTCGTCACCGACGGGCCGCGTCACCACGAAACAGGCCCCCGCCACCCTTTGCGGATAGCGCTCCAGCAGATCGAAGAGAACATACCCGCCCATGGAAATGCCGCACACCACGGCGCGGCCGATGCCCAGGTAATTCAGCAAGCCCACCAGGTCGTCGGCATGAGCGTTGATATCCCCGGCATTGTCACGCAGTTCGCTTTCGCCGAAACCGCTCAGATCGGTAAGGACCACGCGAAAGCCGTCGCTGACCAAGGGTTCCACCTGGCGGCGCCACATTTTGCGGTTCAGGGGATAGCCGTGAATGAACAGAACCGCGGGGCCTTTGCCGAAATCATCATAGCCGATCTGCACGCCGTTGATTTTTGCCTTCATCGCCATCCTCCTGGTTTGGATGAGGCCCCGCCGACGGGGGGCTGCTCGTAGGGAAGTCAGGTTTGTTTAAGCCTCTTCGTTCCTTTGAGCAACCCTCGTACCAAATTTTAAAAAATTGTTTTAAAAGAATATTCCGTCATATTTTCAAGATGTTGAAAAACCAAAGCCATACCTTGGGGAAATGATCTTCTTTGCAGAAATGCGAAAGTGTCCACTTCCGCATCCGGACATCGAAGAATTTTCATACGAAGATTCAATGAGATGGCGCAACTCCACAAACTTTTTTAGCCGTTTTGCAAATATGCAAACACCATTTTACCGTATACGGTCTACTCCAGCCAATCAAAGGTACGGCTCACCGCTTTTTTCCACATGTGGTAGTTGCGGGTGCGCAGGGTGTCGTCCGCCGAAGGCTGCCAGGTCTTGTCGACACCCCAGTTTTTCCTGAGATCCTCGGGATCCTTCCAGTAGCCCACAGCCAGGCCTGCCGCGTAGGCGGCCCCCAGGGCGGTGCTTTCGGCGACCTTGGGACGAATGACCGGCACTCCGAGCACATCGGCCTGGATCTGCATGAGCAGTTCATTGGCGGTCATGCCGCCGTCGACCTTGAGGGCCCTGAGTTCCACCCCCGAATCAGCGGCCATGGCGTCGACCACCTCGCGGGTCTGATATGCCACGGCCTCCAGAGCGGCGCGGGCGAAGTGACCGCGCGTGATGAAGCGCGTCATGCCGATGACCAGGCCGCGCGCCTCGCTGCGCCAATAGGGCGCGAACAGCCCGGAAAAGGCCGGCACGAAATACATGCCGCCGTTGTCGTCGACCATCTTGGCCAGATTCTCCACGTCGGCGGCGGTGTTGATGAGACGCATGCGATCGCGCAGCCACTGCACCAGGGCGCCGCCGATGGCCACCGAGCCCTCCAGGGCATAAACGGGCTTTTGCTTGCCGAATTGATAACAGAGGGTGGTGAGCAGACCGTGCTGGGACTGAACGATGTCGGTCCCCGTGTTGAGCAGCAGAAAACAGCCGGTGCCGTAGGTATTTTTCGCCTCGCCCACCGCGAAGCAGGTCTGCCCCACGGTGGCTGCCTGCTGGTCGCCAAGCGCGCCGCACACCGGGATTTCGCCGCCGAAGGGTCCCTCGGCGCGAGTCATGCCGTAAAACTTGGGGTCGCTCGAGGGGCGGATGCGCGGCAACATGGACCGGGGGATGTCGAGTTCCGCGAGGATTTCCTCATCCCAGTCCAGAGTCTCCAGATTCATCAGCAAGGTGCGCGAGGCGTTGGTGACGTCGGTGACGTGAACCGCGCCCGCTCCGGGGCCGCCGGTGAGCTTCCAGATGATCCAGCTGTCCATGGTGCCGAACAGGGCGTCGCCGCGCTCGGCGGCATCGCGCAGGCCGGGCACATTGTCGAGCAGCCATTTGATCTTGGGCCCGGAAAAATAGGTGGCCAGGGGCAGTCCGGTCTGGGCGCGAAAGCGATCCTGACCGCCGTTTTGCGCCAACTGGTTGCAGATCTTGTCGGTGCGCGTGTCTTGCCAGACGATGGCGTTGGCGTAGGGCTGACCGGTCTTTTTGTCCCACGCCAAGGTGGTTTCGCGCTGATTGGTGACGCCGACGGCGGCGATGTCGGCGGCGATGAGCCCGGCTTTTTCCATGGCGGAGCGCACCACGTCGCGGGCGCGGTCCCAGATTTCCAGGGCATCGTGCTCGACCCAGCCGGCCTGGGGATAGATCTGCTGGTGTTCCAACTGATGATGGGCGACGACTTCGCCGCCATGGTTGAAAATCATGCAGCGGCTGCTGGTGGTTCCCTGATCCAGTGCGGCGATGTAACGGGGCATGTCGTCCTCCTTGAGCGTAGCAAAGACCTTAAATGGCCGTCTCCACCAGGTGCTGGAATATTTTTAGCTCCTCGCGGCGGCGGGGTTCGTCCCAACCCAGTTCACGCGCCAGAATCTCGGTGGTGCGCGCAGCAGCCGCGGCGGCCGCCTGGAGATCGAGCAACGCAAGTGCGGTACGCCGCACCAGCACGTCGGCAAGGCGCTCGGCCTGTTCCTCGCGGGCGGCATGGACGACCTCGGCGCCAATCAGGGGATACTCGGGATGCAGGCGCTCGCCCAGATCTCCCTGCGCCAGCTCCGCCACCTGCGCGGCACAACCACCGTAGGTCTGATGCAGATGCGCGGCGACCTCGGCAGCAAGTCCATGATCGCGCGCCAGTCCCGGCGCCCCGTGCGGATCAAAACCCTGGGCGCCGTGCAGGGCCAGCTCCGCGGTGACGCAGGTGCTTGCCGGTGCCAGGGAAAAGGCCTGGACGGCCCGATCCACGGCATCCTCGGCCATTTTACGGTAGGTGGTCCACTTGCCGCCGACGATGGTCAACAGGCCCGCTGGGCTGATTTGCACCAGATGGTCGCGAACCAGGCGGGCGGTATCGGATGATTGAGGCGCATCGAGCAGCGGGCGCAGGCCCGACCAGGTGGAACGGATGTGGTCCGGAGTGAGATCGAGATTGAAATAGCGCCGCACATGACGCAACAGGTAGGCGATGTCTGCCTGGCTGGGACGCGGATGGTCGACGATGGCGGCCGGTTCGTCGGTGGTGCCGATGAGGGTTCGGCCCTGCCAGGGCAGGATGAACAGCACCCGCTCATCCTCGGTCTTGGGGATCATCAAGCCGGCGCCGGGCGGCGCGAAGTGCTTGTCGAGGACGATATGGATGCCGGAACTGGCCTTGAGCAGCGGGCGCGTTTCGGGGTCATCGAGGCGGCGGATGTGGTCCGCGAAGGGACCGGTGGCGTTGATCACCCCCCGGGTGCGGATGATAAATTCCTCGCCGCCAATCGCGCCGCGCACTCGGGCACCACGCAAGCGCCCACCTTCCCTGATCAGTTCCACAACCTCCACATGATTGGCGGTCACCGCCCCCTGGCGGCGCGCCGTGGCGACCAGGGCCTGGATCATGCGCACGTCGTTGAACTGGCCGTCGTAGTAGAGCACCCCGGCTTTGAGCCCCTCGGCCTTGAGGAGAGGAAAGCGCCGCAGGGCTTCCTCGCGCCCGATGAGACGGCTGGAGCCCAGGCTTTTACGTCCGGCCAGGGTGTCGTAAAGCTTGAGGCCGGCAAAAACGTAGGGCACCTCAAGCCAGTTGTAAATGGGCGTGACCAGGGGCAGGCGATGGGCCAAGTGGGGCGCGTTGCGCAAAATAAGACCGCGTTCGCGCAGACCGTCCTTGACCAGCTGATACTGGGCTCGGTCGAGCCCGCGCACCGCCATCTCCAGGTAGCGCACGCCGCCATGCACCAGCTTGGTGCTGCGACTGCTGGTGCCCTCGCCGTAATCGCGCTTCTCCACCAGGGCCACTCGCAGTCCGCGCGCCGCCGCGTCCACCGCGATGCCGCAGCCCGTCGCGCCGCCGCCGACCACCAGCAGATCAAAGGGTTGGGGTGATTGCAGGGCGCGCAGGGTTTGTTCGCGGTTCATGGAGTCCTTTCCGGGCGCCGCCTCCCTGGAGGAAGCATCATGGATTCAGGAAGAAACTTTCTCCAGGGACAGGATTTTCTGCCGGTCGTCGAAGCGCAGGCGAAACCGCCCGGTAATGCCCTCGCGGGTGACGAAGGTGCGCAGGTTGGCCGCCGGCAGGCGGATACGGCGCCCGTCCTCGGAGCGAACCTGGACAAAGGCGGCCGTGCCCTGATAATAGCGCAGGTACTCCTCGGCCGGGATATGCAGACGGAAGAAGACTTCGCCGCCGGCCATGCCTAGGACGCTTCGCCCTCTTCGGCCAGGGCCGCGCGCAGCCCCGCGGCCAGATCCGGATAGCGCAGCTCGATGCCCAGTCTCTCGCGCAGGCGGCGGCTATCGAGGCGCCGCGATTCGTTGAGGTAGGAGAGCATCTCCGCGCTCAGGCGGCGGCGCGCCTCGGCCATGCTGATCTGTGGCGGGCGCGGCAGGCCGCAGGCATCGGCCACCGCGTTGAAGTAGTCAGTCATGCTGCCGCCGCTCTCGTCGCAGACGTTGAACACCTCCCCCGCCTCGCCCTTCTCACCCGCCGCCACGCAGATGCGCGCCAGATCCACGGCGTGAATGCGGTTGGAAGGCGGCGCCTCGCGCGCGTCAAGGACCGGCACGCCCTGCTCGATGCGCTTGCGCGGCAGGCGTCCCGGTCCGTAAATGCCCGGCACGCGCAGAATCACCACGGCGATGTCGCGCTCGCGCTGCACGCGCCGCAACCGCTCCTCGGCAGCCACGCGCCGTCGGGCCCGATCGGTGAGCGGCCGCAGGGGTGCTGTTTCATCCACCAGCGCTCCGCCGCAATCGCCATACACGCCGCTGGTGCTGATATAGACGATCTTCCAGGGTTTATCGGCGGCAAGGGCCTGATCGCAAAAGGCTTCCATACGCGGATCGGCACCCCCCTGATCCGGCGGCGGGGCGAAATAGTAGACCAGGCGGTTTTGCACCGCCAGACCCGCAAGGCTTGCCGGGTCATCCAGGTCACCCCGCGCAACAGCAAAGCCCAGTTCCCCGAGCTTGAGCTCCGCCTCCCGCGAACGCGCCAAGGCGCTCACCGCGACCCCGCGTTCCAGCCACAGCCGCCCGACCCGCCGCCCGATCTCTCCGCAGCCGACAATAAGAACATCCGAAAAGTTCACCATACCCGCCTTCCCCCTCCGGCGTCCTATCGCCCCAGACTCTTACCCACCACCTCGGCCACATCCCGCGAAACATCGGGCCGCTCCAGGATCTGCTCGAGCTGCGCCCGCATCAGCCGCTGCCGGTTTTCATCGTAGCGGCGCCAGTGATTGAAGGCCGCCACCAGGCGCGCGGCCAATTGCGGGTTGAAGGCGTCGATGCGCCGCACGTAATCACCGAGCAAGGCATAGCCGTCGCCCGTGACGGCATGGAAATGATAGGGGTTGGCGGTGCTGAATGCGCCGAGCAGAGACCGCACCCGATTAGGGTTGCGCAGGGTAAAGGCCGGATGGTCGAGCAGTTCCCTGACCCGCGCCCCGGCGTCGGCGCGGCCCGAAGTAGCCTGGAGGGTGAACCATTTGTCGACCACCAGGGGATCCTGTTGCCATTTCTCGTAAAAACGCGCCAGCGGCGCCGCGCCCTCGGTTCCCTCGAGCTGGGCGAGGATGCCGAGGGCCGCCAGAACATCGGTCATGTTGCCGGCGCGCTCGGCCTGATTGACGCACAGCTCCACGAACACCGGTTCATCGAGCAGGACCAGATAGCTCAGACAGGCGTTCTTGAGGCTGCGCCGCCCCACGGCCTGGGGCTCGAAAGCATAGGGTCCGGAATCGGCGTTGTCCTGCCAGACCGCCGGCAGCAGGGGCCGCAGTTCACGGGCCAGGGCCTTTTGCAGATGCTTGCGGGCCTGATGAATGGCTTCAGGATCGATGCGCTCCATCTGCTCGGCCACATAGATCTCGCTGGGCAAGAGAAGCGCCTGCGCCTTGAAGGCGGGCTCCAGGTGCGGATCGTTGAGCGTGTTGGCCAGGGCCTGGGCCAGGGCTCCGGCAGCGCCCGGCGCTCGCCCCTGCTGGACATCCCCGACCAGGCGCAGCAGCACGCGCAGCGCGAGCTGCTGGCCGCTGTCCCAGCGGTTGAAGGCATCGTCGTCGTGGCCGGCGAGAAACGCCAGCTCCGCGTCGCTCAGATCACACACCAGCTTGACCGGCGCGGAAAATCCGCGCAGCAGGGACGGCAGCGGCTCCTGCGATACGCCGACGAACTCAAAGGTCTGCCGCGTCTCGGTCAGGCTGAGCACGCGGCTGTGGCCACCGGGTTGGGCCTCGCCGCGCAGTTGCAGCGGCAGCCTTTGGCCCTGGGGGTCGAGCAGCGCCACGCCGACGGGGATATGGAAGGGCTGCTTCTCCCCCTGCCCCGGCGTGGGCGGGCAGCTCTGCCGCAGGGTCAGGGAATAGGTTTGGGCGGCGGCGTCATAGCGGCGCTCGACCTGAATTTCCGGGGTGCCGGCCTGGGTGTACCAGCGGCGGAACCGGCCGAGATCCACCCCCGCGGCATCCTCCATGGCGCGCACGAAATCGTCGGTGGTCACCGCCTGGCCGTCATGACGGGCAAAATAGAGGTCCATGCCGCGACGAAAGCCTTGTTCCCCGAGCAGGGTTTGCATCATGCGGATGACTTCCGCGCCTTTGTTGTAGATGGTCAGGGTGTAGAAATTGTTGATCTCCTCATAGCACGAGGGCCGCACCGGATGAGCCATGGGACCGGCATCCTCGGCGAACTGCGCGGTGCGCAACAGGCGCACGTCGGCGATGCGCTTGATGGCGCGCGCGCTCTGGTCGGCGGAGAATTCCTGATCGCGGAACACCGTCAGGCCCTCCTTGAGGCTCAACTGAAACCAGTCGCGGCAGGTCACGCGGTTGCCGGTCCAATTGTGGAAATACTCGTGACCGATAACGCCTTCGATATTCTGGTAATCGAGGTCGGTGGCGGTGTCGGGGCGCGCCAGGACGTACTTGGAGTTGAAGATGTTGAGCCCCTTGTTTTCCATGGCGCCCATGTTGAAATCGTCCACGGCGACGATCATGTACTGATCGAGGTCGCATTCCAGGCCGAAGCGCTCCTCGTCCCAGCGCATGGCGTTCTTCAGGGAGTGCATGGCATGGGCGCACTTGTCCAGGTTGTGCGCTTCCACGTAAATCTGCAGGGTGATGGCGCGTCCCGAACGGGTGGTGAAGGTATCTTCGAGACAGGCGAGCTTGCCCGCCACCAGGGCGAAAAGATAAGAAGGCTTGGGGAAGGGATCATCCCATTCGGCGAAGTGCCTGCCGCCTTCGAGTTCACCATGGGCCACGCGGTTGCCGTTGGCGAGCAGCACCGGAAAACTCTCGCGGTCGGCGACCAGGGTGGTGCGGTAGACAGTCATGACGTCGGGGCGGTCGGGAAAATAGGTGATGCGCCGGAAACCCTCAGGCTCGCATTGGGTGCAGAGGTTGCCGCTGGAGAGATAAAGCCCTTCCAGGGCGCCGTTATCCTTGGGGTTAAGCAAGGTTTCGACCTCAAGAACAAAACGCTCCGGCACCTCGTCCACCGCCAGGCGCTCCTGATCGCGATAATATTCATCCTCGCCAAGCTCCCTGCCATCGAGGCGCAAACCCACCAATTGCAGCTGATAGCCATCGAGCACCAGGGGTTGGTTGGGCGGATTGGACGCAGGATTGCGACACATCTCCAAGGTCGCTTTGACACGGGTGGCGGCTTCGTCGAGATCGAAATGCAGGTTGACCCGCTCGACCAGATAGGCCGGTGGGCAATAATCCTCAAGATGGATGGTTTTGTTGCGGCTCATTGGACCTCGTTTCTGAGAATTGGACACTCCGGGGAGTCATTGGCAACTTGCCTTCTCCCCTTTTGTCTCCAGCGCGCGAATTTGTCAAGGGCGACGGATGGAAAATTTTTGCGTGCCCTGTAGTTTTTTGTTGAATTTTAATTTTTTTTCCTTTAGCATCCAGCCTGAGCTAGGCTTAATTTCACTTTTTTCATTCCGTTACGGGTGTCCGCCATGAAAATCGCCTCAACTCTCCTGAACTGGCTGACCAGCGCTACGTCCAAGCCCGAGTTGAACCCGGCAAGCGCCGCTCCCGCGACCGCCAAGCCCCAGGCCGCGGCCAGCCCTTCCTCGTCGGTTCCCCAGGACCGAGTCCAGTTTTCCGAACTGGCGCAAAAACTCAGCCAGGCATCCTCCGCCGACAATGAAGCCCAGATCACCCTGGAGGAGCGACTGGCCCTGCGCCAGGATCTCGAGCCCCAAACCTACAAACCCAGCCTCATGCAGATGGCGGTGAAGTTTTTACGCTCGGGTCTCTCCTAGTTCTCAGCCCTTCATCTAAATTCATCGAGGAAAAGCCGGCAATAAGCACAGCCGGCTTTTTTTATGCCCGATTCTCTGGTAAAATCCGACAATGTCGGTAAACAATACCGGATTCACCGAAGGGCATGGAACGCATATGATGACAAACTGCTGCTGGAACCAGGATCTCACCTCCCTGAGCAGCTGCCCCAATCTTCGCGAAGGCGATGAGCCGCTGCTCTTCGACTGGAAGAAGCGGGTTCTCGAACGCTGCTTCGACTGTCCCAGATTTCTTGAGGACATGTATCAGCTCCGTCAGCAGGGTGAAAGCTCCTCCGAACTGCTTCTGCTCGGCCTGGAAAAGATCCGGGCGTTACGCACCGAAAATTTCGATCTGCGCGGCGACCTGGAAGTGCGCAACCGCGAGTTCCAGTTTCTTCACGAAGTCACTTCATCCATTCAGAGCAGCCTTGATCTCGACGAGATCATCTCCCTGGCCCTCACCGCCATCACCGCCGGCCAGGGCTTTGGTTTCAACCGGGCCATTCTCATGCTGGTCGATGCCGACCGGCAGAACCTCAGGGGCTATATCGCACTTGGCCCGCGCCGCCTGGAGGAAGCGCAGCGCATCTGGCATGAAATCGAGGAAAACCATTACAGCCTGCAGGAAATGGCGCGCCTGTTTTTCGAGCGCAAAATCGTTGCGGAGAAAGAAAAGTTTCGCGACCTTCTCGAACTGCTGTCCCTGCCCCTCTCGCGCGTGGATCACCTGTTCATTCAAACCCTCAACGGATCGCAAAGCCGCCATATCCTCAACCTCTGGCATGAGTTCAGCATCGATCGTCATCAGGTGGAGGCGTTGGAGGTCGACGAAATAGTGCTGGTGCCCCTGAAAAGTCGCAATCGGCGCATCGGACTGCTGCTGGCCGACAACATCGTCAATCGCCGCCAGATCTCGCCCCAGGATCTGCAATCCCTGGAATCCTTTGCCCTGCCCATGGCCTTCGCCCTGGAGCGCGGCTCGCTGTACGAGCAGTTGCAGGGGGAGTTGGGCAAGGTGCGCGAGGCCAATCAGCTGCTCCAGCAGCAGCAGGAACAGATCGTGCGCATGGAAAAAATGGCTTTGGTGGGGAAAATCGTCTCCCACTTTTCCCATTCCATCCGCAATCCGCTGATGATCATCGGCGGCTTCGCTCGGTCACTGAGCCGCCAGATTCCCGAGGACGACGAACGGCGGCGCTATATCGAATCCATCGTCCGCGAAGCGCGCAAGCTTGAGGATGTTCTTCAGGATGCCCTCAACTACTCCGAGTCCCTCTATCCGACCTTCGACCTCTGGGACATCAACCAGGTGCTGACCACCGTGTACGGCAGCCTGCTGGAGGATATCGACCTCGCCGGCATCAGCGCCCGCCTCGACCTGGCGCCCGGCCTGCCGCCGGTGCGCATGGATTTCAAACAGATCAGCTACAGCCTGCGCAGCATCATCAACAATGCCCTTGAAGCCATGCCGGGCGGGGGCACCCTGACCCTCGCCACCCAGCGCATCGACCAGGAACTGCGGATCAGCATCAGCGATACGGGACCGGGCATCGACCCGGATGTGCTGCGCCTGGTCGACTCACCTTTTGCCACCACCAACGGCAAGACCAGCGGGCTGAGCCTGTCCCTGTGTTCACGGATTCTGCAAAGCCACGGCGGCCGGCTGCATATCGGCAACGCCGAAACGGGCGGGGCCGTGATTTCCCTGTATCTGCCCCTCGGCTAGCCCTCCACGTCTTTGCTTTTTGCGCGCGCATCTGCCATCATGCCGCGACCTTGCCCAATCTCCCTCACGGATGCCCCATGTCTGCCTTCGCCCAAACCCTGGTTCCCCACCCCGTTGTGCTCCCAGTGAAAGACCTGCGGCGCATGATCCGCCTCGTTCGTGATCTCCACGCCCTGAGCCGCCATTGCGGGTATCGGGAGTTGGTGCATCGCACGGCATCGCCCCTTGCCCAATTCGACCCGGGACACGATGCCGTGCTCATGGGCTACGATTTTCATCTCGGCCCCGCCGGGCCAAGACTCATTGAAGTCAACACCAATGCCGGCGGCACCCTTTTGGCCAGTCTTGCCCAGTGCACCCAGGAAACACCCGGCCCCCTGCGGCTCTCACCGCGCCTCGGAGAGCGAATCCTCGCATCCTTCCTTGCGGAAATGCAGCGTCAAAGCGCGGGCACGCGCCTGCGGCCGCGACGCGTTGCCATTGTCGACGAGCAACCCCAGGCCCAGTTTCTTTATCCGGAAATGCAGGCGATTCGCGAGCTCTTCGAAGCGGTGGGGATTGCCGCGGTCATCATCGAACCGGGGGAACTGGAGGAGCGGGATGATGGGCTTTATCACGAGGGTAAAGTGGTGGATCTGATCTACAATCGGCACTGCGATTTTTATCTGGAAACGCCAGCCATGGCGGCGATCGCCCGAGCCTATCAGGCGCGGCGCCTGTGCCTGACGCCGAATCCCTTTGTCTATGCCTTGCTGGGGGACAAGCGCCGCATGATCCTGTGGTCCGACGCAAACATTCTGGACGGCTTGCATCTGCCCGAAAAAACCCGCGCCCACCTCCTGGAGATGGTTCCCACCACCCGCCTGCTGGCGGATCTGGGAGAGGAAGCGGCCTGGAGCGGGCGCAAGTACCTGGTTTTCAAGCCCAGTACGCGTTTTGGCAGTCGCGGCGTCTACGTTGGCGAACGCATCGCCCGCAGCCGTTTTGCTTCCCTCCCTCCCAATGAAACCCTGGCCCAGGCCCTGGTGCCGCCGTCCCTGACCTATGTGCCGGGGCGGGAGCGCCCCCTTAAGACCGACTTTCGTCTCTTTGCCTACCAAGACCGGGTGCATGGAGTGGCCGCGCGCCTCTACACCGGGCAGGTAACCAATCTGCAATCCGAGGGCAGCGGCTTCGCGCCGGTGCGGATTGGGGCGTAGAAGCACGACAGGGCGCGATCTGGGCGCACATCGGTGCGCCCCTACTGGACGGCAGGGAATTTGCTGGTGATGTTGTTGCGCAACCACTGAGGATCCCACCACTCGATGGGATTTACAGACACGCCCGACACGGTCATCTCGAAATGCAGATGGTCGCCGCCCGCCATGCCCGTCGCGCCGCTGGTGCCGAGCAGATCGCCCTTCTGCACCCGATCGCCCACCGCCACGTCGATGCGCGTGAGATGCGCATAGATGCTCTGCAACCCCAGGCCGTGATCGAGAATCACGCAGTTTCCATAGATCCCGAGAAAATCCGCGAAAATCACCCGCCCATGATTGCCGGCCTTGATCGGGGCCTGGCGTACCGAAGCCAAATCGACCCCCATGTGGGTCGCCTCGTCAATCTTTTGCCCCTGATAAATATAGCTGCGCCGGTCGGCGTATTGCGCCATGTTGGCCGCGCTGCCCATGCGCAGGAAATCTCCCCGCCACAGGGGTTCGGGCAGAGTGTCGCGACCCATCTCGCGAATGGCGGCCGTGTTGCTCGCACGCATCTCGCTGTTTACCCGCAGAAAAACATCCAACAGGGAGGGCGCGTCGGGGTAATCACGCTCGAACTGGGGCATGACCGTGGCGAGAAAGTTATCCGAGATATTAATGCTGTCCTGCCGGAAACGCCGGGCATTGGCATGAAAGGCAAACCCGCCGCGCCCCTCGTTGCCGGCCAGGTCGACAGCGATCAGGCGCGGGGTGAACTCGGCGGTGCTCAGATGGTGAGGAAAGGCGAAGAGCGCGACATACTCGCCGGACGGCTGGCGAAATCCGGGGAAGTAATACTCACCGACCTCGATACCGGATTGTTTCACCGCTTCCGAAACCGTGTAGACGATGAGCGCGGTACCTCCCTGATTGATGTTGTGGGTGGTGCTCTGGACCGTCACGCGCGGCGGCGTGCCGTCGTAGGTCAGGCTGAAAACCTGATCGGTGGTGTTGCCGGA
>NZ_JAUVWH010000066.1 GCF_030604225.1 Geoalkalibacter sp.
GCCGCGCCGAGCAGGCCGCTGTCGGCCAGGGCGTGGTTGACGACGAACAGGCCGATGAACAAGACCAGCAATTGCCAGTCGATCAAGGCGAGGATGTGCTGGGACCTTATGCGGCGGCTCAGCAGCAGCAGGCCGGCCGCGCCCAGGGCGAGAATTTCCCGCGGCCAGTCGGTGCCGAGAAAAGCCAGCATGAGCAGCGCGGTAACGGCCAGCCCCTTGGCGGTCTGCCAGCCGTTGAAGGCTGGGGCGGGAATTTCGACGACTTGGGTGTGGGCTCGCCAGCGGTCGCGAAACAGCCAGACGACGACCAGCCACACCAGGGGCAGCCCGAGAAGGGCCGGGACACCCCCATCGCGCAGATAGCCGGTAAAGGAGAGTTGCAGGCTTTGCCCGATGAGCATGTTCTGCGGATTGCCGATGAGGGTGGCGGCCGAGCCGACATTGGCCGCGCAGGCCAGGGCCAGCAGGAAGGGTTTGGGGTCGAGGCCGCGCCGGGCGCAGCCCTCGGCCAGCATGGGCGCCATGGCCAGGCATACGATGTCGTTGGCGAGGATGGCCGCCAGCAGGCCGCACACGGCGATGAGCAGACCTAGGAGCGCGGGCGGTGCCACCGCGACCTCCGCCAGGCGCCGTGTCACCCAGGTGTAGAAGCCGCCCAGCCGCAGTTGCGCCGAAACCACCATGAGGCCGAAGAGCAGGGCGATGGTCGAGACGTCCACGGCCTCCCAGGCCTGCTCGGGAGTGAGGATGTCCAGGGCGATGAGGGCCAGGGCGCCAAGCAAGGCGACGCCGGTGCGATCCAGGGCCAGGCCCGGCAGACGCCCGAGAATCATGCCCAGGTAGACGAGCAGAAAAACGAGCAGTACCGGCAGGTTCATGGGGCGGCGGTGAACTCCGCAATGGCGTGATCCGGCAGCAGGCCGCGGGCATTGATCTCGATCTTCAAGCGTTCAGTGATGTCGCTGGCGAACAGTCGTTCAAGGCGGATGTCAAGAACATAAGCCTTTACCTTGAATTGGGTGAGAAAGGCGCGGTCGAAGACGTCCTCGACCAGCACGATGATGGGTTTTTTGAGATACACATAGGGTGAGCAGGCCGCGGCTTCCCAGGCAAGATCCTTGACTTGCCGGATATCCACCGAGGCAGGAAGGCGAAAGCTGATGACCACCTGCTCGTCGAGAGCCCCCGTGTTGGAGTTGGAAACGATCTGGTTGAGAACCACGCTGTTCGGTACCAGGACGGTGCTGTCGTCAAAGGTGCGCAGGCTCGTCGCGCGCAGACCGATATTGATCACTTCACCATAATTGTCCTGGATTTCGACCATGTCGCCGATGCGGAAAGGACGGTCGAAAAGAATGACGATGCCGGCAATGACGTTTTTCATCAGGTCCTGGGCGCCCAGGCCGATGGCCAGGCCGGCCGAGGCTCCGATGGCGAGGATCGTGGGAAGGGGGGGGTGGAACACCGCCACGATGACGAACGTTAGGGCCCCGATCCAGATGAACAGGCGCAGGAGCGGAGTGAGACTTCCGATGAGCAGCCGGCTGCGCGGCATGTTTTCCGCGAGTTTGGCGGCCGCGAGGCCGAGCAGCCAGGTGCCGACCCAGGTCATCCCGAGGATGAGCAGCGCCAGGAGAATACTGGAGAGGTTGAAGAAGTGCCGGGAAATTTCGACCAGGGTTTGCTCTTTCATGAAATGCCTTTAATAAAGAATGTTCAGGTCCTCGAGCACTCTGAGGGTCGTGGCCTGCAGGATCGGATTGACCACGTAGATTTCGTCCGCACTTTCCGGGTCGCCGGATTTTCTGTCCAGAAGCGTCATCTGTTGAAGATATTCAAGCATCAGCCGGCTTTGCATGGGTGTCAGGCGAAAAATTCGGGCATGCTCGTCAACGCTCAGGCTGCCATGGCAGAGAACCTCGGCGAGAGTGAAATGACAGGTTCGCTCCAGACGCCGCAACAGGGAACGGTCCAGCTTACCCAGGGGGCAAATTTCCATGCGTTGTTCAGTGGGCATCCATCGGGCGCACAACAGCCAATAGTAGAGCGCCGCTTCGATGTTGCCGCCGCTGACCTCGAAGAGTTCGCAGAAAAAACGCTTCCGCAGCTTGTCCTGGGTGTCGTCGGACGGAGGATTCGCCTCGGCGCGACTTTTTCCCTCATCCGCCTCCCTGAAGAACAGGGGCAAGCCCGAGGTGCGCTGACGTAGCAGAAGGGCTTCCTCGATTTCTTTCTGGTCGTGGAACAGGGTGTTGATTTGATGGGTGAAGAAGCGATTGATCCCCAGCAGCAGATCCAGGCGTCGCCAGGTATGGTCGCGAAAAGACATCAGCCACAAACAATGATGGCGAGTCGCCTGAAGAATGCTGAAAAAGCTTTCGGCCGCGCGACGGGCGCCGACGACCCTCAGCATCAGGTTGTGGCCGCCCTCGAGGACGAGAATGCCCGGCGGGCGTTCCAGGATCAGGCGAATGACGTCGTTCTCATCGGAGAGTTCGTCGGCGTGCGGTGCCAGCCACGCCTGGAAGAACCTCACCACATCCTGGCCATCGAGCAAGCGTCGGCCGATGTACCCTCGCAGAAAAGGACTTTCAAAGGCATGCTCGCTTTCAAGGCAGTTGAGCAGGGAGGTTTTCCCGCTGCCTTCCGGTCCGATGAGCGCGACGCTGCAGGTTCGCCCGCTTTTCCAGCGCTCGTGGACCTTTGCCAGTTGGGCAAGCTCCTCATCGCGCCCGACCAGAAATTCCCGATTGCCGAGGGGGCCCAGGGAAAAAAGACGTCGATAGAGAGTCGGCAGGCTTTCGCACTGATGGCGCAAATGAGCGGATGAGGGCAGATCGGTGAGCTTGAGAAGGGTTTCCGGGGACTGCCGCGGTTGTCCAATCAGGCCGCGCAGCTGATCGGCCCACCGCGCGGACCATTGAGCAAGGCGGCGCCCCGGCTCATGCTTGCCTTCCCGTAGGGCCTGCCAGAACTGTTTGCCCCACTCGCTCCAGGTGCGCAGGTGCCGCATGGCTTCTGTCCACCTTTGCCGCGCCAGAACATCAAGGAGGTGGGCGTCGCTTAGATCATGGGAAATTTTCTCCTTGAGTCGCTGCTGTTCTTCATGAAGCTGCGCGGGAAATTGTTCCCAAAAATCGCCCAGAATCTTACATGCGCCGGCCAGTTTGTCTTCAGCGTCGGTCAAGCTGTCGAGCAACTGGTCCTTGATCACGGCAATTTGATCTTGAAATTCGTTCCCCGTGGCGACCATACCGTCGTTGGGAGCAGCCAACTTTTCCAGATCGTCGCCGCTCGCTTCCAGGAAAAAGCGCAGTCCGCGCCAAGCGTCGGCAATCTGGAGGCGTGTGCGCGCCAGGGATTGTTCATAGGCTTGGCTCAAGGGATGAGACTGCAAGGCATCGCGATCCGCGAAAAGGTCAAGAGCCATGCTACGCAGGGGGACGCGCACCCTACGGTCCTTGCGCATGCTTTCCTGATATTCGGGAAGATTTCGGGCCAGGCGACGACCGTTTTCATGCATCTCCAGCAGTAGGTTCAACACCGGTTGTCCCCCGGCGTTTAGATCCTTGAGCTCTTCTTCGAAGGCGCTACGCAAGCCACGCGACAGCCGACTCAACTGCCCGTCGATCGCGCCGCGTATTTTGGTTAAATGGTCTTTTTGCCGGCTGGCGTCCGGCCCTTCGCCCGGAAACACCTCTGAGATTTGCACGGCGCTTTTGCTTATGTCCTTGCGCGCCGCCTCGGCCATCCCGTCAAGGCGCGTGACGGCGAATTCCTTTTTCAGGCGTGCCTCTTCGGCCACTTGAACGAAAAGCTCATCCAGCAGGCGAAAAAGTTCCGATACATTGGCAGGGCATGCATTTAGGTCGGCTGACTGGACCATCGAGGTGTCTCCGCGGGGTTGCTTCGTCATAGCCACTTCTTGCGCCGGAAAAACAGCAGCAGGCCGAAGGCGACGGCAATCATCACCAGCCATGCCCCCGCGTAGCCATAGCGCCAGTTCAGCTCGGGCATGTGCGTGAAGTTCATCCCGTAGACCCCGGCGATGAAGGTCAGGGGGATGAAAATGGTGGCCATGATGGTCAGCACCTTCATAATTTCGTTCATGCGGTTGCTCACGCTCGACAGGTAGATGTCGAGCATGCCGGCGAGCAGGTCGCGCAGGGTCTCCACCGTGTCGAGCACGTGGATGCAGTGGTCGTGGACGTCGCGCAGGAACAGGCGGGTTTCGGCGGAGATGAGGGCGTGCTCCTCGCGGGTCAGGCTGCCAAGAACCTCGCGCAGGGGCCAGACCGATTTGCGCAACAGCAGCATCTCGCGCTTGAAGTGGTGAATCCGGGCCAGGGTGTCCGGCGAGGGATTGGCGATCAGCTCTTCCTCAAGCTTCTCCACCTGATCGCCGATGTTTTCCAGCAGGGAGAAATAATTGTCGACCACGGCGTCGAGCAGCGCATAGGCGAGGTAATCCGTGCCGAGAAAACGGATGCGCCGGCCGTGGCGCAGGCGTTCGCGCACCCCCTCGAAGACATCGCCCGGATGCTCCTGGAAGGACAGCACGAAATGCCGGCCCAGCACCAGGCTCACCTGTTCGGCGCGGATTTCGTGGCGCTGCTCCTCGTAGCGCAGCATCTTGATGACGATATACAGGTAATCGTCATAGTCCTCGATCTTGGGGCGCTGGTCGGTGTTGAGGATGTCCTCCATGACCAGGGGATGCAGGCCGAGGCAGCCTCCCAGGGCTTCCACCTTGGCCACCTCGTGCACGCCGTCGACGTTGATCCAGGAGATCCGCGGGCCGGTCTTGAAGGGCGGGCAGGCGGCGGGCTCGGCGAGGCGCTGGTCCTGGAAGTGTTCCTGGTCATAGGCGATGACGCGGATATGCGCGGCGGCCTCGCTTTTATCGCCGACGTGCACCAGGGTGCCGGGCGCGGCGCCGACTTTCTTGCCTCGTTTCTTGACCAGCTTGCGTGACATGGGGACTCCCCGGCGCGCTGTGGATGTGATTCCCTGGGTTTTTGCTACACTTGATGGCGGCTTGAAGAGATCCGCCATTCATTCTCGTTGCCGGAAAGGGCATAATCCATGACCGATAAAATCCGCATCGGCATCAGCAGCTGCCTGCTGGGTGAAAACGTCCGCTACGACGGCGGCCACCAGCTCGACCGGCTGATTCGCGACGTACTCGGCACGTTCCTGGAATTCGTCCCCGTCTGTCCCGAGGTCGAGGTCGGTTTGCCCATTCCCCGCGAAACCCTGCGCCTGGTGGGCGATGCCCAGCACCCGCGCCTGGTTTTCTCGAAAAGCGGCGAGGACATCACCGAGCGCATGGAAAGCTGGGCGCGGCGCCGCTGCGACGAACTGGAGCGGGAAGACCTCTGCGGCTTTATTTTCAAGGCGCGTTCGCCCTCCAGCGGCATGGAGCGCGTCAAACTCTACGACAAGAACGGCGTGCCCGCCAAGCAGGGCGTGGGGTTGTTCGCGCGCATCTTCATGGAGCGCTTTCCCCTGGTGCCGGTGGAGGAGGACGGTCGCCTGCATGACGACAGGCTGCGGGAAAACTTCGTCGAGTGCCTCTTCACCTTCAAGCGCTGGCGCGATGGCCTCAAGCAGGGCAAGAGCCGCGGCCACCTGGTCGATTTTCACACTCGCCACAAACTGCTGCTGCTGGCGCACAGCCCGGAAATCTATCGCGAGATGGGCAAGCTGGTGGCCGACGCCAAGAGTCTGTCCGTGGATGCGCTTTACGAGCGTTATCTGGCGCTGCTGATGAAAGCCATGCGCCTGCGTGCCACGGTGCGCAAGAACATCAACGTCATGCAGCATCTGCTCGGCTATTTCAAGCGCGACCTGAGCGCCGACGAGAAGCAGGAAATGCTCGAAGCCTTCGAGACCTACCGCGCCGGGCATGTGCCGCTTATCGTGCCCCTGACCCTGATCAACCATTATGTGCGCAAGTACGACCAGCCCTACCTCAAGATCCAGTACTATCTCAATCCCCATCCTCTTGAGTTGCAACTGCGCAACCACGTGTAGTGTCACGTGCGGCCGGTCTTGTCTTCTAATTCCGGCTATTTTCGGCGCTGCCTGCGTTGCGCCAACTTGACTTAGCGCACGGCTAGGCCTGCGTTGGCGACGCCTTGGCAACACCAAAAATATCTCAGAATTATTTGACATGACCGGCCGCACGGGACACGGGTTGCCTCAGATCATCCCCACCTTGAGGGCCTGGCCGAGCAGGTGGAATTGCTCGAACCATTCGGTCAGGGCCGTGTCGCCCGCCTGCAGGGATTTCTGAATGGTTGGGCAGAGCTGGTGGCAGATGGCGTAGTAGCTGTTCTGCGTCCGCCACAGATCAAGACGTATGGGCAGGCGCGCGAGAATCTCGAGGGTCTCGTTGAGGGTGATGACCAGGGCGAGGTTCTGCGGCGCTCGCGTCAGTTTTTCCATCTGGCGGGCGATTTGCCGGCCGGCGGCCAGGCCCAGGGTCGGGTCGCTCAGTTCCAGGCCGAGGCGTTCGGCTTCGCCGGCGAGGGTCTTGAGCTGGATGAGATCGAGGCTGGGGGCGGCGAAGAGCCGCTGCAGGCGCGCGCTGACCACGCATTCCGCGGGCGCCAGCAGGGCGCGGGGCGCCGGCGTGCCCATGTCGCGCAAGAAGCGCAGCAGGGCGAACTGGTTGTCGTAAATCTGTTGATAGGTCTGGGTGAGCTCTTCCAGGGGCTTGTGCAGGATGAGGTCGAGGACCTTGCGCTGCTCGTCCTTGAACAGATGCCGCAGGCTGTAGGTGTGTTCGGGAAAGTGGCGATCCATGAGACGAATGACGTCGGTGAGATCGCTGCGCTCGAAGGCCGATTGAATGTCGCGCTGCATCTGCGCCAGATCGGCTTCGCTGTCGAATTCGCGCACCCCGGCGCTGAGGTTGTGATCGCCGAAGTGCAGCACCGCGAAGACGTAGTCGCCGCTGGTCCAGGTGATCTGCGAGCGCACCCGGGTGCGGCCGGTGGCCAGCACCATGCGTCCGGCGCGCGCCTGGTTGTAGACCAGGTTGTGCGCCTCGTAGCTGTAGATGCGGTGGGGGCGATGGTTGCCCTCGAATTCCGAGGCGATGGCGTGGTGGGCGGCGACGCGCCGCAGATCGAGGCGCGTGGGTTGCACGAACTGTCGATAGATCTCGGCGGCATGGCGGTGTTTTTCGAGATTGCTCGGCACCTTTTCCAGCCAGGCGAGAAATTCCTCCTCCAGGCGCGCGCCGCAGGCCTCCTCGGCCAACTGGATGGCGCGGCTCGCGTAGGCGAGAATCTGCACCGTCTCGATGCCCGAGACCTCATCGAAAAACCAGCCGCAACTGGTGTACATGAGCAGGGCGTGGCGCTGCATTTCGAGCAGGCGCAGCAGCCGCGTGCGTTCGGCGGCACCGAGCTCGCGCCGGCTGATGCCGTGCAGAAAGTCCGCGACCCGTTCTTCCTCGCGATCGAGGAGCACCTCGATGTAGGCATCGCGTGCCGCCCAGGGGTCGTCGCTGAGATGGGCCATGTCGCGCTCGTAGAGCAGGGCCAGACGGTCGCGCAGCCAATCGAGGGCGGCGCGCAGGGGCTTGCGCCATTTCTGGTGCCAGTTCTTGCCGTGATCGATGCGGCAGCCGCAGTCGGCCCGCCAGCGCTCCACGCCGTGGGCGCAGCTCCACGAGGTGTTCTCGTGAATCCGCACCTCATGGGTGGGCGGATGCAGGGCGAGGAATTCGCCGTAGATGGTGATGCGCGCCCGTTGCTTGCGTTCGATGGTGCGCAGGCAGTAGGCCAGGGCCATTTCGCCGTGGCGGTGATGGTGACCGTAGGTCTCGCCGTCCGTGGCGATGTGGGAGAGCTCCGGCTGGTGTGCCTCGGAGAAGGTGCCGAGCAGGCGATTGGCCAGATCCTCGCCGTTGTTGAGCAGGCCGCTGAAGGCCACGTCCTGGGAGAGGGCGCCGTTGTAGAAGAACAGCGCGATGCCGGCGCCCGAGGGCAGGCGGCAAAGGTAGGCGCGACGGGTGTCGATGGGCTGTTGGGTGAGCTGCTGCCAGTCCTTGTCGCCCAGGCGGCGCACCGCCTTGGCCTGGTGGGGGGCGAGGATGGTGAAGGCGACGCCCTCGGCCGCCAGGGCTTCGAGGGTTTCGGTGTCGACGGCGGTCTCCGGCAGCCACATGCCCTCGGGCTTGCGACCGAAGCGCGCCTCGAAGTCGCGCAGCCCCCAGCGCACCTGGGTGCGTTTGTCGCGCGCGTTGGCCAGGGGCAGAATCATGTGCCCGTAGGCCTGGGCCAGCGCCGCGCCATGGCCGCCGAAACGCGCGCGGCTGCTCAGATCCGCGTCGAGGATCGCCTGGTAGGTGTCGGGGCGGTGGCGCTCCAGCCAGGAAAGCAGCGTCGGACCGAAATTGTGGCTGATCTTTTCGTAATTGTTGGCGATGTCGATGATCAGGTTCTGGTGATTGAGGATGCGCGCCGCGGCGTTGGTCTGGTAGCACTCGGCGGTGATGCGCTCGTTCCAGTCGTGAAAGGGAAAGGCCGAATCCTGCAGCTCGACGTCCTCCAGCCAGGGGTTTTCCCGGGGGGGCTGGTAGAAGTGGCCGTGAATGCACACATAGCGTTGGGTCATGGAACCGGTGACTCCTCGGGAATTCGGGCGTTGGGTCGTCGGACGGGCCGGAAATATCGAAAAATTCTAACAAGGATCGGCGGAGGCGGCAAGGCGGGTTATGGTGGCTTCATCGGGTTGATAAGGAAAAGAATTGTTAAAGAATACTTGCCTTGGGACGCAAGAGTGATTAAACTTCCCCCTAAAAAACCTCCGCCGCTCGTCTAAGGCGTTCAATTCAATGGATTTTTCTAAGGTTGGAAATCACATATGATGGAAATTATTTCTCCGCGCAGGACTCGCCAGTCCTGGCAGCGCAAGTCGCGGTTTCGGCCTTGGTTCCTGGCAGCCCTGCTGCTGGTGCTGCTGGTTGCCGTCTGGTTCCGGCCCCAGGATGAAGCCGCCGACCTCGCCGACCTGCAGGAGGACACCTCCCCACCCCTGGTCGCCGAGCAACCCGCCGATGAACCCGAAGAACCTCAGCTGCCCCCGACGCATTTTGTTCATGCCATCGAGCCCGGCGATACCCTGAGTTCGATCTTTGCCCGCCATGCCCTGGGCCAGAGCGCCATGTATCAGATTCTGTCCGCCGACGAGGCGCTGCTCGCCCTGGACATTCTGCGCCCCGGCCATGTCTTGACCTTCAGCCTCAACGAGGAAACGCGCATTCTGGAGGAGATGGAGCTCTACATCCATCCCGGCAGCCGCGTCGTTTACCGTCGCGCCGACGCCGAAACCTTCGAGTACGAGGAAATCCTCATTCCCGGCGAATGGGAGCAGCAACTGCTGGCCGGCGAAATCAACGGCAGTTTCTACCTCTCGGCTATGCAGGCCGGACTGACCGAGGGCGAGGCGGCACAGATCACCAGCCTGTTTCGCGAGCAGCTCAATTTCGCGCGCGACATGCAGGCGGGGGACCAGTTCCAGATCATTCGCCACCAGCAACTGGTCGAGGGCGAGCCCACCGGCCAAAGCCGCATCGAGGGGGTGCGCATCCTGCGTCGCAACCGCGTCCATTCGGCGTTTCTCTGCGACGACGGCAATTACTACAACCACAAGGGCGAAAGTCTGGCGCGCGCCTTCCTGCGCTATCCCAGCGAGCGGCGCCTGAAAATCAGCTCCGCCTTCAATCCCCGGCGCCTTCATCCGGTCACCGGCCGGGTCGCGCCGCACAACGGCACGGATTTCCCCATGCCCATCGGCACGCCCGTGCTCGCCACGGGCGACGGGGTCGTAACCCGCGTCAACAATCATCCCTTCGCCGGCAAGTACATCGAAATCCGTCACGGCGGTGACTACACCACGCGCTATTTGCACCTGCATAAGACCCTGGTCAAGCAGGGCCAGAGCGTCAAGCGCGGCGAACGCATCGCCCTTTCGGGCAACACCGGCCGCTCCACCGGGCCGCACCTGCATTTCGAGTTGCATGTGCGCGGCCGTCCCGTCGATCCCATGCGCGCCGACATCCCTCTGACCGTCTCGGTGCCCAAGGAGCGGCGCAAGCAGTTCGAGCAACGGGTCGCGGAGCTTGTCACCCTGATGGACGGCGTGGACGAGCGTATCGCCATGCGCTGAGCGCGGCGCCGAGCCGCGAGGGACGCCCGCCATGTTCTGGATTCTGCTTTCGGCCTTTATCCTGGTTCTGTGCGCCGAATACGCTCTCGATGCCCTCAACCTGCGTCACCTGCGTCATCATGGCCAGGAGGTGCCGGCGGAATTCGTCGGCCAAATCGACGCCGAACTCCTCTCCCGCTCCTCGGCCTACACCCTGGCCCGCAACCGCCTGGGCCTTTGCGAATCCCTGCTGGGCAATCTGTTGCTGGGAATTTTTCTCTTCGGCGGGCTGCTCGGACTCTATGACCGCTGGATCGCCGGGTTCAGTGACGCCTTCATCCTCTCCGGTCTGCTCTTCTTTCTCGGCCTGGGCCTGGCGCGCGGGCTGCTCGACGTGCCCTTCAGCCTCTATCGGCATTTCGTCATCGAGGAGCGTTTCGGCTTCAATACCCTGACCTGGCGGCTGTGGCTCTCCGACCTGCTCAAGGGTACCCTCATCTCCCTGGTGCTCTCCGGCCTGCTGCTGAGCGGCGCCCTGTGGCTGGTGCAGGCCGACCCCCAGCACTGGTGGCTGTGGGTGTGGGCGTTTCTCGCCCTGTTCAGCCTGTTTCTCATGTACCTCTCGCCCTATGTCATCGAGCCGCTGTTCTTCAAGTTCGAACCGATTCGCGCCGAAGGCCTGGAGGAGCGCATCCGCGCCCTGATGGAGAAAGCGGGATTGCGGGTGAGTCGCGTGTTCCAGGTCGACGCCTCGCGCCGCAGTCGCCATTCCAACGCCTATTTCACCGGCATCGGCCGGGTCAAGCGCATCGTGCTCTTCGATACCCTTTTGGCCCAGATGGATCACGACGAAATTCTCGCCGTCCTGGCCCATGAGGTCGGCCACTGGAAAAAGCGCCATGTGCTCAAGCGCCTGCTGTGGGCACAGGTGATGATCCTTGGCGGGCTGTTCATCGCCCAGCGCCTGATCGCCGCCGAGGTGCTGCCCGGCCTTATCGGCCTGGAGCAGGCCTCGTTTTTCGCCCAATTGCTGATCCTCTCCCTGCTCGCCACCCTGGTGGGTTTTCCCCTCACGCCTCTCTCCAGCTGGCTGTCGCGGCGCGACGAGTACCAGGCCGATGGCTTCGCCCGCGAGCTCACCGGCGCGCCCCAGGCCCTGGCTACGGCGCTGGTCAAGCTGTCGCGGGACAATCTCGCCAACCTTCATCCCCATCCCTGGTACGCCGCCTTTCATTATTCCCATCCCCCCGTGGTCGAGCGGATTCGCAAGCTGCGCGCAGGCATCTGATACAATCAGATAGAAGGGAGGTTGCCATGAACGGGCTGATCCGTGTCTTGCTGCTGCTTCTGATCGGTCTGCTGTGCGCCGCTCCGGTTTGGGCCCTGCGCTGCAATGGGCGGCTGGTGCATACCGGCGATCATCAGATCGAGGTGTTGGCCAAGTGCGGCGAACCCCTGTGGCGGGAGCGCTGGGAGGACGATGTCTATGAGCGGCGTTTTTTCGATACCCTGGAGCGGCGCACCCAGGTCATGGAGGAGTGGATCTACGACTTCGGCCCCAACCGCCTGCTGCATCTGCTGCGTTTTCGCAACGGACGGCTGATCGAGATCACCACCGGCGATCGCGCCACCAGCATGGCCGTGGATTCTTGCCGCGACGGCCACGGCTTGCGGGTGGGCGACACCAAGGTCGAGGTGATCCGCAAGTGTGGCCCGCCCGCCCACAGCGACAGCCGCCTCGACGAGCAGCTGCTGGCGGTGGATGCGCGGCGCGTCGTGCGCAGCACCATCCGGGTGGACGAGTGGACCTACAATTTCGGCCCGCGGCGCTTTCTGCTGCACCTTACCTTTGAAGATGGCCGCGTCAAGCGCATCGAAACCGGCGCTTATGGATTCTGAGCCAGGGGCAGCGCGTAGAGGGTCGCCAGATCGTCGAAGTCGATGCGCTTCTCCGCCAGGGCGCGAATCAGGTTGATCTTCTCCATATCCTCCGCCGTGGTCTTGGAGACGTCGTCGTTGATCATCTGGTAGATGTGGGTGGTGTGGGAGTGGCCGGCACGCAGATAGGGAATGTTGCTGCGATCGAGGATCTGCTGGGTGATCTTGCTGACCGGCGCCGTGCCGGGAATCACCAGGCCGACGATACGGCTGCGGTATTCAGGAATCTGGTAGAGGTTGGCCATGGTCACCAGCAGCTCGTCGCGGCTGCTGGTGACGACCAGCAGGGTGTCCTCGTGCAACAACTCGACGACGCGCTGGGTGGAGGCCGCGCCGATCTGAAGATGATGCACGATGCGCGCCCCCGCCTCCGGGTCGCCGTGCAGGGGCACGTCGAGCACCCGGGCGATGCGGCGCAGGGTGGGGTTGGCCAGCACCGGCTGGTAATTGAAGCCGCCGAGCACCTGGAAGGGTTCGTCGACGAAGGCGCGGCGCAGGTAATCGAGGGTTTCCTCGCGCTTCTCGGGGATGATCTTGTTGGCCAGGATGGCGCGCACCTCGGCCCCTTCCTTTTCGAACAAGGCGAGGTTCATGTAGACCGAGTCGATGACGTTGCCGACGCCGCCGCCCGTGACCATGAGCACCGGGGCGCCCAGCAGGCGCGCGATGCGCGCGTTGGACAGGCCCAGCACCGAGCCGACCCCGGGGTGCCCGGCGCCCTCGATGATCAGGAAATCACAACGCTTTTCCAGTTCGGCGCAGGCCGACAGGATCTTGTCCCGCAGATCCTCGGCGCGCAGCTGGCCGTCGAGGGCGCGCTTGGTGTCGCCGCCCTTGACCACGACGGGCGACATGAACTGCAGGCAGTCCTGCAGGCCGAAAACTTCCGCCATGAGCGCGGCATCCTTGTCGACATCCAGGCCGTTGAGCACCGCCGGCTTGGGGCCGAGGGGCTTGATGAAGCCGATGCGCTGGTATTTTTTCTGGGCCAGATGCAGCAGCGAGAGGCTGGTGGTGGTCTTGCCGCTGTTCTGGCCGGTCGCCGCGATGAAAACCTTGTGCGCCATGGTCGATGCTCCTCATAGAACCGCACGGAATGGTCGAAGTCTCAGGTCTATAGCCTAACAGGAGAGTTTGCTTCCCGCCACCAGGTATACGCCTGCGGGAGAAAAGCCCCCGGAAAAACAAACCCCCTTTTCCGGGGAAAAGGGGGCGGGGTCGATGAGGCGTGTTTGAAGGAACTTCAGGGCACGTGCCCGGCGTAGAAGCTTTCATGGGCTAGGGTGTCGGAAAACGCGTCGGTGAAGGACACGCCCACGGGTTTCATGATGATCAGAGCCATGATGCCCACCACCAGAAGGGCCGCCGTCCAGTTGAGCAGGTTGGTGAGAAAAGGCCAGTCCGGTTCCTCGCGCTCGACTTTTTTCGTCTGAACCTGCTCCTGCTCCTCCTCCTTTTCTTCCGTCATGATGCGCGCCGCCTTGCGCATGAGGCGGCCGGAGGTCAGGAATATCAGGGCCGAAACGGCAAATTGAGGCATGACATCGACGGAGAGCTTGCCCGTGGCCAGCATGACGCCGTAGAAAGCCATGGCGCACAGCCCGAGCAGGGTCATATGTTGACTGAGCTTGGCGTTCATGGGTATCTCCTTGCGCAACCTGCTCACGCGGGGGGACGACGTCTTGATTCCCGCGGCAAGCGAAGAGGAAAATACACGGCAGGATGCGGAAATATTACGTTAAAATAATGTTCTAACAATATCCGCAGCCGGCGCGCTTGTCAACGCCAAAGACCTTGATTCAGAATCCGCCTCCGTTCCAGGATTCAGGAGGGTTTTGACATCGTCGCCTCGGCCAGCCGGCGGCCGCGCGCAATGCGCAGGGAAAGCAGCATCAAGCCCTGGTAGGCGGCCAGCAGGGCGCCGCCGATGCCGACCAGGCAGGCAACCTGACGGATCGCCGCGGATTCCCAGATCAGGGCGGCGGCGGCAAGCCCCAGCAGCAGCGCCAGCGCCCCGAAAATCAAGCCGGTGAGGCGCTGATCCTGTCCGGCACCATGGCCGAGCAGGGCGGTAAACAGGCACCACAGGGTCAAATAGGGGATGGCGGCAAAGGGTTGGTAGGGCAGGCCGACGCCCGCTTCGGGCAGCACCATGACCGGCAGAAGCGAAAGCCAGAACAGACCGCAGGCGGTAAAGGCTGCCGCGCCGAAGGCGTTGCCGCGCCGCCACTCGTGAATGCCGGTGATCGCCTGGGCCAGGCCGCCATAAAGAAAGCCGGCGGCGACGACGCCGGGATGCTCGCGCAGGGCAACCTGGTAGAGGCCTAGCAACAGGCAGCACAGGGCCAGGGTCAGAAAACCCGAAGGGCTGTAGGAGCGGCAGGGCAGATCGCGGGGGGATGGTGCCGGCCGAAAATCACGGGTCATGGCCAAATCCTCCTGGGTTGAGGCGGTACGTCGGTGAGGTGCCGGCCGTCCCTCAACAGCCGGCCTCCCCACCCTGTACCCAACAGGAAACAACGCTTGCTTTCCTATGGAGCAAAACGTATACCAAACGCTGAGCGATTCTGGTTGAGCTTCCAACTGCTTGGAATGATAAGGGTCTGGTTTTGCGGCGCGAATTTTCCCCCGAGGCGCGGGCGTCGAATTTCGCAAATGCGCAAAGGACGAACGGGCATTTTTGCAGATCTGCAAGAGCGGTAGGGCGCCCTGGCGAAAGGAAATTTTCTGGTGACTGAGCAGAGCCTGGATCCCAAGCGCTTTCCCTCCTCGCCCGGCGTCTATCTGATGCGCGGCGAAAGCGATGCGGTGCTCTACGTGGGCAAGGCCAAGAATCTGCGCGCGCGGCTGCGCAGCTACTTCAGCGCCGCCGGCGACGGACGCGGCCAGATTCCTTTTCTGATGAGTCGTGTGCGACGCATCGAGACCATCGTCACCGACACGGAAAAAGAGGCCCTGATCCTCGAAAACACCCTGATCAAGAAGCATCGGCCGCGCTACAACATCAACCTGCGCGACGACAAGACCTATCTCTCCATCCGCCTCGATCCGCGCGAGGAATTCCCGGTGCTGCAAACCGTGCGCAAAGTGCGGCGCGACGGGGCGCTCTACTTCGGTCCCTACGCCTCGGGCACGGCGGTGCGCGAGACGCTCAAGGAAATCTACCGGATTTTTCCCCTACGTCATTACCCCCTGGAGGTATGCCGCCGCCGGGGTCGGCCCTGTCTGTTTTACCAGATCGGCCAGTGCAGCGCGCCCTGTCACGGACGTATCAGCCGCGACGCCTATCGCCGATTGGTGGAGGGCGTGACGGCGCTGCTCTCGGGGCGCGAGGGCGAGGTGGTGGGGCTGTTGCGCGAGCGCATGGCGAGCGCCGCGGCATCCATGCACTATGAGGAGGCGGCGCGGCTGCG
Organism: Geoalkalibacter sp.; assembly: GCF_030604225.1. Classification (GTDB taxonomy): domain Bacteria; phylum Desulfobacterota; class Desulfuromonadia; order Desulfuromonadales; family Geoalkalibacteraceae; genus Geoalkalibacter. The sequence continues at coordinate 15,516 of NZ_JAUVWH010000066.1, forward strand.
CGACCAGATCCGCGCCATCGAGGCGACGGTGGAGCGGCAGAAGGTCGTTGGAGCCGGTGGCGGCGACGAGGATGTGATCGGCGTGCACCGCGAGGGCGGCGAGGTCGAGGTGGTGCTGCTGTTCATCCGCGAGGGCAAGCTGATCGGACGGCGCGCCTATCCCCTGGAATGGCGGCTGGAGGAAGATGAGCTGTTGACCTCTTTTCTGCAGGAATATTACGCGCGCGACGTGCTCATCCCCGAGCGCATCCTGGTGCCCTGGCCCTTGACGGAGGGCGCCGCCCTGGAAGAGTGGCTCGGCGAGCGGCGCGGCAAGAAAGTGCAGATCCTCTATCCGCAACGCGGGGAAAAACTACGCCTGGTGGAAATGGCGGCGCGCAACGCGGCCGAATCCTTCCGCGAGCGCGGCAGCCGCCGGGAGGCGCGCCAGGAGGTGCTCGGGGAAATTCAGCAACGCCTGGATCTGCGGCGGCTGCCCGAGCGCATGGAGTGCTTCGATATCTCCAACGTTCAGGGGCGCCACAGTGTCGGCAGCATGGCGGTGTTGCTGCACGGCGAGGCGGCGCCCGGCGAGTATCGCCGCTTTCGTATCCGTACCGTGGAGGGCGCCGATGACTATGCCTCCCTGGGCGAAGCGCTGCGCCGACGCCTGGCGAAGGGCTTGCGCGAGGAGAATCTGCCCGATTTCATTCTCATCGACGGCGGACGCGGGCAACTCGGAGTGCTGACGACGGTGCTGGCCGAACTGGGCCTGGAAGAGCGCATCGATGCCGCCGGCATCGCCAAGAGCCGGGTGTTCGCCAATGTGCGCGGCAAGAAAGTGGAACGTAGCGAGGAGCGGCTGTTCGTGCCGGGACGCAAGAATCCGGTGCTGCTGCGCGCGGGATCCGCGGCGCTGTTTCTGCTGGAGCGGCTGCGCGACGAGGCGCACCGCTTCGCCATCACCTATCATCGCCAGGTGCGCGGCCGCGCTACCCTGCGCTCGTCCCTTGAGGACGCGCCCGGCATCGGGCCGGAGCGGCGCAAGGCCTTGCTGCGCCATTTCGGCAGCCTGCGCAAGATCCGCGAGGTCGGTGTCGAGGAACTCGCCGCCCTGCCCGGATTGCCCCGCGCGGCGGCCGAAGCCCTGCACCGTCATCTGCACGGCGGCGAGGACACATGAAAAAAGGCCTCCGGCGGGTTGCCGGAGGCCTTTTTTAGGTTTGTGCGCCAGGCATGGCGCGTGGTGCTTCAGCACCACTTGATTGACTGTGGTAGTCAGTCGAGGACTTGGGGGTGAAAGTCCCCTGCGGACCCTGATGGCGGGAACCGCTAGCCGAACGGCAAGGGTGTCCATCGCGAGGTGGA
>NZ_JAUVWH010000007.1 GCF_030604225.1 Geoalkalibacter sp.
CGGGTGCGCATCCGCACGCCGAGCTTCGCCCATATGCAGATGCTGCCGCTGATGAGCCGCGGCTGGTTGGTGGCGGACCTCATCACCATTCTCGGCTCGATTGATTTCGTGCTGGCGGATCTGGATCGGTAAGGAAAAACTCGTATTTACCGCAGAGAGCGCTGAGGTCGGGGAGAAACCTTAAATAATGTGTAAAAACAACGCTTCATCAGGGTTCCTCTGCGTACTCCGCGTTCTCTGCGGTGAAATTGATTGAGGATTTGCTTCATGTCACAGATTTTGCCGCAAGAACAGATCGACGCCTGGAAGGAGCGGGTGACCGGGCATGCGCATCCCATGGAGCTGGTGGTCGATGTGCTGCGCGCCATCCAGGCCCACCATGGCTGGGTGCCCGACGCGGGTGTGGAGCTGGCGGCGGAGATTCTCGGCACCACGCCCCTCAGGGTCGAGGAAATCGCCACCTTCTACGACAAGATCTACCGCCGGCCGGTGGGGCGGCGGGTGATTCACGTGTGCGATTCCATCTGCTGCTGGAGTCGCGGTGCCGAGGAGGTGGTGGGTTTCTTGCGCGAGCGACTGGGCATCGGCTTTGGCGAGACCAGCGCCGATGGGTGCTTCACCCTGCTGCCCAGCTGCTGCCTGGGGGCCTGCGGCGAGGCGCCGGCCATGATGATCGGCCTGACCACCCATGGCAACCTGACGCCGGCGCGGATTCTGGCGATCCTTGCGGCGGAAAGCGGCGAGGCGGCGCCATGAGCGGCTATCCCCGGGTACTGTTCAAGAACCGCCGTCCCGGCGAGACGCTTTTTCTCGACGACTATCTGGCGGCGGGAGGCTACGCCGGGCTCCGGAAGGCTCTCAAAACCATGACGCCGGCCGAGGTGACGGCGACGGTCAAGGCGGCGGGGCTGCGCGGGCGCGGCGGGGCGGGCTTCGTCACCGGCCTCAAGTGGTCGTTTTTCCCGGCGGATCAACCGGGCGAGAAATACCTGGTGTGCAACGGCGACGAAATGGAGCCGGGCACCTACAAGGATCGCCAGTTGCTGCTGGCCGATCCTCACCAGCTGATCGAGGGCATGCTTATCGCCGCCTACGCCTTGCAGGCGCCGGTGGGCTACATCTTTCTGCGTTATGCCTACGAGGACTGCGCGCGCAATGTCGAGCGCGCCCTCGGCGAGGCGCGCCGCGCCGGCTTTCTCGGCACCAACATTCTGGGGTCGGGTTTTTCCTGCGAGCTGCACCTGCACCGCAGCGCCGGCCGCTACATCCTCGGCGAGGAGACGGCGCTGCTCAACGGCCTGGAGGGCCGCCGCCCCAATCCGCGCAGCAAGCCGCCCTTTCCCGCGCAGAAGGGGCTGTTCGGCAAGCCGACCACGGTCAACAACGTCGAGACCCTGGCCAACGTGCCGCACATCATCGTGCACGGCGCCGACTGGTACCAGGGCTTGGCATTGACCGAAAAGGGCGCGGGCACCAAGCTCTTCGGGCTCTCCGGGCATCTCAACCACACGCCCTGCGTCGAGCTGCCCCTGGGGGTTCCCCTTGGCGAGATTATCAGCGACCACGGCGGCGGCGTCTGGCAGGGCCGAAATTTCAAGGCTTGCCTGCCGGGGGGCGCCTCGACGCCCTTTCTGACCCGCGCGCACTGGGATCTGCCCATGGATTTCGACACCCTGGCCGCCGCCCACAGCCGCCTGGGCACCGCCTGCGTCACGGTGTTCGACGAGGGTACCTGCATGGTCGCGGCGACCCTCAACCTCAACCGCTTTTTCCAGCGGGAAAGTTGCGGCTGGTGCACGCCCTGCCGCGACGGGCTGGCCATGGTCAGCTGGCTGCTGGAAAAGATCGAGAGCGGGCGCGGGACGCCGGATGACATCCCCATGTTGCAGGATCAGCTGCGCAATATCAGCGGCCGCTCCTTCTGCGCCCTCGCCGAAGGGGCCATGGGCCCGGTGGAGGCGCTGCTGCGCCTGTTCATGGACGAAGTGGAAGATCACGTGAAGAAGGGCCGCTGCCCGTTCAATTGATCGTAGGGCGCACCGACGTGCGCCCGGGCGGACGCAGTCCGCACCTACATGGAAACTCTCATGCCCAAGCTGACCATCGACAACCAGAGCGTCGAGGTGCCCGACGGCACCAACGTCCTCGAAGCGGCCAAGCGGCTGGGGATCGTCATTCCCCATTTCTGCTACCACGAGGCCCTGGGGGCGGTGGGGGCCTGCCGGCTGTGCGCCATGAAGTTCGAGGACGGCCCGGTCAAGGGCATCCAGATGGCGTGCATGGTGACGGCTCAGGAGGGCATGGTGGTGTCCACCCTGGATGCGGCGACGGTGGAATTTCGCGCCCACGTCATCGAGTGGCTGATGATGAATCATCCCCACGACTGTCCGGTGTGCGACGAGGGCGGTGAATGCCAGCTGCAGGACATGACCGTGGCCGGCGGGCACACCCTGCGCCGCTATCGCGGGCTCAAGCGCACTTACCCCAATCAGCAGCTTGGCCCCTTCATCGAGCACGAGATGAACCGCTGCATCCAGTGCTACCGCTGCGCGCGCACCTATCAGGATTACTGCGGCGGCGAGGATTTCGGCGTGCTCGGCACCAACCAGCGCGTTTACTTCGGGCGCTTCCGCGATGGGCGGCTGGAGAGTCCCTTCTCCGGCAACCTGGTGGATGTGTGCCCCACGGGCGTGTTCACCGACAAGGCCTTTCGCTTCAAGAGCCGCTACTGGGATCTGGAGGAGGCGCCGTCTGTCTGCCCGCACTGCGGCCTGGGCTGCGCGACCATTCCCGGCGGGCGTTACCGGGAGTTGCAGCGCGTGCGCGCCGGCAGCAACCGCCAGACCAACGGCTTTTTCATCTGCGATCGCGGGCGCTTCGGCTACGGCCACGCCGCTCACGCCGCACGGCCCCGGGTGCCCCTGGTGGACGGTCAAGAGGTCGACTGGACGCAGGCCCTCGCGGCGGCGCGCGCGCGCCTGGATAAAATCATTGCCGCCCATGGGCCGCGCTCCGTGGCGCTCCTGGGATCGTCGCGCGCCGGCCTGGAGGCCAACGCGCAACTTCGCTCCCTGGCGCGGTTGCTGGGGACGGACCGGGTGGTTTTCGCGGCCCACGCGCCGCGCGACTGGACCGCGCGCACCCTGGCGGCGGGGCTGGGCGCGCAGGCGAGCAGTCTCGACGACGTGCGCCGCAGTGATTGCCTGCTGCTGATCGGCGCCGACCCCCTGGCGGAAGCGCCTCTGCTGGCCCTGGCGGTGCGTCAGGCGGTGCGTGGCGGCGCCCGGGCGGCAATCATCGATCCGCGCCCGGTGGCCTTGCCCTGCGCGACTGCCCATCTGCCCTTGGCGCCCTGGCGATTGGGCCAAGCCCTTGCCGCTTTGGGCGACAACGACTGGTCGCGCTTCGAAGGCCAGGAAGCGGTGTTTCTCGAAGGCGTGCACGAAGCCCTGGCCGGGGCGCGGCACCCGATAGTCATCGGCGGCGCCGATCTGTTGGGTCCGGCCGGCATGCGGCAATTGCTGGAGCTGGCGCGGCGGCTGAGCCGGGAGGACCGTCCCTGCGGGGCGATGGGGGTGCTCAGCGGCCCCAACAGTTATGGTGCGGCGCTTTTGGCGGGGGACGGCCCTGATTTCGAGGAGTTGAGCAATGCCATGATCACCGGCGAGGTTCGCGCGCTGATCTGCCTGGAAAGCGATCCCCTGACCCAGGCCGCCGATCCCGCCCATGCCGGATTGGCCCTGGCGCGGCTCGATCTGCTGGTGGCCCTCGACAGTCTGCCGACCAAGACCCTGGGCCATGCCCAGATCATCCTGCCGACCACCGTGACGGCGGAGGGAGCGGGTTGTTTCGTGAACAACGAAGGGCGCATGCAGACCTTCATGAGGGTCCTGGCGCCGGGCCTGCCCCTGCGCGAAACGGGCGGTGGCGGCCATCCGCCGCGCCTCTTCATGGCGGATACGCCGGGCGCCGCTCCTCGTCCCGCCTGGGAGATCCTGGCCGGGCTGCAGGGCCGCGCGGCGTCCCTGGCCGAGCTGCGCGACGCCTTGGCGCGAGAGGACGTGCGCTTTGCCGGACTGACGGCGCTGGCGGCCGAAAGCGAAGGGCAGCGGGTTGCCGACGCCGGCCTGGCCCTGCCCGCCACGCGTGTCGAGGACTATGTGCCGCGGGACGGAGAACTGGCCCTGCTGGTGTGCGAGGCACTGTTCGGCTCGGAAGAGACCGCCTTCTATTCCGCGCCCCTGGATCCGGTGCGACCTGAGCCGCGCTTGATCCTGCATGAACGCGACGCCGGGCGGCTTGGCGTGACTCCCGGAGAGCAGGTGCGCCTGCACAGCGCGGTGGAAGAGGTGGTGTTGCCGGTGGAGATCCGCGCCGACAGCGCGCCGGGGGTGGCGATCCTGCCCCGGGTGCGGGGTTCTTTGGTGGAGGCCTTCGTGCCGGGGGTGGGGCCGCAGCCCTGCCGCATCAACCGGGAGGTGGACCATGCCTGAGTGGCTCATCACCCTGACGCTGATCCTGGTCAAGCTCGGTCTGGTGTTCTTCGTGCTGCTCACCGGCGCGGCCTACCTGGTGCTCGCCGAGCGCAAGCTGCTCGGGCGCATGCAGCTGCGCTACGGCCCGAACCGCGTGGGGCCCTTCGGCCTGCTGCAACCCCTGGCCGATGCCGTCAAGCTCCTCACCAAGGAGGATTTCATCCCCGCCCAGGCGGACAAGTTCGTGTTTTTCGTCGCGCCGGGGCTGGCGGCGGTGACCGCCCTGCTCGCCTTCGCCGTGGTGCCTTTTTCCCCGCCCATCACCCTGTTCGGACGCGAGGTGCCCATGGTGGTGTGCGACCTCAACATCGGCGTTCTCTACTTTCTCGGACTCTCATCCCTGGCGGTGTATGGGGTGGCCCTGGGCGGCTGGGCGTCCAATTCCAAGTACGCCCTGCTCGGCGGCATCCGCGGGCTGTCCCAGCTCATCAGCTACGAGCTGGCCATGGGCCTGTCCCTGGTGCCGGTGGTGCTCATGGCGCGCTCCTTTTCCCTGACCGACATCGTGCTGGCGCAGCAGAGCGTGCCCTTCGCCCTGCTCAACCCCCTGGCTTTCCTGATCTTCCTGGTGAGCGTGGCGGCCGAATCCAAGCGCATTCCTTTTGATCTGCCCGAGGCGGAAAACGAGCTGGTGGCGGGTTTTCACACGGAATATTCGGGCATGCGCTTCGGTCTGTTCTTTGTCGGCGAGTACATCAACATGATGATCCTCGGCGCCATGATCACGGTGTTTTTCCTCGGCGGCTGGCTGGGGCCCTGGCTGCCGCCCATCGTCTGGTTTCTGCTCAAGGTGCTGGCCGTGGCGTTTTTCTTCATCTGGGTGCGCGGCACCCTGCCGCGTCTGCGCTACGATCAGCTCATGCATTTCGGCTGGAAGGTGCTGATTCCCCTCTCCTTGCTCAACGTGGTGGTGACGGGAGCGGTGCTGCTGTGGCGGCAAGGATGAACGGATGAACTTATGGCGTGACATCAAGGGCACCGTGCAGCCCTTCTGGGTGACCCTGCGCAACATGCTGCGGCGCCCGGTGACGGTGCGCTATCCGGAGCAAAAGCGCACCCCGCCGCCGCGCTACCGGGCGCGCATCGTGCTGACCCGCGATCCCGACGGAGGCGAGCGCTGCGTGGCCTGCTACCTGTGCAGCGCCGCCTGCCCGGTGGACTGCATCTCCATGCAGGCGGCGGAAGCTCCCGACGGCCGCCGCCACGCCGCCTGGTTCCGCATCAACTTCGCGCGCTGCATCTACTGCGGCCTGTGCGCCGAGGCCTGTCCGACCCTGGCCATCCAGATGACGCCCGATTTCGCCTTCTGCAAGGACGAGCCCCTGCGCCTGGTCTACGAGAAGGAGGATCTGCTCATCAACGACGGCGGCAAGGATCGGGAGTACAATTTCTACCGCCACGCCGGCATCGGGGTGGTCAACCCGCGTGGCGGCAACGACGACGAGTACGGACCGGTGGATGTGAAATCAAATCTGCCGTGATGTTGTAGGGGCGAGGCGGTGCCTCGCCCAGGGCGACCCAGCGGGTCGCCCCTACGGGGAAATTTTATGGCCTCTGCAATTTTCTACATTCTCGGCTTCACCGCCCTGGCGGCCACCGCCCTGTGCATCACCCGGCGCAATCCGGTGCACGCCGTGGTCTATTTGGTGAATGCCCTGTTCGCCCTGGCCCTTATGTTCTACCAGCTCGGCGCGCCGCTGGTGGCGGCCTGGGAGGTGATCATCTACGCCGGGGCGGTCATGGTGCTGTTTCTCTTCATCATCATGATGCTCGAACTGGCGCCCGCCAGCGCCGAGATGCAGGGGCCGGGCTGGCGGCGCTGGGGACCGGTGCTGCTGCTGTCCCTGGTGATCCTCGGCTGCACCCTGGCGCTGCTCGGCATCCAGGCCGACCAGGACGGGGTGCCCGCCTTCTGGGTGTCGCCGCGCGCGTTCGGCGCCGCGCTCTTCGACCAGTACGCCCTGGCGGTTCAGGTGGTCTCGTTTCAGCTGCTCTACGCGGCGGTGGGTGCTTTCTACGTCGGCAAGGGCAGCCTGCGCCGCCGCACGCAAGGGGAGGAGACGCCATGATCGTGCCCATGTCGCACATCCTCGCCTTCTCCGCCGCCCTGTTCGTCATGGGCTTGGCCTGCGTGTTGGCGCAGCGCAACCTGATCATGATTCTCATCGGCGTGGAGATCATGCTCAACGCCGTCGGCCTGACCCTGGTGGGCGCCTCGGCCCTGTGGCAGAAGGTCGACGGGCAGATTTTCGTAATTTTTCTCATGGCGATGACCTCGGCGGAGGTCAGTATTTCCCTGGCCATGGTGGTGTATCTGCGGCGGCGCAAGGGCACCCTCGAAGCCGACGCCTTTGACGGGATGAAGGGTTGATGAGCGCGGGCTTGCTGTTCCTGATCCTCGCATTCCCCCTGCTGGGCGCCCTGGGCAACCTGCTCCTCGGCGAGCTGTTGCTCCGGCGGGTGCGCGCGGCCGTGGCGGTGGCCGCGGTGGCGGCGAGCGCCCTGACCTGCCTGCTGCTCTGGCCGCTGGCGGCGGGGGAGGGGACGCGCGCCACCCTGTTCACCTGGCTCGAGAGCGGCACCTTCCAGGTGTCGGTGGACATCCTCTTCGATCCCCTGTCGGCCTCCATGACCCTCATGGTGACGCTGGTCTCGACCCTGATTCATCTCTACGCCGCCGGCTACATGGAGGACGAGGTCGACACCACGCGCTTTTTCGTGCTGCTCAATCTGTTTGTTTTCGCCATGCTGTGCATCGTGCTGGCGGACAACCTGCTGCTGCTGTTTCTGGGGTGGGAAGGGGTGGGTTTCTGCTCCTACGCCCTGATCGGCTTCTGGTACGCCGAGGAGAAAAACGCCGCCGCCGGGCGCAAGGCGTTTCTCGTCACCCGGGTCGGCGACGTGTTTTTCGGCATCGCCCTGCTCTGGCTGTTTGCCCTGTGCGGCACCCTGAGCATCAGCGCCATCAATGCCCAGGCGTCCCTGCTGGGTTCCGGCACCCTGCTGGCCCTGACCCTGTTGCTGCTCGGCGGCGCCTGCGGCAAGTCGGCGCAATTGCCCCTGATGACCTGGCTGCCCGACGCCATGGCCGGACCGACGCCGGTCTCGGCCCTGATTCACGCCGCCACCATGGTCACCGCCGGTGTCTATCTTCTCTGTCGGCTGTTTCCCCTGGTGTCGCTCTCGCCCACCGGCATGATGGCCATCGCCGCCGTGGGGGCGCTCTCCGCCCTCTACGCCGCCAGTTGCGCCCTAGCGCAGCGCGAGATCAAGCGGGTGCTGGCCTTTTCCACCATGAGCCAGGTCGGTTTCATGATGCTCGCCGTCGGCGCGGGCGCCGTCTCCGCCGCCATGTTCCATCTTTTCACCCATGCCTTTTTCAAGGCGCTGCTGTTCATGGCGGCGGGCTGCGTCATTCATCTGACCGGCGGCGAGAACGACATCACGCGCATGGGCGGGCTGCGCAAGCAGTCGCCCTTCGTGTTCTGGCTGTTCCTTGCCGGCGCCCTGTGCCTAGCGGGTGCGCCCCTCACGGGCGGCTTTTTCTCCAAGGATGAGATCCTGCTCGCCGATTTCGCCCGCGCCACCCTGTTCTACCGCGGCATCTGGCTGCTGGGCACCTGCACCGCGCTGCTCACCGCCATCTACACCTTTCGCCTGGTCTACATGGTGTTTGCCGGCGAGCCGCGCAGCCATTTTCATGGCCATGCCCTGCCCGGGCCGATGCGCTGGACCCTGCCGCCCCTGGCGCTTCTCGCCCTGGGCGGCGGCCTGCTCAATCTGCCGCCTCTCTACGGCGGCAAGGAGCACCTCCATCAATTTCTTGGTCCCCTGGCCGGCACCCGCATTCACGCCAGTCATGCCGTGGAGTGGGCGCTGGCGGTTCTCGCCGTGGCGCTGTTCTTCCTGGGCTGGGCGCTGGTGCACTGGCGCCATCGCCGCGCGGCGCCCGAGCCGGTCGGGGCGCTGCCCGCATTTTTGTTGAGCGGCTGGCGGGCCGACCGCCTGGTGGAACGCGGCATTTTGCGGCCTTTCCAGGTTCTGGCCGGCTGGTGCTGGCAGTGGGGGGACGGGCGGCTGATCGACGGCACCCTGGAAGGGGCGGGGCGCCTGTGCCTAAGCGGCGGCGAGCGCCTGCGCCGCCTCGCCACCGGACGCCTTAGCACCTATTTAACGGCTCTGGCTTGGGGTCTGGTGGTGATGCTAGGTTATTTTGCTTGGCGGATCTTGTGACGGAATCATGACGGAATTTACCCACATCCCCTGGTTGAGCATTCTTATCTTCCTGCCCCTGGCCGGCGCCCTGCTGTGCCTGGTCCTGTGGCGGCGGGAAGAGTTGTGCCGCTGGCTGGCCCTGGCGGTGAGCTGGGGGGTGTTCGTGCTCACGGCGGGGTTATTCGCCGCCTTTCGCGCGGGCGGTTCAGGCTGGCTGCTTTACGAGGATCATGCCTGGATCGAGCGCCTTGGGGTGCGCTACATTCTGGGACTGGACGGGATGTCCCTGCTGCTCGTGCTGCTCAGCGGATTTCTCATGCTGGTGGCGGTGCTGGTCTCCTGGCGGGTGCGGCGCCACACGGGGTTTTTCTTCGCCCTGCTGCTGCTTATGGAGGCCGGAATTCTCGGCGTGTTTCTCGCCCTGGATCTGGTGCTGTTCTATCTGTTCTGGGAACTGATGCTCATTCCCATGTTCTTTCTCATCGGCGTCTGGGGCCACGAGCGCCGGATTTACGCGGCCATCAAGTTTTTTCTCTTCACCCTGGCCGGCAGCCTGCTCATGCTGCTGGCCATCATCGGCCTGCACCTGCTGCACACCGCCGCGGGCGGCGCGCCCAGCTTCGCCCTGGACAACCTGCGCGGACTTGAGCTTTCGCCGTCCCTGGAAGCCTGGCTGTATGCGGCTTTTCTGCTGGCCTTCCTCGTCAAGGTGCCGCTGGTGCCGGTGCATACCTGGCTGCCCGACGCCCACACCGAGGCCCCCACCGCCGGCTCGGTGATTCTCGCCGGACTGCTGCTCAAGACCGGCGTCTACGGCCTGCTGCGCTTCGGTTTCCCGTTGTTTCCCAACGCCGCCGCCGCCAGCCTGCCCTGGCTGGCGCTGCTCGCGCTCATCGGCATTTTCCACGCCGCCTGGATCGCCTACCTCCAGCCCGACGCCAAGCGCCTGGTGGCCTATTCGTCGGTGGCGCACATGGGCTTCGTGGTGCTGGGCCTGGCGGCCTGGAACCAGACGGCGGTGGAGGGGAGCATTCTGCAGATGGTCAACCACGGCCTGACCACCGGCGCGCTCTTCGCCCTGGTGGGGATGATCGACGAGCGCGCCCATACCCGGCGCATCGACGAGCTCGGCGGCCTCTGGGGCAAGGTGCCGCGCCTGTCCTTTTTCTTTCTGTTCTTTTCCCTGGCGTCCCTGGGCCTGCCCGGCCTCAACAACTTCGCCGGGGAAATCCTGATTCTCATCGGCGCTTTCCAGACCAATCCGGTGTGGGGGGCGACCGCGTTCGCCGGGGTGGTGTTCGCCGCCGCCTACATGCTGCGCCTGGTGCAGGGCGTGCTCTGGGGCGCGGCGCGGGGCGCGCTGTTCTGGCCGGACCTGGAGCCGCGCGAAGGGGCGGTGCTGGTGGTCCTGGCGTTGCTGGTCCTGTGGCTGGGCCTCTATCCCGCGCCCTTTCTCGCGCCCCTGCGCGAGCCGGTGGCGGACTTGCTCAACGTTTTGCCGCAGGGAGGGCTGCCGTGACCTGGAACGATCTCGTCGCCCTTTTCCCCATTCTCATCCTGGCCCTGGGCTCGGCGGCGCTGCTCATGCTCGGCGCCTGGTGGCCGAGGGGCCGCGAACTCATGGGGCTCGGCAGCCTGGTGGCGGGGCTCTCCGTCCTGGCCGCCATCGCCCTGACACCGCCGGTGACTGAGATCAGCGGCCTGTTCGGCGCCGGACCCTACGCGCGCTTTTTCACCGCCCTCTGGGCCCTGGTGGCGGCCCTGACCCTGCTGCTTTCGCGGCGTTACGGCGCGGAGCGGCGCTTTTCCGGCGGCGAATACACCGCCCTGGTGCTGTTTGCCGCGGCCGGCATGGCCCTGCTCTCCGGGGCCACTTCCCTGGTTGGCCTGTTTCTGGGGCTGGAAGCCTTCACCCTGGTGCTCTACATCCTCATCGCCTTTCATCGCGAGGATGACGCCGGCGCCGAGGCGGGCCTCAAGTATCTGGTCATGGGCGCGGTGGCCACGGGTTTTCTCGCCTTCGGCATCGCTCTGATCTTCACTTCGACGGGCACCTTTCATTTGCCCGAGGCCCTGTCCGGGCTCGATCCGGCTTCGGGCATGCGTCCGGTGGCGCTCCTCGGCTGGGCCATGCTGCTCCTGGCCCTGGGCTTCAAGGTGTCCCTGGTGCCCTTTCACCTGTGGACGCCCGATGTCTACCAGGGCGCGCCCGCTCCGGTGGCGGGCCTGCTCGCCACCGGCTCCAAGGGGGCGGTGTTCGCCGCGCTGTTGGGTCTCACGGCGGGCCTGGAGGTGGGTTGGGACGATCTCGTGCCCCTGCTCTGGCTGCTGTGCGTGCTGTCCATGCTGGTCGGCACCTTCTGCGCCCTGCGCCAGGACAACCTCAAGCGCATGCTGGCCTATTCCTCCATCGTGCACATGGGCTACGCGCTCATGGCGCTGCTGGCGGCGGGGCCGACGGGGCGCACCGCCCTGGTCTTTTACCTGGCGGCCTACACCGCCATGACGCTCGGTGCCTTCGGCGTCCTGACCTCCTTTTCCCGCGCCTCGGGCGAAGCGCAGTGGCTGGGGGATTTGCGCGGCCTGGGCTATCGCCATCCCCTGCGCGGCGCGGCGCTGACAATATTTCTCTTCTCCCTGGCGGGGGTCCCGCCCAGTGCCGGCTTCATCGGCAAGTTCGCGATCTTCATTGCCGCCCTCGACGCCGGGTTCATCGCCCTGGCGGTGCTGGGCGTACTCGCCTCCCTGGTCTCGGTTTATTACTATCTGCGCGTCGTCGTGGTTCTGTTCATGAGCGCCGCGGATGACGTGCCGCTGCATGGCGGAAGCCGCGGCGAGGGAGCCGCCATCGCCCTGTGCGCGCTGGCCACCCTGGGATTGGGTATCCTGCCCGCGCCCCTCCTCGATCTGATCGCCCAGTTGATTCCCTGATTCTTCACGAAAAAGCCCGGCCTGCGGGGCCGGGCTTCACTGGCGCGGGGCTGCTTCGCGTCTTAGTCGATCTGGCCGCGAATTTCCCCGGGCGGATATTGCAGGGTGTGCACATTGACATAGGCTTCGCCGTTGCGGATGGCGTCCATGAGGGCGCCAAGGTCCATGCCGGCCAGCGGCCCGACCAGGCTCGCGGCGCTCAGGGTTCCGGCGGCGAGGATGCCGTCAAAGCGGCCCTCGATGAGCATCATCGGGGGAGCGGGCGGATACAGCCAGGCCACCACCGGACCGTTGGTTCCGGCAAAGCCGAGATGGATGTGGGCCATGGTGATGTTTTCAATGTTGGCGACATTGACTTTGTATTCGAGGGTCTGGCCGTCCTTGGCGAGTTTGAAGATAGCCTGGCCGCGAGCCAGGGTATCGGCCGGCGGCACTTCCGCGCTGCCGGATAAGTGCGCGACAAAGGTGCGCTTGCCCATGGGTTGAGCAAAGGCGAGCGCCGCGCCGAGCATCAGGAGCAGGGCGAGAAGGATTGATTTTTTCATGAGTCTCATGATTTGGACCTCCTTTGTTTCTGGTTGTTCCTTGCTGGAACAGGCTTTTGATGATCCGCTTTATTTCTCTGTTTCTGCGAAGAATTCTGCCACGCAATCGCCTCCTGTCAAACAAGGTCAGGGTTGTATTGTTCATGAAAAATGTGTTGAATCGACGGCGTTTTTTGCCCTTGAGCGGCAGCCCGCCCGGCGGGGCTCCTTGCCCTGTGGTGGACAGCCCCACCCGGCCCGCTATACTTGTTACCCATGATCTCGCCCCCCGCCGGTCAACCAAATTACCGCAACGGAGAGCCTTGAATGCGTTTTGAACAAACGAGGGACGTTTTGGACCATGTGGGTTCCTTCCATCGTCAGGCCGGGTTGCTGTTCCGCCAGTTGATGGAGCACTGCAGCAGCGCGCGGGTGCGCATGCTGCTCGACTACATGGCCCGCCACGAGCTCAACCTGGAAAAAAGCATCGCCGCCTTTCGCGCCGATTCTCCCGAAAGGGTGCTGTCGAGCTGGTTCAAGTACACCCACGACGAGGATATCTTCGCGCCCCTGCGCAAAGTGGATCCCGACGCGGACCTGCCCTTCGACGATGTGCTCGACCTGGCCGTCGAACTCGATGCCAAGCTGCTGGAGCTTTATGAGGAAATGGCCGAGCGCAGCGCGTCCTCGGAGGTCAAGGACATCTTCAACAGCCTGCTGCTCCAGGAAATGAAGGAAAAGCAGAAACTCATCCGAAGCGCCCTGGGGCTGCTGGATATTTGACTTTGGATGCCGATCCTGTCCCCTGAAATTCCAACGCCGAAAACGAAGCCATGAAAACCATACGAATACGCCGCGGTCTCGATCTGCCCCTTGTCGGGGCACCCGAGCCGCACATCGACAAGGGGACCTTCGTCCGCCGCGTGGCCGTGCTGGGGCCCGATTACGCGGGGCTCAAGCCGACCATGGCGGTCAGCGAGGGCGAGCAGGTGCGGGCCGGCCAGGTACTGTTCACCGACAAGCGCAGCCCGGAGGTGCGCTTCACCGCGCCCGGCAGCGGGCGGGTCACGGCCGTTCACCGCGGCCCCAAGCGGGTGCTGCTGGGTGTGGAGATCGCCCTTGACGGCGAGGATGCGCAAAGCTTTCCCGCATTTGGCGAGGGCCGCCTGGAGCAGCTTTCGCGCGCCGAGGTCGTCGAAAACCTGCTGGCCTCGGGCCTGTGGACGGCCTTGCGCCGCCGGCCTTTCGAGCGCGTGCCCGATCCCGAGGAGACCCCGGCGGCGCTCTTCGTCACCGCCCTGGCCAGCGACCCCCTGGCCGCCGATCCGGCCCTGGTGATTGCCGAGCGGCCCAAGGACTTCGCCAACGGCCTGCGGGTGCTTGGGCATCTCTGCGCAGGTCCGCTTTTTCTGTGCCAGGCCCCAGGCGTCGCATTGCCCCGCGCCGGGCGCGCCGAAAGCGTCGCCTTCACCGGCCCTCACCCGGCCGGGCTGCCGGGCACCCATATCCATCACCTTCTACCGGTACACGGTGAACGCTGCGTCTGGCATCTGGGCTATCAGGACGTCATCGCCATCGGCCATCTGTTTGTCACCGGGCAACTGCTTCACGAACGCATTCTTGCCCTGGGCGGTCCCGGAATCCGCCGTCCGCGTCTGATCCGTACCCGCCTGGGCGCCCATCTGGGGGATCTGTTGCGCGATGAATTGCGCGAGGGGCGCTGGCGGCTGGTGTCCGGATCGCCCTTGAGCGGTCACCAGGCCGAGGGGCCGCTGGCCTTCCTCGGCCGTTATCACACCCAGGCCTGCGTGCTGCCCGAAGCCGAGGCGCGGCCCCAGGCGCTCGGCTGGCTGCGGCCCGGCAGCGACGCCTTCTCGGTGCGCAACCTGTTTCTCGGCGCCCTGGCGCGGCGCCGCCCGCGCGCCTTGAATACGGCCCTGGGTGGTGAGCGGCGGGCGATTTATCCCATCGGCACCTATGAACAGGTGCTGCCCTTCGATCTGTCCGCCACCTACCTGCTGCGCGCCCTGGCTGCCGGCGATATGGATGAGGCGCGGGCCCTCGGCTGCCTGGAACTGGCCGAGGAAGATCTGGCCCTGTGCAGCTTTGTCTGTCCGGGGAAAAATGATTTCGGTCCGCTGCTGCGGGACCTGCTCGACGAAATCGAGAAGGAGGGATAATGGCGGCGGATCGGCTTGCTCCCGTCAAACGCGCCCTGACAGGCTACTGGCGCACCGCGCCCGGCCCCACGCAAGGTGCGCCTCACCTGCGCGACGCCCTCAATCTCAAGCGCATCCTGATGGTGATGATCCTGGCGCTGTTGCCCTGCGCCCTGTTCGGCATGTGGAACAGCGGCTACCAGATGCATCTGGTCATGCAGGCCAACGGGATCGACGAACTCTTCACCTGGCGCGAAGGCGTATTCCGTTTTCTCGGTGTCGGCAACGATCCCGCCTACCTGGGCGACAACCTGTTGCTGGGCGCTCTGTACTTCGTGCCGTTGCTGCTGGTGTGCTGGGCGACGGCCTTTTTCTGGGAGGCGCTCTTTGCCTCGGTGCGCAACCTGGAAATGAGCGAGGGCTGGGGCGTGACCGGGCTGCTGCTGGCCCTGATCCTGCCGCCGGCGATGCCCTGGTGGCAGGCGGCCCTGGGCGTGACCTTCGGCATCGTTCTGGCCAAGGAGATTTTCGGCGGCACGGGGCGCAATTTCATGAACCCGGCCCTGGCCGCCTATGCTTTTCTCTATTTCGCCTATCCGGGGCAGTTTTCCGCGGGCAACTCCTATGTGCCCATCGACGGGGTGACGGCCGCCACGCCCCTGGCCCTGGCGGCCCATGGGGGGCTTGCCGAGGTGCAGCAGAACCTGAGCTGGGCGCAGGCGTTTTTCGGCACGATTCCCGGAGCGCCCGGCGAAACCTCGGCGCTGGCCTGTCTCATCGGCGCGGCGATCCTGCTCGTGACCGGCGTCGCGTCCTGGCGCACCATGCTCGCGGTCCTCGTCGGCGTCCTGGGGCTGTCCGCCCTGCTGTTCGCCGTCGGCAGCGAGAGCAACCTGCTCTTCTCGGTGCCGCCCCACTGGCATCTGGTGCTGGGCAGCCTGGCCTTCGGCCTGGTGTTCATGGCCACCGATCCCGTGTCCTCGGCCCTGACCCACACCGGCAAATGGTGCTACGGGCTGCTGGTCGGCGTCATGCTGATCCTGGTGCGGGTGCTTAATCCGGCTTTTCCCGAGGGCACCATGCTCGCCATTTTGTTTGGCAACGTGCTGGCGCCGGTGATGGATCGTTTCGTGCTCAAGGCGCAACTGCGCCGCCGGAGACTGCGCTATGGCCAATGATTCCGTGGGACGCACCTTCCTGGTGGCTTTTCTGGTGTGCTTTGTCTGCTCGCTGCTGGTGTCAGGCACCGCCGCCGGTTTGCGCGCCAAGAAGGAGCGCGACGCCCTCAGCATCCACTATCGCAATGTGCTGCGCGTCACCGGGCTGCTCACGCCGGGGACAGACCCCGCGGATTTCTGGCGCGAGCGGGTCGAGGCGCGTCTCGTCGAGCTGGATACCGCCCAATACAGCGAGGACTTCGATCCGAACACCTTCGACCCCCAGCGCGCCGCCGGTGATTCGGCCCTGGCCCGCGCCATTCCCTCCCAGGCCGACCTGGCCGGCCTGCGCAGCCGGCCGCGCCTGCTGCCCGTCTATCTGATCCGCGAGGGGGATGAGGTGCGGCAGCTGGTGCTGCCGGTGTACGGCAAGGGGCTCTGGTCGACGCTTCATGGGTATCTGGCCCTGGAAGCCGATCTGGTCACGGTGGCCGGCTTCGGTTTTTACGACCATGCCGAGACGCCGGGCCTGGGTGGCGAAATCGATAATCCGCGCTGGCTTGCCCAGTGGCCCGGCAAGCAGGCCTTCGACGAGCAGGGACAGGTGCGCATCGAGGTGCTGCGCGGCCAGGTCGATGCCGCCGATCCCCAGGCGCGGTTCCAGGTGGACGGCCTGTCGGGGGCGACCATGACCGCGCGTGGGGTGGGCAATCTGCTGCGCTACTGGCTGGGCGCCGATGGTTTCGGTCCCTACCTGGAGCGGCTAAGGCGGGAGGGCTTCCATGGCTGATTTGCGCAAGACCCTATTCGGGCCGGTGTTCGACAACAATCCCATCGCTTTGCAGATTCTCGGCATCTGCTCGGCGCTGGCCGTGACCACCCGTTTGCAGACGGCGCTGGTCATGTCCCTGGCGGTGATCTTCGTCGTCGCCTGCGCCGGTGCCTCGGTGAGCCTCATCCGGCGAGAGATTCCCGAGAGCATCCGTCTCATCGTGCAGATGACCATCATCGCCTCGCTGGTCATCGTCGTCGATCAGGTGATCCAGGCCTTTCTGCCCGAGGTGAGCAGGCAGCTCTCCGTGTTCGTCGGTCTCATCATCACCAACTGCATCGTGCTGGGGCGCGCCGAGGCCTTCGCCATGAAGAATTCCGTGGGGCAGAGCTTTCTCGACGGCATCGGCAACGGTCTGGGCTACAGCCTGGTGCTGCTGCTGGTCGCGACCCTGCGCGAACTCTTCGGCTCGGGCAGTCTGTTCGGGGTGCAGGTGCTGAGCCTGGCCCAGGCCGGCGGCTGGTATGTCAGTAACGGCCTGATGCTGCTGCCGCCCAGCGCCTTTTTCATCATCGGCCTGCTCATCTGGGCGCTGCGCGGTTGGAAGACCGAACAGGTGGAGGAACGGGGCTGATGGAGCATTATCTGAACATCTTCATCCGCGCGGTGTTCATCGAGAACATGGCCCTGGCGTTCTTCCTGGGCATGTGCACCTTCCTCGCCGTGTCCAAGAAGGTCGACACGGCCCTGGGCCTGGGGCTGGCGGTGATCGTGGTGCAGACCATCACCGTGCCGGTCAACAACCTCATCTACCGCTACCTGCTGCGCGAAGGCGGATTGTCCTGGGCGGGTCTCGACAAAATCGACCTGACCTTTCTCGGCCTGATCTGCTACATCGGCGTCATCGCCGCCATCGTGCAGATCCTGGAAATGGTTCTGGATAAGCACGTGCCGCGGCTTTATGCGGCCCTGGGCATCTTTCTGCCGCTGATCACCGTCAACTGCATGATCCTCGGCGGTTCGCTGTTCATGGTGGAGCGCAGCTACGATTTCACCGAGAGCCTGGTCTTCGGCCTGGGCAGCGGCACCGGCTGGGCGTTGGCCATCACCGCCCTGGCCGGCATCCGCACCCGGCTCAACTACAGCAACATCCCGGCCGGCCTGCGCGGGCTGGGCGCCACCTTCATCGTCGCCGGACTCATGTCCCTGGCGTTCATGGCGTTTTCGGGGATTCAGTTATGACGGTGCTACAGGTTTGCCCATGATCGAAGTCATTCTCGGCGTCTCGCTCTTCACCGCCATCATCCTGCTGCTGGTGGCGCTCATCATGACGGCGCGCTTTTTCCTGGTGCCGCGCGGCAAGGTGCGGATTCTCATCAATGATGAGGAGGACAAGGCCCTCAGGGTCAACCCCGGCGGCAAGCTGTTGCAGACCCTGGGCGGCCAGGGCATCTACATCCCTTCGGCCTGCGGCGGCGGCGGTTCCTGCGGTCAATGCATCGTCAAGGTCAAGGAAGGCGGCGGGGCGATCCTGCCCACGGAAACCGGTCACATCAACCGGCGCGAGGAGCGCGAGGGGCTCAGGCTCTCCTGTCAGGTCAGCGTCAAGCAGGATCTCAAGATCGAGCTGCCGCCGGAAATTTTCGCCATCCGCAAGTGGCGCTGCACCGTCAAGTCCAACCGCAATGTCGCCAGCTTCATTAAGGAACTGGTGCTGGAACTGCCCCAGGGCGAGGAGGTGGATTTTCGCGCCGGCGGCTATATCCAGATCGAGGCGCCGCCCCACGAGATCGACTATCGCGATTTCGACATCGACGAGCGCTTCCGCGCCGACTGGGATCGCTTCAACATCTGGCAGTATCGTTCGGTGGTGAAAAATCCCGTGGAGCGCGCCTATTCCATGGCCAACTATCCGGGGGAACCGGGGGTGATCATGCTCAACGTGCGCGTCGCCACCCCGCCGCCCCATCATCCCGAGGTGCCGCCGGGCAAGATGTCGTCCTACATCTTCAGCCTCAAGCCCGGCGACGCAGTGACCATCAGCGGTCCTTTCGGCGATTTCCACGCCCGCGACACCGAGGCCGAGATGATCTTCCTCGGCGGCGGCGCCGGCATGGCGCCCCTGCGCTCCATCATTTTCGACCAGCTGTTAAGGGTCAAAACCAAGCGCAAGATGTCGTTCTGGTACGGGGCGCGCAGCCTCAAGGAACTCTTCTACGACGAGGATTTCAAGAAACTCGCCGCCGAACACGACAACTTCACCTGGCATGTGGCGCTCTCCGAACCCCTGCCCGAGGATAACTGGCAAGGCCCCAAGGGCTTCATTCACCAGGTGCTCCACGACAGCTACCTCAAGGATCATCCCGCGCCCGAGGATTGCGAGTACTATCTGTGCGGTCCGCCCATGCTGCTGGTGGCGGCGCGTGAGATGTTCGAGAATCTGGGCGTCGAGCCCGAGAGTATCTTTTACGACGATTTCGGAATGTAGATCGCTCTCCCGCATCCGGGAAAGTTTTTTCGCCGCCAGGATCTCGACCACAGGGAGATGTTCGTCACATGAGGGTTTTTCTTGCAGTCTTATTTGTATTCTTGATGGCCTTTGCCTGCCTCGCCATGGGGCTTTTTTTTCGGCGCCCCCCCATGCGCCGCAGGTGTTCGGCCTCGGGCGATGACTGCCGGTGCGATGCACAAAAGCAGCTCGCCGACTGCGACTGCCATTGACCGGGAGCGAAACGACTTATGGATGAATTTTACAATCCCAAGGAACCCCTGGTGCAGCATTTGCGCGCGATCATCCGCTGGGCCGTGCGTGTTCTGGCCGTGCTGATGACCGCCGTTATTATCTGGGGTGTGGTCGATGTGTGCTGGGTGCTGTACAAGAAACTCACCCAGCCGCCCTTCATGATGCTCACCATCAGCGATATTCTGGCCACTTTCGGAGCCTTCATGGCGGTGCTCATCGCCATCGAAATCTTCGTCAACATCATCATTTACCTGCGCGACGACGTGATCCACGTCAAGATCGTCCTGGCCACCGCGCTGATGGCCATCGCCCGTAAGGTCATCATTCTCGACTTCGAGGTCATCGCGCCTGAATATGTCTGGGCGACGGCGGGGGTGACCCTGGCCATGGCGATTGCCTACTGGCTGGTGGTTTCCCACGGTGAGCCGCAGACCTTCAGCGAGGGCCGCTTGAAATGGCGCTCCGTGCTGAAGAACGGCCGATCCGTCGTGGAAGCGGAGACGCCGGGGGAGAGGACGGTGGCCCAAGGGTCTGTCGCGCGGGGAGGCGAGCATGAGTGATGTGGGAAAAGGCGCGGACAAGGGTTATCCTGGTGCCATCTGGCACGCCCTGACCATCGAGGAGGTGATGAATCGCCTCGGTGGCTCGGAAGAGGGCCTGAGCGGCGCCGAGGTCGAGGAGCGCCTGCGCCGTTATGGAGCCAACCAATTGCCGCCGCCGCGCCAGCGCAGTGCCTGGGCGCGCTTTTTCATGCAGTTTCACAACCTGCTGATCTATGTGCTTCTGGGGGCGGCGGCCGTCACCGCCCTGCTGGCCGACTGGCTCGATGCCGGCGTGATACTGGGCGTGGTGGTGATCAATGCCCTGATCGGTTTTATCCAGGAGGGCAAGGCGGAAAAAGCCGTCGATGCCATTCGCGGCATCCTGACTCACGAAGCCATGGTCTTGCGCGACGGGCACCGGGTCGCCGTCAAGGCCGAGGATCTGGTGCCCGGCGACATCGTGTTTCTACAATCGGGCGATAAGGTGCCCGCCGACCTGCGGCTCATCAAGGTCAAGGATCTGCGCATCGAGGAGGCGGCCCTGACGGGGGAATCGGTGCCCTCGGAAAAGACGACGGCGGCCGTCGCGCCGGACGCCGCCCTCGGCGATCGCGCGAGCATGGCCTTCTCCGGCACGCTAGTGAGCTACGGCCAGGGCACGGGCGTGGTGACGGCCACCGGCGAAGCCACCGAACTCGGCAAGGTCAGCGCCCTGCTGGCGCGGGTGGAGAGTTTGACGACGCGCCTGACCCGGCGCATTGGCGAATTCAGCAAGTGGCTGACCGCCGTCATTCTGGCTCTGACCCTGGGCACCCTGGGATTCGGCCTGCTGATTCGCGACTATTCCTTCGTCGAACTCTTTTTCGCCGCCGTCGCCCTGGCCGTCGCGGCCATTCCCGAGGGCTTGCCGGCCATCATCACCATTACCCTGGCGTTGGGCGTGCAACGCATGGCGCGGCGCAACGCCATCATCCGCCGCCTGCCCGCCGTGGAAACCCTGGGTTCGGTGACGGTGATCTGCTCGGATAAAACCGGGACCCTCACCCGCAATGAAATGACCGTGACCACCCTGGTGACGGCCGAGGGATTCTATCGGATCGAGGGCGTGGGCTATGATCCCCACGGCGGTTTTTCCCGCGACGGACGGGAGGTGGCGCCCGATGAGGATGCGCTGCTGCTCGAAACGGCACGCGGCGCGCTGCTCTGTAACGATGGAGCCTTGCGGCAGCGTTCCGGAAGCTGGCAGGTCCAGGGCGATCCCACCGATGGCGCGCTGCTGGCCCTGGCGATGAAGGCCGGGCTTAACGAGGATTTCTGCCGGCAGGAGTACCCGCGCGTCGACACCATTCCCTTTGAATCCGAGCACAAATTCATGGCAACCCTGCACCATGACCATGCGGGCCATGGCTTCATCTACCTCAAGGGCGCTCCGGAGCGCGTGCTGGAAATCTGCTCCCGGCAGCGTTTCGAGGGGCAGGACCAGCCCTTGAATCCAGGGTTCTGGCAGGAAAAAATCGAGGAAATCGCGCGCCTGGGGCAACGCACCCTGGCGTTGGCGAGCAAGCCGGTCGGCGACAAGCGCGAACTGGGTTTTTCCGATGTGGCGGGAGAGATGACGTTGCTCGGTCTGTTCGGCCTCATCGACCCGCCTCGGGAAGAAGCGGTGCAGGCGGTCAGGCAATGCCACAACGCGGGCATCCGGGTGAAGATGATCACCGGGGATCATGCCCTGACCGCCTCCGCCATCGGCGAGCAGATCGGCTTGAAGTCCCAGCGCGCCGCGGTGACGGGCAAGCAACTCGAAGAGATGGATGAGGATCAATTGCAGGTCGTCGCACGCAAGGCGGATATCTTCGCGCGGGTCAGCCCGGAACACAAGCTGCGCCTGGTCAGCGCCCTGCAGGAGGGCGGGGAGGTGGTCGCCATGACCGGCGACGGGGTCAACGATGCGCCGGCCCTCAAGCGCGCCGATGTCGGCGTGGCCATGGGTCTCAAGGGAACCGAAGCCGCCAAGGAGGCTGCGGAGGTCGTCCTGGCGGATGACAATTTCGCTTCCATTGCCCATGCCGTCGAGGAAGGCCGTACCATCTACGACAACATCAAGAAGACCCTCGGCTTCATTCTGCCCACCAACGGCGCGCAGGCGGGCATCATCATCGCCTCGGTCATGATGGGTATCGAGTTGCCCATCACGCCCTTGCAGATTCTGTGGGTCAACATGGTGACCGCGGTGACCCTCGGCTTGTCCCTGGCCTTTGAAAAGCCCGAGGGCGACGTCATGTGTCGCGTGCCGCGTTCCCCCGACGAGCCCCTGATCGGGGCCTTCCTGGGGTGGCGCATCGTCTTTATCTCGGCGGTCATGGTCATGGGCACCCTGGGACTTTTCCTGTGGGATCGCTTCCACGGGGAAACCCTTGAGGTGGCGCGCACCACCGCGGTCAACACCCTGATCTTTTATCAGATCTTCTACCTGTTCAATATTCGCTATCTGCACCAATCGGTGCTGAGCCGCGAGGGCCTGCTGGGAAACCGGGTCATCCTCGGCGCGGTGGGGATCATCGTCGTTCTGCAGCTGTTTTTTACCTACCTGCCCTCGTTCCAGGCCCTGTTCGGCACGGCGGGACTGCCTCTCGGGGACTGGCTGCGTCTCCTGATCCTCACGGCATCGATCTTCATCCTGGTGGAAGCGGAGAAGAAGATCCTGAAGCGGATGAGAAAAGAGGAGGCGATCCGCGAGTGTCTGAAGTAGGGAGACTTTCGGGGCGCGCGCCCCGAGGGACGCCTCGACTGGCGGGACGGCTGAGGAGGGCGGATGCATCGGGAGAAGAAGGGCAAATATCGCTTCACCTGGCGCGCGGGGAACCAGTTTCGTCTGTTGGTGAACGGCAACGAGTTCTATCCCGCCATGCTGGAAGCCATTTCCGGGGCGCGCCGCTACATTTTCCTGGAAATGTACCTGGTCGATTCGGGGAAAACCGCCGATCGCTTCATTGCCGCTCTGGGGGAGGCGGCGGCGCGGGGGGTGGAGGTATGGGTTCTGCTCGATGATCTGGGGGCGTTCTGGCTGCGGCGCCCCGACCGTCAGCGGCTGGCCGCCACGGGTATCCGGCTGGCCTATTTCAATCCGTTGCGCTGGCGTGGATTCGTGCGCCTGCTGATCCGCGACCACCGCAAGCTGCTGGTGGTGGACGGCGAGGTGGCCTTTACCGGCGGGGCCGGCATTAGCGACGATTTCGATCCGCAATTGTCGCCCGAGCGCTGGTGGCATGAAACCATGCTCGAAATCCGCGGGGCCTGCGTCGCCGACTGGCAGGCTCTGTTTTGCGATACCTGGCGGCGCGTCGTGGACGATCCTCCAGCTTTGCACCTGGAGACGCCGCCGCTGCTTGCGCCCGGCAGTCCCGGGCGTGTCGCCATTCACGGCCGGGCCATGAGCCGTTCGGAAATCCTGCGCTCCTTTGTCATGCAGGTGCGCCAAGCCCGCTATCGGGTGTGGCTGGCCACCGCCTATTTCCTGCCGCCTCTCAAACTGCGGCGCGCTCTCCAGCAGGCGGCACGGCGCGGCATCGACGTGCGCCTGCTGCTGCCCGGCCCCTTGAGCGATCACCCCAGCATCCGCCACCTGGGGCGGCGCTACTACGAACCGCTGCTGCGCAACGGCGTGCGGATTTTCGAGTACCAGCCGCGCTTTCAGCACGCCAAGTTCGTGCTGTGCGACGGCTGGGCGAGCCTGGGCTCGAGCAACCTCGACCGCTGGAATCATCGCTGGAATCTGGAGGCCAATCAGGAACTTGCCGACGGACTGATTGCCGAGCAGCTGCACGTGCTGTTTGAAAATGCCCTGGCGGTGAGCGCGGAAATCAGCTACGAGGAATGGCGGCGGCGCCCCTGGTACCGGCGTTGGCTGGAGGGGCTGCTGGCCAGGATCGAAGCGCCGGCCATGCGGCTGAGCGACTGGAAAAGACGCGGCGCCGGTCCGCGCGGTACCCTCTAGATGTCGGACTTTTGCAGAATGAGCCGCAACGCCGCCAGCAGCCGACGGTTCTCGTCGGGCAGGCGCACCGCCGCGCGCACATAGCGTTGATCCAGCCCCGGAAAATTGCTGCAATCGCGCAGCAGGATGCCCTTTTCGCGCAGACCCGCGCTCACCTGCGTGGCACTCGGCGCGCCTTCCCCAAGACGGGCCAGCAGGTAGTTGGCCGAGCTCGAAAACACCCTTAGCCCCAGTTCCTCCAAGCCCCGCTGCAATTGCTCGCGCCACTGGGGGATGAGCTCCCAGGTCTGGCGGCGAAACGCCTCTTCCGCCAGGCAGGCATGGGCCGCGGCCAGTGCCGGCGTCGAGAGCGTCCAGGGCTCGCGGGCCTGGGCCAGGCGCGCGACGGTTCGCGGGGGACCGGCCAGGTAGCCGGCGCGCAGGCCGGGGATGGCGTAGAACTTGGTCAGGGAGCGCAGCACGAACAGGTTGCGCTCCTTGCCCAGGTACGGCAGCAGGGAATGCTCCGGACAGAAATCGACAAAGGCCTCGTCGATCAGCACCAGGGCCTGCTCCCGAACGCGGGCGGCCAAGTCCAGCAACGCCTCGGGCGGGGTGGCGCGACCCGTCGGATTGGCCGGGTTGGCGATGAGGATCAGATCCGTGTCCGGTTCGAGGCGGTTGAGTAGGCGCTGGGGATCGAAACTGAAGCCGTCGGCCGGGGAGAGGGGCAGAAATTCAACGGCGCAGCCGACCTGGCTCAGGCTGCGCTCGTATTCGCTGAAGCAGGGCGCCACCAGCAGGGCACGCCGGGGACGCAGCACGCGCGGCAAGAGGTAGATGAGCTCCGTGGAGCCGCTGCCCGGCAGGAAATGCTCCGCCGGCAAGCGGTGATGGGCGGCCAGGGCCTCGCGCAGGGACCCGCCGTCGATTTCGGGATAGTGCTGGATGCGTGCCAGGGACGCGCGGATGGCGGCCAGGACGCCTTGCGGCACCCCGTGGGGATTGATGCTCGCGGAGAAATCAAGGATGGCCTCGGGCGACAGGCCCAGTTCGCGGGCTGTTTGCAGGACGTTGCCGCCGTGCTCGGGGGATTTCATGACCTGCCCCGTTCCTCAGAAAATCAGTCCGAGCACGGCCAAGCCGAGCCCCAGGGCCAGAATGGCGGTCAGGTACATGAGGCGCACCATGCGGTAGTAGCTGGCCAGGGTTACGGGCTGCTCGGCGTCGCCGAGGGTCACTTTTTCCACCCGCTCACCGAAATACACCGCCGGCCCGCCGAGCTGGATGCCCAGGGCCCCGGCGGCGGCCGCCTCGGGCCAGCCGGCGTTGGGGCTGCGGTGCTTGCGCGCGTCGCGCAGGGTGATGCGCAGGGCGTTGAAGCCGTTGAGGCCCAAGGGAAAGGCCGCCACGATCATCAGAAAGGCGGTGAGGCGCGCCGGAATCCAGTTGGCCAGATCGTCCATCCTGGCCGCCGCCCAGCCCAGTTCCCGGTAGCGGTCGGTGAGGTAGCCGACCATGCTGTCGAGGGTGTTGACCGCCTTGTAGAGGATGGCGAGCAGCGGCCCGCCGATGAACAGGTAGAAGAGGGGCGCCACCAGGCCGTCGGAGGTGTTTTCCGCCACGGTTTCGATGCAGGCCTTGAGAATCCCTTGCTCGTCGAGGGTACGGGTTTCGCGGCCGACGATGAGGGACAGGGCGCGGCGTGCCTCGGACAGGTTGCCCTTTTCCACCCAGCGCACCACCTCGCGACTTTCCTTGTGCAGGGAGCGCAGCGCCAGGGTGGTGAAGGCGATCCACACCCCGAGGGCAAAGCCCAGGAAAGGATGGATGCCCCTGAACAGGGCGAGCAGACCCCAGGTGACCAGGCCGGTGATGAGCAGGGTGAGAATCACCAGGATGATGCCCGCGCGGCGCCGGTTGCGCAGCACGGCGAGGGCGATTTCGAGTTTTTCGATGAGCCGCCCGATGCCCACCACCGGATGGGGAATGCGGCGCGGTTCGGCGAGGAGCAGGTCGAGGGCAAAGGCGCAGAGGATCAGCCAGCCAAGCATGAGGAGGTCTCCCGAAGGTCAAGATGCAGCAGGGCGCCGAGGCGGTCCAGATCCAGATGGGCGGCGAGGTGATTGGCCAGTCGGTCGAGTTCGGCATCTAGGTCGTGGCTGTCCGCGTCTGGCGCGGCCAGCCCGCGTGCCTGGCGCAAGGGGGCGAGCAGGGCACGGCGCGCCACGGCATTGTCGAAAAGGCCGTGCAGATAAGTGCCCCACACCCGGCCATCCGCGCTCAGGGCGCCGTCCTCCAGTTCCCGATCCTCGCCCTGGCGTCTGAGCCTCAGCAGTGGCGCCGCCTGGGCGCCGCGAACGGTTTCGCCCAGGTGGATTTCATAGCCGCCGAGCACTGCCTCGGGTGCGAAGCCGAGGGCGGTCGCGGCGGGCAGGGGCAGGGCGCTGACCAAATGGGTCTGTTTGGCGCTGCGTAGGGTGGTGAAAATGTCAAGCAGGCCCAGTCCCGCCATCTCGCCCTGGGCGGATTCCATGCCGGAGGGATCGCTGATCCCCTGGCCGAGCATCTGGAAGCCGCCGCAGATGCCGATCACCCGTCCACCCGCCCGATAATGGGCAAGAATCGCAGTCGCCAGCCCCCGCTCCCGCAGCCAGGCGAGATCCTCCAGGGTATTCTTGCTGCCGGGCAGGATCAGCAGGTCGCAGTCGGCCAGTTCCTCCGCGCTGCTCGCATAGAGCAGATCCACGTCGGCCTCGCGCTCCAGGGCGTCGAAATCCGTGTAGTTGGACAGGCGCGGCAGGCGGATGACGGCGATGCGCAGGGGGCGTCCGCCCTGGGCCTTTTTGCGCGCCAGGGCCACGGAGTCCTCTTCCGGCAGGCGCAGATCGATCCAGGGCACCACGCCCAGCACCGGGACGCCGGTGCGCTCCTCGATTTCGGCGATGCCCGGGGCGAGCAGGCTCGCGTCACCGCGAAAACGGTTGATGATCACCCCGGCGATCTGGGCGCGCTCCTCGGGACGCAGCAGTTCCAGGGTGCCGAGGATGGCGGCGAACACCCCGCCGCGGTCGATGTCGGCCACCAGCAGCACCGGCGCCTGAGCCAGCGCCGCGGCCTTGAGATTGGTGATGTCGTGCTCGCGCAGGTTGATCTCGGCGATGCTGCCCGCCCCCTCCATGACGATCAGCTCATGGGCGGCGGCCAGCCGCGCGAAGGATTCCCGCACCCGGGCGAAGGCCTCGGGTTTGAAGGCGTGGTAGTCGCGTACGCTCATGTTGGCCAGCACCCGACCCTGGACGATAACCTGGGAGCCGGTTTCCGAATTGGGCTTGAGCAGGATGGGGTTCATGTCCGTGTGCGGCGCAAGACCACAGGCCGCCGCCTGCAGGGCCTGGGCGCGGCCGATTTCACCGCCCTCGGGCGTGACCGCCGAGTTGAGGGCCATGTTCTGCGCCTTGAAGGGCGCCACCGAAAAGCCCCGGCGCCGGAACAGGCGGCACAGTCCGGCGGCGATCACGCTCTTGCCCACGTCCGAGCCGGTCCCGCCGACAAACAACGCCTGGGCCGGCGGTTGCCCCGCCTCGGTTGCCGCCGCCCGAGTCTGGCAGTGTCGCTGCCCGATGCCGGCTTCTTGGTAACGGTTTGCATAGCCTCGGGGCGTGATCATGCGCCCCGCGCCGTCGACGAAGGTGCTGCTGTTGCCGACGATCACCAGGGTGCTCATGTCCACTGCGCTGTCGTCGAATGAGCCCAGTTCCGCGACCCAGGCCTGCTGCTGGGCGCGCCCGGCATGACGCACCAGACCGACCGGCGTTTCCGGGTGGCGATGGCGCAGCAGAATGCGCCGCGCGTCGTCGAGTTGGGTGGCGCGGCCGTGGCTGCGTGGGTTATAGAGGGCGACGACGAAATCGGCGCGGCCCGCCGCGTCAAGGCGGCGGCGGATGAGCTCCCAGGGGGTGAGCAGGTCGGAGAGGGAAATGACGGCGAAATCATGCATGAGGGGCGCGCCGAGGGCCGCGGCGGCGGCCTGCACCGCCGACACGCCGGGGATGATCTGGATCTCGGTGTCGCTGCCCTGGGCCGTCTCCAGCACCAACCCGGCCATGCCGTAGATACCGGCGTCGCCCGAGGATATCAGGGCAACGACCTCGCCCCGCACGGCCTCGGCCAGGGCTTGCCGAGCGCGCTCCACCTCCTGGCGCATGCCCGAGACCAGAAGTTTTTTTCCTTCGAGCAGCGGCATCACCAGATCCATGTAGGTCTGATAGCCGACCACCACCTGCGCCTCTTCCAGCGCGGCGCGCGCCGCCGGGGTCAGGTGCTCCGGGCCGCCGGGACCCAGGCCGATGACGAAGAGCTTGCCCATCAGGCCAACTCCGCCACGGCCAGGGTGAGGTTGCCGCGCTTCTTTTTCTTGATCAGCAGCGTGCGTGCGCCGCTCGCCACCAGGGCCGCCGGCTCGCAGACGCCCTTGGCGCCGACGGCTTCCAGGGCGTGGGGTGAAGGGGGCGAGGGCGCCTCGACGGCATTGAGCTGCCGGGCGGAAAATAGCCGCAGGGGCACGCCCAGCTTCTCGGCAAAGGCGAGCAGGCCGGCTTCATCGCCCTTGTCTTCGATGGTGGCAAGCGCGGCGATGCTGGCCGGCGCAAGAAAGGCAGCGGCGAACTCGGCGAGCACCGCCGCCTCGATCTCGGCGGCACTGGTGTCGCGATTGCAGCCGATGCCCACCACCAGATCCTTGGGGCGCAGCAGCAACAGATTGTCCGGCGCGCCCACCCGGCCCAGAACACGGTGGGTGACGAACACCTGTCCGGCAAACTGGCTTTGCATGGCTTCGGCGAAATTGGCGACGGGGGTCACGCCGCTGTGGGGCAGAAAGTAGTGGCTGACGCGCCGGCGACGATCCACCAGGGCGATGTTCGCGCGCTCCAAAAGCAGGCGGTTGAGACGGCGGATGTTGCTCAGGGGTTCGATAGTCAGCTGTTCGCGGCGGGCAATGTCGTCCCAGGCCATGAGTCCGTTGACGTCCGTGGCGGTGGTGATGACCGCCTGGGCGCCCACCGCCGCGGCGGTCTGCCGGGCCAGGTCGTTAGCGCCGCCGAGATGGCCGGAGAGCAGGCTCACGGCGAAGTGTCCGGCCTCGTCCATGACCACAACCGCCGGGTCTTCCGCCTTGTTTTTCAAATGCGGCGCGAGCAGGCGCACGACGATGCCGGCGGCCATGATGCACACCAGGCCGCGCGCCTGAGCGAAAAGCTCGGGCAGCAACTCGGCGAGGGGCTGATGAAATACCTGGTCGCCGGCCTCCGCCAGGCGCGCCGGGGCGAACACCGCGCTGTGCGGCAGTTCACGGCTCAAACGACGGGCGAGGGCCGCGCCGCCGGGGGTAATGGCGATGATGGCGATCATGGTTAAAGGCTGTCCTTGGTCATTTGTCCTTGGCCCTTGGTAGAAAACCTTAGCCCCTAAATCCATGGACGAAGTTGCGGTCGTAGAGTTTGGATTTTTCGCCGACGCCCTGGCGGCGGGCGTTGAGGACGTCGCCAACGAGGATGATGGCCTGACGGCTGATGCCTGCCTGTTTGACTTTATCCGCGATGTCGCCCAGGGTGCCCTCGATGCGCCGTTCGTCGGGCCAGCTCGCCTTGCTCACCACCGCCACCGGGGTGGTGGGGAGGTAGGCGCCGCCGGCGAGCAGTTCGGCGACGACTTCCTCCATCATGCCCACGGACAGGTAGAGACACAGGGTTGCGCCCAAGGCGGCAATGCGTTGGAGCTGTTCCCGCTCGGGCACCGGGGTGCGTCCCTCGCGGCGGCTGATGACCACCGTCTGGGAGACTTCCGGCAGAGTCAACTCCTGGCCGAGGGCGGCGGCGGCAGCGCAGGCGGCGGTCACGCCGGGAATCACTTCGGCGCCGATGCCCAGGGCGGCCAGGGCCTCGATCTGCTCCTGAATGGCGCCGTAGATGCTGGGATCGCCGGTGTGCAGGCGCACCACGCTTTTGCCTTCCGCCACGGCCGCGGCCATGCAGGAAACAATCTCCTCCAGAGCCAGGGGCGCACTGTCCACCGCCCGGGCCTCCGGCTTGAGTTCCGCCAGCAGCGCGCGATTCACCAGGGAGCCGGCATAGACGACCAGATCGGCCTGGCGCAGGCTTCTGAGGCCCTTGAGGGTGATCAGTTCCGGGTCGCCGGGTCCGGCGCCGACGAAGAGGACTTTTGGCACGATGTTCTCCAGGCGGGTTATTTTCGCACGATGATCAGTGACAGGTAATCCAGATCCTCGGCGGTGACGCGGGTAAGGTCGGTGAACAGGCGCTCCTCGGCCAGGCCCACGCGCTTGAGGTAAACGGCCTGCCGCAACAGATCCATGTCCTGCAACAACGCGCATATCTTGTCGAACACCCGATGCACCTTCATGAGCACCAGGGTGTCGAAATCCTCCAGGGCGCGCCGCAGCTTGTCGCCCTCGAAGGTGGCAGGCAGCACCGCCAGGCGTTCGTCGGCGAGGGCCAGGGGCAGGCCGGCGCGGGCGGCGGCGGCGTTGATGGAGGAGACGCCGGAGACGAAGTCCACGGCGATCTCGGGGGCCTGGTCGCGCAGTTCGCGCGCCAGGTAGAGGGCCGTGCTGTAGAGCAGGGGGTCGCCGAGGGTGATGAACACCACTTTTTTCCCGGCGCGCACCAAGGCCGCCGCCTGGCGCGCCGCGTCGCGCCAGAAACCCTCCATCTCCGCCGGGTTCTTGGACATGGGATAGACCTGGCGGATCACCTGCTGCCGGTCGCGGTCGACCAGTCCGGCGATGATGCCCTCGGCGATGCTCGCGTCCGAGCGGTCGCCCAGGGGGGCGAGGACCACGTCGGCGGCGCCGATGAGGCGCGCCGCCTTGAGGGTTACCAGTTCGGGATCGCCGGGGCCGACGCCGACGATGGCCAGGGGAAAAATCTTCATCCCTTGGCGGCCGTGATGATGAACACCGGGTTGTTGGCCTCGAACATCTTGTAGTCGGTGAGGGGCCGGGTGCGCGAAATGTTGACCACGGTCACCTCGACGTCATAGCCGGCGTTGTCGAAGAATTCCGTGGCGCCGGTGAGGGTGTCGAGGGTGATGGCGTTGAGCACGATGCGTCCCCCGGCGCTCAGGCGGCCGTCGACGCTGTGCAGGATGTCCCAGAGATTGCCGCCGGAGCCGCCGATGAACACGCGATCGGGGTCGGGCAGGGCCTCCAGGCAGGCGGGCGCCTCGCCTTCCACCAGGGAGACGTTGCGCGTGTTGAACTTGCGCAGATTGTCGCGGATGAACTGCAGGCACTGGGCATTGCGCTCGACGGCGAAGATGCGCCCGTTGGGCAGCAGGTGATCGGCTTCGATGCTCACCGAGCCCGAGCCGGCGCCGATGTCCCACAACGTCATGTCGTGGCGCAACTGCAGCTTGGCCAGGGTGATAACGCGCACCTCCTCCTTGGTGATGAGCTTCTTGACGGCGGCGAAGGCCTCGTCGGGAATGCCCAGGGTGGGAACGTAGGCGTCGCCGTCCGCGTCGTATTCCTTGATGAGGATGAGCACGTTGAGGGGCGCCGCCTCGATCTCCAGCAGGCCCTTGACGTCGGTGGCGAGGATGCGCTCGCGCGGCGTGCCCAGTTCCTCGCACAGGTAGGCGGCATAGCCCTCGCGCCCGCGCGCCGCCAATTCCTCGGCGATGGCGCGGGGCGTGTTGACCTCGTCGGTGAGAATCGCCGCCTTGTCGTTGGCGACGATGCGGTCCACGGCCTTTTTCAGGCCGCGGCCGTGGGCGCTGATGAACACCGCGTCGTCCCAGGGTTCCTTGATCTTGGCGAAGGCGTACTGGGCGGAACTGACGTTGGGGACGAATTCCAGCTCCGCGCCGGGCAGGTTGCGCAGCAGATAGCGGCCGATGCTGAAGAACAGCGGGTCGCCGGAGGTCAGCACCACCGCCTTGTCCTGGATGCCGTTGAGCAGCTCGACGATCTCGGCGAGATTGTTGGTGACGGCCACCTTGCGACCGGGATGCTCGGGAAACAGGGCCAGCTGCCGCTCGCCGCCGATCAGCACCTGGGCCTGGGCGATCAGTTCCAGGGCGCGGCGGCCGAAGCCTTCCTGTCCCTCGACGCCCGCGCCGATGACGTAAATTTTCTTGCTCATGGAACCGTTCCTTCCGTAAAGAGCCCTGGGGGGCCGAAGCGGCGCACCGCGTTTCCATCGTAACCGACCAGCAGGATGCCCCGCTCCGCGCCGGGGGCGCGCCGGCCGATCCAGATCAGGGCGCGCCGGGCCACCTCGTCGACGAGAGGATGGTGCGGCCCCAGTTCGGCCAGCACCTCCCGCGCGGTGTTGGCAAACTCTATCTTTTTAATCAGGGATCCGTCAAGGCCGAGGGTTGCCGCCCAACCGGCCAGTTCGAGGAGGTCGAGACGCGCGCTGCGCACATGGGTGTGCCCATGGCCGCAGGCGATCTTGACCAGCTTGGCGAACTGGGCGGCGAGGATCAGGTCCGCGATGCCCTTGCGGTGGCAGGCGGTCAGGCAGTACTCGGTGAAATCGCCCATCATGATGAAGGCTTCCTCGCGCAGGCCAAGGACGTTCCGGGCGGCCAATTCGCTGCTGCGCCCGGTGGAGAGCACCACCCGGCGGCAACCGGCGGCGCGCGCCACGTCGAGGGCGACATCGAGGGTGTCGGTCCAGGCCTGGTGGGAGATGGGTCGCACCACCCCGCTGGTGCCGAGAATGGACAGTCCGCCGAGGATGCCGAGGCGCGCATTGAGGGTTTGCGCCGCGCGCCGCGCGCCGTCGGGGATGCTCACAACGACCTGGGGCCTCAGCGACGGGGACCGGGGCGGCAGCACCTCCAGCACCGCCTGCGCGATCATGCGGCGCGGCACGGGGTTGATGGCCCACTCACCCACGGGCAGTGCCAGCCCCGGCTTGGTGACGCGCCCGATGCCGGTCCCGCCGACAATCAGGATATCCTCTTCACCGCGCCCGAGACGGACCTCGGCATGGAGCTCGACGCCGTGGGTCACATCGGGATCATCGCCCGCATCCTTGACCACGAAGCAGCTGGCGCTTTGGCCATCGAAGCGCTGGCCGTGCAGGGCAAAGGTCGCGGTAAAGCCGGCGGGCAGGGCGATGTCGACCTCGTCCACCCGCCGCTGGTCGCGCAGCATCAGCGCCGCGCCGCGCGCCGCCGCGGCCGCGCAGGCGCCGGTGGTGAAGCCGCTGCGCAGGGTGCGGCCCCGTTTTTTAGACACGTTCGATGACATCCTGCACCGAAAGCAGCCGCAGAATCTCGCGCCGCGCCTCGCCCACGGTGAGGGGAATGTGGTGCAGCTTGACGTGGTCGCGGGTCTTGAGAATGTTCATCAGCTCGGCGATGAGGGGCAGGTGCAGCTTGGCCTTCTCGATGGCCTCGGCATCGCCGAACACCTCGCCGGGGGTGCCGAAGCGCAGGACGCGGCCCTTGCTCAGAATGGCGATCTTGCTCATGAACAGGGGCACCAGATCGACCACATGGGTGGCCATGATCATGGTCACGCCCTGTTTCTTGTTGAGATCCTCCAGCAGGTGCATGAGGGAATGCACCCCCATGGGATCGAGGCCCGCCGTCGGTTCGTCGAGGATGATCACCTGGGGCGCCATGGCGAGGATGCCGGCGACGCAGATGCGTTTTTTCTGACCGTGGGAGAGGGCATGGATCGACTTGCGCGCGAAGTCCTCCATGCCCACCCGGTGCAGGGCCTCGTGCACCCGTTCCTTGACCTGCTGGGGCGCGAGGCCCATGTTGGTCGGGCCGAAAGCGACGTCTTCCTCGACGGTGGAGGCGAACAACTGGTCGTTGGGATCCTGGAAGACGATGCCGATGCGGCTGAACACCTCGCGATCGGCGACGCTCTCGATGGGCTTGCCGGTGAACAGCACCCGGCCGAGGGTGGGACGCAGCAGGCCGTTGAGGTGCTTGATCAGGGTGGTCTTGCCGCTGCCGTTGGAGCCGAGCACGGCGAGAAACTCGCCCGGCTCGATTTCCAGGTCGATGCCGTTGAGGGCGGGGGTGCCGTCCTCGTAGGTATGGTGCAGATTCTCGATTTTGAGCAGGGGCATGGGAAAAACCGTTGTTTGTCCTTGGTCATTTGTCATAGGTGAAAGGCAAAGACCAAAGCTGATGAAAAAACCATCAGCGCAGGGTGAAAATTGTCAGCAGCAGGCCTAGGCCGAAAAGCAGGACGCATGCGTCGCGCTTGGGCAGCGGGCGCGTCATGACGTCGGTCAGGGCGCCTCGGTAGCCGCGACACAGCATGGCGGCGAAGTTGCGCTCGGCGCGGTCGAAGGTGCGCAGGATCAGCATGCCGCCGAGGATCGCCGAGGAGTTCAGGCCGGCGCGCGGGCTGACGTAGCCCAGGCGGCTTTTCTGCGCGTTGCGGACGCGCACCCCTTCCTCCAGCAGCAGAAAAATATAACGGTACATGATCATGGCCAATTCCACCAGCACCGGCGGGCAGCGGAAGAAACGCGCCGCGCGCAGCAACTCGGGCAGGGGCGTGGTCAGGGCGAAGAACAGCAGCACGCCCATGCCGCCGAGGATGCGCAGGGCCAGCTCCAGACCGCGCCGCACGCCACCGCTGGTGATGAGCCATTCCCAGGCCAGAAGCGGCACGCGCAGCAGGAGTTCGCCGTCCTTGACCCAGAACAGCTGGGTGAGCAGGGCCACCAGGGCGATGAGGACCGGCACCGCCATGCGCTTCGCGAAGGCCCGGGGCGGCACGCCTGCCGCCATGACCAAGACCGCCGCCAGCAGCAACAGCAGCAGGGGCACGCGCAGGCCGCCGGCCAACAGGTTGACGAGCAGGGCGGCAAGCAACAGCACCAGCTTGACGCGGCCGTCGAGGGCCACCAGCAGGCGGCGGCTGTCGCCCTGGGCGTCGATGAACTGATGAGCGCCGCTCATTGGGATGGCGGTTCCTTTTTCCCGGCCACGAAAATCTTGTGCCAGTAATAGCCCATGACGAAGCCGCCGGCGGCGCCGGCCAGAGCGAACAGAAACAGCAGCAAATCGCCCTGATCGGTGTCGATGAAGGGTTCGCGCGGTTCACGACCCAACTCCCGGGCGAATTTCTCCACCACCATTTCATCGACGCCGGGCCACTTGGGGCGCTCCTCCTCGGCGCCCGCCGCCGCGCCAAGGGCCAGGCTCAGCAGCAATGCCAGAAGGGCCAGGGCGTTTTTCATGTCGCCGCCTCCCGGGTTAGTCCGACCTTGCGCAGGATGTCGGGACGGTTCCTGCGCACATAGACGAGGATGCCGCCAGTGACGGCCCCTTCGAGCAGCGCCAAGGGAATTTGCGTGGGCATGAACGCCAGATAGATCTGTCCCAGAACCCCCCAGAAGGAATGGTCCCCGTGCAGGGCCAGGGCCAACTCCAGGGAGGTGCTCAGATAAGTGAGCAGATCCGCTGCCACCCCGGCGGCAAAGCCGCACCAGAACAGGGGCAGGCCGAGGCGACGGGTGAGGAGAAAGGCGCCGAAGGCACCGAAGGAGCCGACCACACCCATGGAAAAGGTGTTGCCGCCCAGGGTGGTGAGGCCGCCGTGGGCGAGGAACAGGGCCTGCAGCAGCAGGGAAAGGAAGGCAATGACCACGCTGGCGAAGGGCCCGAGAAAAATCGCGCTCAGGCCCGTGCCCGCCGGGTGGGCGGTGCTGCCCGCCACCGGCACCGGAATGGGAAAGCAGCTGAAAACAAACACCGCCGCGCCGAAGATGCCGAGCAGGGGGATGTACATGGGGTCGATCTTCTTGCGGCGGTTGATCTGGCGGACCCCCAGCGCGACAAAGGGGGCCGCCGCGAGAAACCAGAACAGCGCCCAGCCGGCGGGCAGGATCCCTTCGGAGATGTGCATGGCCGCGGCGTTGGCGGGCACAAGGATCACCCCCATGACCAGAACCAGGAAACATACCGCGAGGCCTCCCCCTTTGGCAAAGGGGGGGGGGAGGGATCGGCGGACAGGACCTGACATTGCCATGCTCAATCCTCCTCGGCGAGGATCATCAGGGCGTTGAGGATGGCCGCGGCGATGGCCGAGCCGCCCTTGCGGCCGCGACAGACAATGGCCGGCAGGCCGGAGGCGAGCAGTGCCTCCTTGGATTCCTCGGCGCCGACAAAGCCCACCGGCACGCCCACCACCAGGGCCGGGCGCACCACCCCGGCCGCCGCCAGGCGCAGCAGTTCGTAGAGCGCGGTGGGCGCGTTGCCGATGAGAAAAATTGATGCCCCATCCGCGACGCCCTTGCGCGTGGCGAGAATCGAGCGGGTGATGCCCTGGGCCTTGGCCGCGGCGGCGACATCGGCGTCGGCCACATGACAGGCGAGGCGGCCGCCCAAGGCGCCGAGGCGTGTTTTGTTGACCCCGGCCAGAACCATGTTGGTGTCGCAGAGAATGCGCGACCCGCCGCGCAGGGCGTTCAGGGCGGCGTCCACCGCTCCCGGGGTGAACCAGGTGGTGCGGGCGAATTCGAAGTCGGCGGTGGTGTGGATCACACGCCGGACCACGGGCCACTGCTGCTTGTCGTAGGCATGGGCGCCGACCTCGTCATCGATGATGGCGAAGCTTTGCGCCTCGATGGCCGCCGGGTCGCGCAGAATCGCGGTGTCGTCCATGGCCGCGGCTCAGCCGGCCTTGGCGGTGTTGAGCGAGGCCTGCCAGCCGGCCCGGGCCAGGGCGTGATCAATGCGCTCGCAGACGATTTCGCCGAGCTTGGGGTGCACGCCGAGGGGCTCGCCGAGGGCCATTTCCAGGCCGGGATAGCGGGCGGCTGCTTCCGCCATTTCTTCCGGCAGATCCTCGAGCACGTGGGCGCCGGCGAAGAGAAAATAGGGATAGAGCAGGATGCGTTGCGCGCCCTGGGCCACGCATGCGTCGATGCCCTTTTGGATGTTGGGCGCGTGCTGTTCGCGAAACGCGACTTCGACGATGTTGAAGCCGGTGCACTCGCGCACCATGGCGGCAATGGCGTGCAGGGCGTCGTTGGCGGCGGCGACCCGCGAGCCGTGGCCCATGAGCAAAATGGCGGTCTTCATGGAAATCATGCTCCTTTGCGGCAAAAATTGACGAAATGGGCGGCAGCCGCGGGATGGCTGCCGAAGTGCAGATGAACGTAGCTGCCCAGCACGTTGCCCCGGCGGTAGCCTTCGTCGGGCAACAGCTCCCCGTCGCGGCGCGTCAGGCGATAGGTGCGCGCGACCTCGGGCGGCATGGCCATCTCCGAGTAGTGAAATTCGTGGCCGCGCAGGCGCGTGCCCGCCGGTCCCAGCAGGCCGTCGGCGGTCAGGGTCACTTCCCGGTAGCCGAGGGCCTTGCGCCGTTTGAGCAGCGTCGCGCGGGCGGGAAATACCCCGGCCATGGCCTGGCCGTCGATGCTTTCACCAAGCAGCATCAGACCGCCACATTCCGCGTAGATGGGAAGTCCCCGCTCCGCCGCTTGGCGGAGCGCGGCGAGCAGGGTGGTATTGGCGGCCAACTGCGCGGCGTGGAGTTCGGGGTAGCCGCCGCCCAGGTAGAGGCCGTCGATGTTGTCCGGCAGCCGCTGGTCGCGCAGGGGCGAAAAAAATACCAGTTGGGCGCCGGCGGCTTCCAGCAGTTCGAGGTTGTCCGGGTAGTAGAAACAGAAGGCCTGGTCGCGGGCCACGGCGATGCGCGCCCCGTGGTTTGCCCGCGGGGCCGGGGCGCAGTTGTATGGGACGCAGGGGGCCGATGGGACGCAGGGGACAAGTCGGTCGAGATCGACGTGGCGCTCCAGCCAGTCAGCGAGGCGCTGGTGGAAATCCTCGCCGGGCGCGGCATCCTCGGCGGTGACCAGGCCGAGGTGGCGTTCGGGCAGGCTCAATTCGGCGTCGCGCGGCAGGCAGCCGAGCAGGGGCGGCAGGCCAGCCACGGAGGCAAAGGCTTGCCGCAGGATTGCGGCGTGGCGGGGAC
Source organism: Geoalkalibacter sp. (assembly GCF_030604225.1). Lineage (GTDB taxonomy): Bacteria > Desulfobacterota > Desulfuromonadia > Desulfuromonadales > Geoalkalibacteraceae > Geoalkalibacter. Next base: position 37,536 of record NZ_JAUVWH010000007.1, read on the forward strand.
TGCCGACGCGGTTGCAGATGACCCCGGCAAATTGCAGGCGCGGATCGAAACGGGTGAAACCCTGGGCGAGGGCGGCGGCGCTGCGCGCCTGGGCGCGGGCGTCGATGACCAGCAGCACCCGGGCGCCAAGCCAGCGGGCGATCTCGGCGCTGCTGCCCTGGTCATCATGGCCGGAGGCTCCGTCGAACAGGCCCATGACGCCTTCGATGATTGCGATATCCGCGTCCCGGCTGCCGCGCGCAAAAAGATCGCGCACGGTTGTTTCATCGCACATCCAGCCGTCGAGATTGCGCGACGGGCGCCCGCAGGCGGCGGCATGGTGGCCGGGATCGATGAAATCGGGACCGACCTTGAAAGGTGCCACCCGCAACCCGCGTCGGCGCAGGGCGGCCAGCAGGGCCAGGGTCAGGGTGGTCTTGCCGCTGCCGCTCGCCGGGGCGGCGACCAGGACGCTGGGAATCGCCTCAGCCATTAAGCAGTCTCACCACCGCGTTGCCGTCGGCGAAATAGTCGATGAGGTTGAGACAGGCATAATCCTGTTCGATGGCGAACATCTGCTTGAGGGGAGCGCCGATGGCGTCGAGGAGGATCACGCGATTGACGCCGCCATGGCCCACCAGCACGATTTCCTCGCCGCGATGCCGCGCGACGAGGGCGTGCAGGGCCGGTCGCACGCGCTTCGCCATCTCGGCGAGGCTCTCGCCGCCGGGCACGCGGTAGTTGACCAGGTCGCTGAGGCGCGCCTGCCACTGGTCGGGGTAGAGATCCTGCAATTCCTGCCAGGTGCGTCCTTCCCAGGCGCCGATGTGCAGTTCGCGCACCTCCGGCAGCAAGACCGGCTCCAGGCCGCGGGCGGTCGCGATACAGCGGGCGGCGTAGGCGCAACGCGACAGGTCGCTGCTGTAGACCGCGGCGAGGGGGCGCTCGGCGAGACGCGCGGCAAGCTGCTCGGACTGGCTGCGCCCGAGGGGCGTGAGAGCCACGTCGGCCTGGCCGTTGTAGCGCTTGTTGCCGAAGCCTTCGACCTGGCCGTGGCGCATGAGGTAGACGCGGGTGTGGGACGTCATGCGCCGAGAACCGCCAGCATCAGCAGCAGGGTCAGCACTTCCACGACTTCCGTGGCGGCGCCGAGAACATCGCCCGTCACCCCGCCGAGGCGCGCCTCGAAAAAGCGCAGCAGCACCATGGCCGCCAGGCCGATGAGGAACACGAGGAAGATGCCCTTGAGGCCGAAGAGGACCAGCGCCGCGAGGAGCAGGGTCGCCGTGCCGATGAGAAATTCACGCTCGCCGGCATGGTCGACGAAGGCGCCGCCGGTGCCGCCCTCGGGGCGGATGTAGCGGCAGAAGGAAGCCAGCACCACCTGAATCCAGCGCCCCGCGCAGGGCATGAAGAGCAGGGCCGCGGCCTTGTATCCCTCGGGCAGGTTGTAGAGGGACAGGTACTTGAGCAACAGCACCATGACCAGGCCGATGACGCCCATGGCGCCGACGCGGCTGTCCTTCATGATGCGCAGGATGCCCTCGCGGTCCTTGCCGCCGGCCAGGCCGTCGACCAGATCCGCCATGCCGTCGAGATGCAGGGCGCCGGTGGCGGCGATGAGCAGCAGGATCAGCAGGCAGTCGAGGACCGCGCGCGGCAGAAAGGCGCCCAGCGCCCAGTTGAGCACCACCAGGCCCAGACCCAGGATCAGGCCGACGGCGGGAAAAAATGCCATGCTGCGGCCGAGGCGCTCCGGGGGCGCTTCCACGCCGCGCGCCACCGGAAAGCGGGTCAGAAAAGCCCCGGCGATGCGTAGTTCCTGCCATTCTGTTTTCATTGGTCCCTCCCGCGACTGACACCGGCTTCGTCGAACGTCTGGATTTCACGCAGGCCGCGCAGGGCGGCTTCGATGAGGCTCATGGCCAGGGCGGCGCCGGTGCCTTCGCCGAGGCGCATGTGCAGGTCGAGAATGGGCTGCTGGGCCATGCGTTCGAGCAAGACCGCGTGGCCGACTTCCACCGAGCGATGGGCGGCGAACACATACTCGCGTACCTGCGGGTGCAGTTCGCAGGCGATGAGCGCGCCGGCGGTGGAAATGAAGCCGTCCACCACCACCGGCAGGGAACGCGCCGCGCAGCCCAGCACCAGTCCGGCGATGCCGCCGATCTCGAAGCCGCCGACCTTGGCCAGCACGTCGAGGGGATCCTGGGGATTGGGCTGGTTGACGCGCAGGCCTTCCTCGATGACGGCGATCTTGTGCCGCAGGGCGGCATCGTCGATGCCCGTGCCGCGATGGGTCACCTGGGCGACGGGCAAGCCGCTGAACAGCGCGGCGATGGCCGCCGAAGGCGTGGTGTTGGCGATCCCCATGTCGCCGGTGCCGAGCAGGTCGACGCCGGCGTCCGCCGCCGCATCGGCCAGGGCGATGCCCGTTTCCACCGCCGCAAGCGCCTGGGCGCGGGTCATGGCCGGGCCGCGGCGGAAATTGGCGGTGCCGGGGGCGATCTTGCGGGCGATCAAGCCCGGCTGCGCGCCGAAATCATGATCCACGCCCATGTCCACCACCCGCACCTCGGCGCCGGCGTGCCGGGCCAGGGCGTTGACCCCGGCCCCGCCGGCGAGGAAATTGTAGACCATCTGCGGCGTCACCTCGCGGGGGAAGGCGCTCACCCCTTCCTCGGCCACGCCGTGGTCGCCGGCGAAGGTGTAGATTTCCTTGCGGCGGATATCCTCGCGGCCGGTGATGGCGACATAGCGGCGGGCGAATTCCTCCAGTCGGCCCAGGGAGCCGCGCGGTTTGGTCTGGCGGTCGAGGCGCGCCTGCACGGCGGCCATGCGCTCGAGGTCGACGGGGCGGATGGCCGACAGGGCCTGGACCAGGGTGGGGGCGGGCATGGGGATTTTCTCCAAAAAATACAAGGTTATTTTAGGCGCAATGGGCAGCCCGCGGCGACCAGCCAGGCCTCGTCGGCCACGGCGGCCAGGCGCTGGTTGGCGGTGCCGGCCAGGTCGCGGAACAGGCGCGCCAAGCGGTTTTCCGGCACGATGCCGCTGCCGACCTCGTTGCTCACGAGAAACACCGGGATCTTTATGCCCGGCAGCACGGCGGCCAAGCGGTCGACGGCTTCAAGAATCTTGTCCTGATCTTCCTCGTGCTGAAAGAGCAGGTTGCTCAACCACAGGGTGACGCAATCGAAGAGCACTGCGCCGTAACCCGAAGCCTCTGCCAGGGCGCGGGCAATCTCCAGGGGTTCCTCGCGGGTCTGCCAGCGCACGCCGCGCTCGGCCTGATGGAGGCGGATGCGCTCGGCCATCTCCGCATCGGCGGCCTGGGCGGCGGCCAGGTAGAGCAGGGGGCCGGAGCAGGCTTCGGCCCGGCGCTGGGCGAAGCCGCTCTTGCCCGAGCGTGCCCCGCCGGTGATGAAAACCACAGGTGCCATGGCGTCTAGAACTCCACGCCGCGTCGCGCGGCGATGCCCTGATCAAAGGGATGCTTGATCTTATCGACGCGGCTGACCAGGTGAGCGCGTTCGATCACCTCGGGCCGGGCGTTGCGCCCCGTCAACACCAGTTCCGTGCCGGGGGGGCGCTCGTCGAGAAATTGCAGAAAGTCGCCTAGGTCGAGCAATTCGCGGTGCAGGACGCCGTTGATCTCATCGAGCACCACCAGGTCGTAGGGTTCCTTCGCCAGTCGCCGTTTGACCTCGGCAAAGGTTTCCGTGACGCTGCGCCGCAGCAACTCCCGGTCCCGGCTCTGGTAAATGCCGCCGACCCCGGCGCTGAGGATGTCCAGACCGGGACTCTTTTCCAGGAAACTCACTTCCCCGCCGGCGGGCTGCTCGGTCTTGAGAAAGCGCACCAGCAGAACGCGCAGTCCCTGACCGAGAGCGCGCACCACCAGCCCCAGGGCGGCGGTGGTCTTGCCCTTGCCCTCGCCGGTATAGACCTGAATCAATCCCGCTTCCACGCGCATCCTTTTCGTGTGCCACGAAAAAACCCCGGTCTCCGCGAAAGAGGCCGGGGTTCATGAAGGCGAACGACAGGCCCCACCCCTTCCCGCGAAGGATGAGCAAACCGGCGTTCGGGCAGGTCTCCTGGCTTGCGGATCCTCCTACTGGCCGGGGCCTTCCCGTTTCTCGAGGAAACAGTGGCATGTCGTCCGGCGTTCGTCACCGCTTACAGTTGCGGGGCAGCGAGGGATTCGCACCCTCTTCCCTATTCTCCCGCCGTCGCCGTGGCTGGGGCGGGCACCCGAAACAAAAATGGTTCTATGGACGTAAATGAGAGACAAAGCCTCTTGTAGCAGAGGCATGGAATTCTGTCAATGGTCGAAAAATCAAGGATTTTCCTCCGGGGCAAGGGCCTGGGCGACCCGCTCCCAGACTTCCTCGCGACCCTCGCGGCTGGTGGCGGAGAACAGGGTGAAGGCATCCACCGGCAGGGCGCAGGCCTCGGCGATTTTCTTAAGAAGAGCCGGCCGCCGGCCCCGTGTCACCTTGTCCGCCTTGGTCACCACCAGGATGGTCGGGATCTGGTATTCCTCGAGCCAATCGAGAAATTGCAAATCCTCCTCGCTGGGAATCCGCCGGATGTCGAGGATCAGCACCACGGCCCGCAGGCTGCGACGCTTTTCGAGGTAGGTGCGGATCATCGGTCCCCAGGCGCGCTTGACCGCCAGGGGCACCTTGGCGAAGCCGTAGCCGGGCAGGTCGACCAACTGGAAGGCGTCGTTGACGGTAAAGAAGTTGAGCAGTTGGGTGCGCCCCGGCGTCGAGGAGGTGCGCACCAGGCCGCGGCGCCCGAGCAGGCAGTTGATCATCGAGCTTTTGCCGACGTTGCTGCGTCCGGCAAAGGCGATTTCCGGCAGGCTTTCCTCGGGATAGTGCTCGGGGTGGACGGCGCTTTTGAGAAATTCGGCGGATTTTATGTGCAAATTGGAACCTCAAGGAATAAAAGGTTTGCATGTGGCTGCTTGGCAAGCGCGGCGCGCATGTTAGCATGTTTAGGGCTCAGGGGCGAGAGAATCCGGGGTTTTTTCCGCGGGCGACACCGGGCGTACGTCCCGCCGATCAAGCTCGGGCGACCTCGATTTTCTTGGGCTGACCGCAGGTGGAAACGGGGAAAAACCGTTGAATTTTTTTTCAAAAACTGCTAAGAGATGATGCTGGCAGCAGCCATTTAAAAGGTAGCTAATTCGCCGGGCAATATTCGGCGGCTTGACTCCAGGGTCGGTCAAGGACGTCTTCCGCTTGATCCTAGGATGCCCGACGGAATTTTTCTTTTCAGAACTTCTGTCATTTGATTAACAATAAAAAGGAGATTTTTGAAATGAATGTCTGCAAGTGGCTGCGCCTTGTCGCCATCCCTATGCTGGTCCTGGCCCTGCTGGTCGGTACCGCCGTGGGGGCCTCCGCCCGTTCGGGCAAATTTGTCACCATCGATGGGCAGGAAATCAGCTTTTTTCGCATCGAGGACCGCAGCGTCATCAAGGGTTGGCTGAATGGCACCGCCATCGAGGTTCCCATGGATTCCGTCGGCGAGGTCGTCTTTTTCGAAAGCCCCAATGCCAGTTACAGCATGTTCGGCAACGACATCAGCGCCGGCGAGATCGAATTGACCCGCAAGGTCGACGGTCGCAAGTTCATCGTGCAGGACGCCTTTCTTCCTTCCAATTGTGACTGCACCTATCTGACCTACGCCTTTCGCAATCCCTTCACCGACGAAATCAATCGCAGCAACATCGCCATCGACGGCCTGCGTCGCATCGTCTTCGACGATCGCTGAGCCGCGTTTCCGTGCAAGGGTTTCAAGGGCAGGTTCGCCGCGGGTGGATCTGCCTTTTTTCGTTATTGGCCCTGCCTGGACAAACCCGACATGCCTGGTATAAATTGACCGGATCGGTCAGTCTCTCAACGACCCCAAGCCTTTATTCAACCTTTGCGGAGGATTTGCCATGCTGAGCCAGACCCTGCAGGATGCCCTGAACGAGCAGATGAAGAACGAATTTTTCTCCGCCTATCTCTACAAGGCCATGGCCGCCTATTTCGAGTCCGAGGATCTGCCCGGCTTTGCCGTGTGGATGCGGGTGCAGGCCATGGAGGAAATGACCCACGGCGAAATGTTTTTCAACTTCATCTGCGAGGCCGGCGGACGGGCGGTGCTCCACGCCATTGACGCGCCCAAGGGCGACTATGCCTCGCCCTACGACGTCTTCGAGTATGCCCTGGAGCATGAGTATTTCGTCACCGATCGCATCAACAAACTCATGGATCTCGCCCGCGCCGAAAGCAACCATGCCACCCAGATCTTTCTGCAGTGGTTCGTCACCGAGCAGGTGGAGGAAGAGGCGAGCTTCGGGCTGATGAAGAAAAAGCTCAAGCGCGTCGAGGGCGACGGCCGCGGCTTGCTGATGCTCGATCAGGAGGCCGGGACGCGCACCTTCACCCCGCCCGCCGGTTTGACCGTGACCGGTGCCTGAAATTTTTGCGCAACCAGCAAAAAGGGGAGCCCCGCCGCTCCCCTTTTTGCGTTGATCCGTCGAGTCTGTCCGTCATGAATTCTTTGTCCTTGCCTGAGCGCCTGGCCGTCATTCTGGTCGAACCCCGCCATCCCGGCAACATCGGCATGGTGTGTCGCGCCATGGCCAATTTCGGGGTAAGCGACCTGCGTCTGGTCAATCCCTGTCCGCATCTGCATCCCGAGGCGCATAAAATGGCGGTGTTCGCCGCCGATCTGCTCGGACAAGCACAGCTTTACGGGAGTCTCGAGGACGCCCTGGCCGATCTCGAAATCAGCGTGGCCACCACGCGGCGAGCCGGGCGTTTGCGCGGCGAGCTGCTGGATGTGGCCCAGTTGCCGTCGCACTTGGCCGGACTCTCCGCCGCCGGTCGCGCCGGCCTGGTGTTCGGCCGCGAGGACGCCGGGCTGACCAATGCCGAGGTGGCCTTGTGCAGCCATGCCGTCACCATCCCCACCAGTGCGCGCCAGGGTTCCCTCAACCTGGCGCAGGCGGTGCTGGTCTGTCTTTATGAAACCTGTCGCGGCGCATTTGGCGAAGGCGGCGCGCCGGAGGCCGGGGAACCCGCCGCCCAGGGCGAACTGACGGCCCTGTTTGCCGAGATGGAAGCGGTTCTCCAGCGCATCGCCTTTCTCAACCCGGCGCGCCCCGAGGCGGTGATGAATCCGCTGCGCGACATTTTTCGCCGGGCGGGACTGTCCGTGGCGGAAGCCGGCATGCTGCGCGGCATGTGGAACCAGTTGAGTTGGAGCATCCGCGATTGGCGCGGGCGCCGCAAGGGTGAGGAAAACCCGTAGCTCGTCAAAGGTTTCTTTCTCAGGAAAGGTCCTGTTCCATGATGCATGCCCCAAGCAGTTCACCCCCCGGTTATCCGGTGCTCATCGTCGAGGACAATCCGCCCCTGTGCCGCCTGCTGCAGGAAACGCTCGGCGAGGCGGGCCACGCTTCCGTCTGCGTCGGCAGCGGGCCGCAGGCCCTCGCCCAGTTGGAAGGGGAGTATTTCCCCATCGTCGTCACCGATCTGGCTATCCCCGGCATGGACGGCCTGGATCTGTGCCGCACCATCCGCGCGCGCTTTCAGAACCATTACATCTACATCATCGTGCTGACCGCGCGCGACTCCCAGGAGGATCTCCTCGAGGGCCTGGAAGCCGGCGCCGACGAGTATCTGGTCAAGCCCGTGGGCGCGGCCGAGCTGCGGGCGCGCCTCAAGATCGCCCGGCGTATCCTCGCCCTCGAGCAATCCCTGAAAAAAAGCCTGGAGGAATTCAAGAGCCTCTCGGTGATCGATGCGCTCACCGGCTTTTTCAACCGCCGCTACCTGGTGGAGCATTTGCCCCAGGAAATCAAGCGCGCGGTGCGCTACGGGCGTCCGCTGTCCATCCTGCTGTTCGACTTCGACCATTTCAAGGACGTCAACGATCGTTTCGGCCATCTGGTGGGGGACGAGGTGCTGCGACAGTGCGCGTCCTGCGTGGGCGAAGCCCTGCGCCAGGATCTGGACTGGGCGGTTCGCTACGGGGGCGAGGAGTTTCTCGTGGTGTTGCCGGAAACTCCTCTGGAAGGGGCGTTGGTCGTGGCCGAGCGGCTGCGTCGCTGTTTCGCCGAGCGTGACATCCTCACGACGGCTGGGGCCCTGCGGGTGACGGCCAGCTTTGGCGTCGCGAGCCTGCCCCGCATGGCGCCGCAGCAGCGCTTGCCCATGGAAACCCTCATCGAATGCGCCGATCGCCGCCTCTACGAAGCCAAGAGCGAGGGGCGCAATTGCATCAAGGGACATCAGCTATGAAGGATCAGACGACCCCGGGCGCTCTGTTCATCGTCGGCTGCGGCGATCTGGGGCGCCGCCTGGCGCGGCTTGCCTTGGCGGACAGCCGTCCGGTCGGGGCCCTGGTGCGCGATGGCCGGCAGGCCGAGACGTTGCGCGGGCTGGGGATCACGGCCCTGGTGGGTGATTTGGACCGGCGGGAGAGTCTGCCGTCGCTGCCTGTCGGCGGAGCGACGGTCTATTATTTCGCGCCGCCTCAGGGCGGAGGCTACAGCGATGCGCGGGTGAAAAATTTCCTCGCTGCCCTGACCCCCGGCGAGATGCCGGCGCGGCTGGTTTACCTGAGCACCAGCGGCGTGTACGGCGATACGGGCGGTTTGCCGGCGACGGAAGAGGTGGCGCCGCATCCCCTGACCTCCCGCGCCCGGCGTCGGCTGGATGCCGAGGAAACCCTGCGCGCCTGGGGAAAGGACCAGGCGGTGGCCGTCGTGACCCTGCGCGTCACCAACATTTATGGGCCGGGTCGGCTGCCCCTCTACCACTTGCAGACCGGCCATCCCCTGCTGGTCGAGGAGCAATCCCGTCCCACCAGCCGCATTCACGTGGAGGATCTGGCGCGCGTCTGTCTGGCGGCTGAGCGGGGCGCGGCGGGGGCGGTGTACAACGTCTGCGATCTGGAGCCCTGTTCGGCCACCGCCTACTTTGCCGCCGTGGCCGCGGCGGCGGGTTTGGCCTGCCCGCCGCGGATTCCCCTGGACGAGGCGCGCCGGGTGATGAAGCCCCTGCTGCTGAGTTATTTCACCGAGGAACGTCTGCTGTGCAACGACAGGATGCTGCGCGAGCTGGGGGTGGAGTTGCGCTATCCGACCCTCGCCCAAGGCTTGGCGGCAAGCCTC
>NZ_JAUVWH010000002.1 GCF_030604225.1 Geoalkalibacter sp.
AAAAAACCAGATGCCCTGCTTGATTTTGTCCTTCGTCCTGCCGGGATCCACGCCGATCCTGCCCGGGCTGCCGCAAGGAGGCACGCATGAGTAAGAAACTGCTGCTCGCCGATGACAGCATTACCATCCAGAAGGTTATCGGCATCACCTTTGCCAATGAGGACGTCGCCCTGGCCATCGCCGACAATGGCGACAGCGCCTTGGCCCTGGCCCGCGCCGATCGTCCCGACCTCATTCTGGCCGATGTGCTGATGCCCGGCCTCGACGGTTACGAGCTCTGCGCGGCGGTGAAGAACGAACCCGCCTTGCGCGGTGTGCCGGTATTGTTGTTGACGGGCACCTTCGAGCCTTTCGACGAGGACAAGGCGCGTGGCGCCGGCGCCGACGGCTGGATTGCCAAACCCTTCGAATCCCAGGCGCTCATTGATCGGGTGAACAGCTTGCTGGCTCTCGCGCCCGAGCGTCTGGCGCGACCCGCGGCCACGGCTGCCGTCGCTCCCGCTGCCACTGCGGCGCCCCGGGCCGACATGTGGCGGGAAAGCAGCGTTGCGCCCGCGCTGCCGGGCGAGATTTCCACCCCGGTCGCGGAGGATCTGGTCGAGGAGGATGAGGGTTTCTGGGGTGATTTCACGCTGGAGGAAGAGGATATGACCGGCGAGCCCGCGGCGCCGCCGGCGTCCGAAGCTCCGCCCGCGACTCCGCCCGCGGCGGAGGCTGAATCGGTCGAGGAGGACGAGGAGGTTCTGGAACTCGACGACGCCGACATTCTTTTTGACGAGGAGGACGAAACCCTGGCGGACCCCGAGGAAATCGTCCCGGCGGAATCCCTGCCTGTCGAGGAACCACCGGTCGCCGCCGTAACCCCGGCCCCACCGGTGTTTGAATTTTCCGCCCCGCTTGCTCCTCCGGCCCGCGCGGAGGAGGCCGCGCCGTCTCCTTCCGTCTCGGTGGGGGGCGAGGCTTCCTTGAGCGAGGATGCCATGGCCGCCGTGGTGGAGCGGGTCGCCGCCGAGGTGGTCAACCGCCTGGCCGGCACCATCCTGGAACGCATTGCCTGGGAGGTGGTGCCCGATTTGGCCGAGAGCCTCATCAAGGATGAAATCCGCAAGATCAAAGAAGCGCTCAAGTAAGCATAAAATCACATGGTTGACGGATGAAACGGGGATTGCTAGAATCCCCGTTTCCATTTTTGGAAGCATTTTCCGGGCCTTGTCGCGAATGCCGGGATGCCGAATTCAGCCAAAGGATCAGAGTGACGATGGAACCCAAGCTGCCCAAAGGATACGAGCCGGCCCAGGTAGAGGACAAATGGTACCGTCAATGGGAGGCCGGCGGCTGTTTTCACGCCGACGAGAACTCGCCCAAGCCCCACTATTCCATCGTCATCCCACCGCCCAACGTCACCGGTGTCCTGCACATGGGGCACGCCCTCAACAACACCCTGCAGGATATTCTCGCCCGCTGGAAACGCATGACCGGCCACGAGGTGCTGTGGATGCCGGGGACCGATCACGCCGGCATCGCCACGCAGAATGTGGTGGAGAAGCAATTGGCCGCGCAGGGTCAGGACCGTCACGCCCTGGGGCGCGAGGAATTCGTCGCGCGGGTCTGGCGGTGGCGCGAGGAATCGGGCGGGCAGATCATCAACCAGCTCAAGCGCCTCGGCGCATCCTGCGACTGGCAGCGCGAGCGCTTCACCATGGACGAGGGCCTGTCCCAGGCGGTGCGCGAGGTGTTCGTGCGCCTCTACGAGGAAGGGCTGATCTATCGCGACAACCGCCTCATCAATTGGTGCCCGCGCTGCCACACCGCCCTCTCCGACTTGGAAGTCGAGCACGACGAGAAGAAAAGCCATCTCTGGCACATGCGCTACCCGGTGCAGGGGACCGACCTTCACATCGTGGTGGCCACCACCCGCCCGGAAACCATGCTCGGCGATACCGCCGTGGCCGTGCATCCCGAGGACGAGCGCTACCGCGACCTGATCGGCAAGCGCGTGCTGCTGCCCCTGGTCAAACGCGAAATCCCAATCATCGCTGATGAGTACGTCGATCCCCAGTTCGGCAGCGGCGCGGTGAAGATCACGCCCGCCCACGATTTCAACGACTTCGAGATCGGCAAGCGCCATCAGCTCGAATTCATCAACATTTTTGACGAATCAGGCCGCATCAACGAAAACGGCGGCCCCTACCAGGGACAGGCCCGCGGCGCGGCGCGCAAGGCGGTGGTCGCGGATCTCGAAGCCCAGGGACTGCTCGAGCGTATCGAGGATTACAAGCTGGCGGTGGGCGAATGCTATCGCTGCAAAACGATCATCGAGCCCTACCTGAGCAAGCAGTGGTACGTCCGTGTCGCGCCCCTCGCCGAGCAGGCCATCAAGGCGGTGCAGCAGGGCGATACGCGCATCGTGCCGGCGCAGTGGGAGAAAACCTACTTCGAGTGGATGTTCAACATTCAGGACTGGTGCATCAGTCGTCAGATCTGGTGGGGACACCGCATCCCTGCCTGGTTCTGCGACGACTGCGATCAGATCAGCGTGTCCCGCGAGGACCTCGGCGTCTGCGCCCATTGCGGCGGCAGCAACATCCGCCAGGAAAGCGACGTGCTCGACACCTGGTTTTCCTCGGCGCTCTGGCCCTTTTCCACCATGGGCTGGCCCGAGGATACGGAGACCCTGCGCAAGTTCTACCCCACTTCCTGCCTGGTGACCGGCTTCGACATCCTGTTTTTCTGGGTGGCGCGCATGTTGATGATGGGCCTCAAGTTCATGGGCGAGGTGCCCTTCCGCGAGGTCTACATCCACGCCCTGGTGCGCGACGCCCAGGGGCAGAAGATGAGCAAGAGCAAGGGCAACGTGATTGATCCCCTGGGGGTGATCGACGAATATGGCGCCGACGCCTTTCGCTTCACCCTGGCCGCCTTCGCCGCCATGGGCCGCGACATCAAACTCGCCACGGAGCGTATCGCTGGCTACAAGGCCTTCGCCAACAAGTTGTGGAACGCGGCACGCTTCGCCCTGATGAATCTGGAGGATTTCGATCCGGCGCGAGCAGCTCTCAAGCCCGAGGAATTGTCCCTGGCCGATCAGTGGATTCTGGTGCGCCTCGGCGAAGCGGCGCGCGCCGCCAACAAGGCCCTGGAAGGCTACCGCTTCAACGAGGCGGCCAATATCCTCTATGCCTTCACCTGGAACGGATTCTGCGACTGGTACATCGAGCTGATCAAGGACGATCTCTACGGCGGCGATGCGGCGCGCCGGGCACGGGTGCAGGCGGTTCTGTTCATCGTCCTTGAGCAATTGTTGCGCCTGCTGCACCCGCTCATGCCTTTCATTACCGAGGAAATCTGGCAATCCCTGCCGGGCAAACGCCCGACGCGCTTTCTCATGCAGGCCGCCTATCCCCTGGGCGAGGGACTGCCGGAAAACGCCTCCGGCGCCGCGCGCATGGAGGCGATCATGGAAGTGATCCGAGCCATCCGCAATATCCGCGGCGAGATGGATGTCACACCGGGGCGCAAAATCAGCGCAGTCCTCGATTGCAAGAGCGCGGCCGCCGCTGCCATGGTTGCCGAGGGCGAAGCCGCCATCCGGACCTTGGCGGGGCTTGGTGAGTTGAGCTTCGGCGTCGGCAGCGCGCGTCCCGACAAGGCGGCGACTCAGGTGGCGGGAGACGTTGAGGTGCTGTTGCCCATGGCGGGGCTCATCGACGTGGTCGAGGAGGAAAAACGCCTGGCGAAGGAAATCGCCAAGGTGCAAAAGGACGTGGACTTTTTTGCCAAGAAGCTGGCCAACGAGAAATTTGTCGCCAACGCTCCCGCCGAAGTGCTGGAAAAAGATCGCGGCAAGCTGGTCGAGGCGCAAGAAAAACTGGCCATTTTGCAGCGCAGTCTGGAACGAATTCAGGCCTGGAAATAAAACGACAAAACAGCCGTGATGCAAACAAGGGCGCCCCGTGCAGGGCGCCCTTGGCGTTTCAGCCCTTTTGCAGCAAGACCGTGCTGAACTCCTGCAGCATGCGGTTCTTGACCACCTGGCAGCCGAGACGCTCGTAGCAGGTGCGCACATCGAAATTGTAGGCCCAGAGGATGCCAGAGAGCAGCAGCATGCCGCCCGGTCGGGTGCGTTCGACGAGTCCGGAAGCGAAATCGAGGAGCAGGTCGCCGTAGATGTTGGCGAGCACCAGATCAAAACCGCCTGCGTCGAGGCTGTCGAGACTGCCGGCGATGTTGCGCACCCGATCGCTGAGTCCGTTGAGGGCGCAGTTGCGTTCGCAGGTGCGCACCGCCGCGGGGTTGATGTCGATGCACACGGCGCTCGCCGCCCCGAGCTTGAGGGCGGCCAGGGCGAGGATGCCGGTGCCGCTGCCCAGGTCGAGCACCCGGGCGTTTTGAACCTGCGGCAGCTCCTCGAGCATTTCCAGGCAGCAGGCGCTGGTTTCGTGTTCGCCCGAACCGAAGGCCCCCTTGGCGATGATCAGGTTGATGCGCTCGTCGCGCGGCGCTTGATCCTCGGGGGCGAGGATGCGAAAGCGCTCGCCGATGGTGAAGGAGGGGTAGCTCGACAAAAGCTGGTCCGGGCTGTGGGATTGGGGGTTTTCAGTCATCGTTTCAGTCCTCGGTTTCAGGTGACGATCAGGAAATCTCGGCCTTCGCTCAGGCCCCTCTGCCGCGCCCATGCCCGCACCTGCGGCCGGGCGCCGCGGGCGCCGACGGTGACCAGCACCGGCGGGCCGCCTGGTTGCAGATCCTCGATGGAGACCACCGGCGCGCCGTGGATGCGCTGGCCGATCTTGCGCGGATCGATGTCCAGCCAGCGGGTGACGGCGATGCCCGCCGCGCTGAGTTCCTTGCGCCAGGCCTTGCCCTCCAGGCCGGCGCCCCACAGGCTGACCTCCCGGACCTCGCGCAGAACATCCTGCTGGAGGTGATGGATCTTGCATGCGCGAAAAGCCGCGGCCGTGCAGGTGGGGGCGGTCCGGGTCAGGCGTTGCGGGCGATCGCGCCAATCGAGCAGGATCCGCGGCAAGCGGGCAAAACCGACGCCTGCGCGGGCCAGCCGCAGCCACAGGTCGTAATCCTCGGCCCAGGGCCGTTCTTCATAGCCCCCTGCCTGGCGGAGAACCTCGCGGCGCAGCATGACGCTGGGATGGGCAAAGGGTGATTCGACAAAGAGGTCGCGGCGGATCTCCTCGGGCCGGAGCAAGGCGTTCTGCCAGTCCTGGTAGGCGCGCAGGCCATCGGTGATGCGCCAGGCGGGGAAATGCCGCACCGCCGCTGCGACCAGTCCGATCCGGGGATTAAGGCGCAAAAAGCGCGCCTGCATTTCCAGGCGCCGGGGGTGACAGAGATCGTCGCCGTCCATGCGGGCGATCAGCGGCGCGCGACAGTATCTCAGGCCGAAGTTGAGAGCGGCGACCAGTCCGCGTCCGGGGCGGTCGAAAATCCGGATGCGCGGGTCGTTTTGGGCGGCCTTGCGCAAAATGGCGTTGGTGCGGTCTCGCGAGCCGTCGTTGACGGCGATCAGTTCCCAATCCGAGAGGGTCTGGGCCTGGAGAGACGCCAGGGCCGCGGGCAGATACCGCTGTTCGTTGCGCACCGCGAGCAGGATGGACACCGCCGGACGTCTCACAGGCCGGAACTCCGCAGAATATACAGCGTCAGGGTGTAGGTGAGGGCGGAGAAGAGCGTCGAGAGCATGACGATGGCGCCGGCCAGTTCCGCGTCGCCCTTCATCTGGTGGGCCATGATGTAGGTGGCGGTCGCCGCCGGCGTGCCGGCAAAGAGCACGCCGATGGCCAATTCCTCGCCGCGCACCCCGAACAACAGCAGGATGGCACTGGCCAGCAGGGGCAGCCACACCAGTTTGATGCCGGTGGCGAGAAAAGCCCGGACCAGATCGCCGCGCAACCGGTCGAGGGTGAAGCCGCCGCCAATGGCGAGCAGGGCCAGGGGCAGGCTCATGCCCGTGGTGATGCGCAGGGTGCGTTCGAGAATCACCGGCATGGGCAGGTGCAGAAAGCTCCAGGCGATGCCGGCAAAGGAGGCCAGGATCAGAGGGTTGAGCAACAATTGGCGCAGCCAGAAACGCGCTCCATGTTCGCCGCCCGTGCCGCGATGGGGCAACAGCAGGGCGAGGATGGCGAAGAAGTTGAGGACCGGTACGAGAAAACCCATGAGAATCCCGGCGCGGGTCAACCCTTCGCTGCCGTAGGCGTTGAAGACGATGGCCAGCCCCACATAGGCCAGGTTGCCGCGAAAGGCCCCCTGGCTGAAGGCGCCGCGCACGGCGGGCGGATAGCCGCGCACGGCGGCGTAGCCGTAGGACAGGACAAAGCCGAGGGCGATGGCGAGGGAGGACCCGGCCACCAGGGCGGGGTTGAAATTGGCGACAAAATCAGCGCGGCCGATCTCGTAAAACAGCAAAAGGGGCAGGGCGACGAAATAGACGAGGCGGTTGGTCTGGAAAAGGAATTGATGGTCGATGAGCGCGGCGCGACGCAGACCATAGCCCAGGGCAATGACAAGAAAGACCGGAATGACGATGGTGAGAATATCGAAAAACAGGGTCATCCTTTCCTCCGAGCCGGCAAAGAATACTCCAGCCCCTTTGCAAGTGTCCAACATTTAAACCATAATGACGAAATAAAGGTTGCAGCCGCCCCCGCGCCGAGAGTAAAAAAGCAGCTATGCCCAACCACGGCAATCAGCGACGCCTTGCGATTCTGGTGGGGATGATCGGGGTGATTACCGCCCTGCATTACCTGACCGCCCTCGACAAGGTGCATTATCATGACATCTATCGCCGCCTGTACTACCTGCCCGTGGTGCTCGGCGGGCTCTGGTTCATGCTGCGCGGCGGGGTGGCCACGGCCATCCTGATTTCCCTGATCTATGCGCCCCATGTGCTGTTTCAGTGGGGCCATCATCCCGGCAGCGAGCCGGAGCAGTATCTGGAAATTTTTCTCTACAACGTCATCGGCTTCATCACCGGGTTTCTCACCCAGCGCGAGCGGCTGCAGAAAACCCGCTACCAGCAGACTGCGCAGCGCCTCGAGGAAAGCTACGTCAAACTGCGCGAGCAGGCCGACCAGATTCTGGAAATCGAAGACCAGTTGCGCCGCGCCGACCGTCTTAGTGCCCTGGGCGAGCTCTCCGCCGAGCTTGCCCATGAGATCCGCAACCCCCTCGGCTCCATTCGCGGCACCGCTGAAATACTTCAGGACGGCATCGATCCTGCCGACCGGCGCTATGAATTCGCCCAGATCCTGCTCAAGGAGGTGGCCCGCCTGAACGGGGTGGTCGAGAATTTCCTTCAATTCGCCCGCCCCGGACGCGCGGAGAAAGGCGCCTTCGATGCCTTCGAGGTGCTGGGCGAGGTGTTTCGCCTGGTTGAGCGCCAGGCTCAGAAATCGGGTGTCCGCCTGCTCATGGAAGGTTCCGCGGCCTGGGTGTCGGGCGATGACGACCAACTCAAGCAGGCCTTTCTCAACCTGGTGCTCAACGCCGTTCAGGCGATGCCGCGCGGCGGAACCCTAAGGGTCGGCGCCCGCGCCGATGAGGCTCATCTTTATCTGGACTTCAGCGACGATGGCCCGGGAATCGCCGAGGAAAACCTCGAACGGATCTTTTCGCCCTTTTATACCACCCGTCCCGACGGCGTCGGCCTGGGTTTGGCCATCACCCAGCGCATCGTGCGGCGCAACGGCGGGCAAATCCGTGTCGCCAGCCACGTGGGCGAAGGCACCACCTTCACCCTGATCCTGCCGCGTGCTGATGCGGCGGACTTTCCCCGGGAGTAGCTCTTGGCCAAAGCCACCATCCTGATTGTCGAAGATGACGTTTCCCTGCGGCGGGTGCTGGAATTTTCCCTGGAGGAATCCGGTTACCGCGTCCTGACCGCCGCCGACGGCAGTGCCGGACTGGAGACGTTTCGCCGGGAAAATCCCCCGTTGGTGATTACCGACATCGCCATGCCCGGGTTGTCCGGCTACGAGGTGCTCAAGGCGATCAAGCAGGAGCGGCCCGAGGCCCTGGTCATCGTCATTACCGCCTTCGGTTCCGTGGAAAAAGCCGTCGAAGCCATGAAACTCGGCGCCCACGATTATCTGACCAAACCCTTCGGGCGCGACGAACTGCGCCTGGTGGTGGCCAAGGCCCTGGCCTATCGCGGCTTGCAGGAAGAAAACCTCCAGCTCAGGGAACGCCTCAGCGAGCGCATCGACTTTTCGTCGATGGTCGGCATTTCCGAGAAAATGCAGCAGGTTTTCGACCTGGTGCGGCGGGTGGCCAACAGCGAGGCCACGGTTTTGCTGCTCGGCGAGAGCGGTACGGGCAAGGAATTGGTGGCGCGCGCCATCCATCACGGCAGCGAGCGCGGCGGCGGCGCTTTCGTGCCGGTCAACTGCGCCGCCATCCCGCGCGAATTGTTGGAAAGCGAGCTTTTCGGCCATGTGCGCGGGGCCTTTACCGGCGCGGTGCGCGACCGGGCCGGCAAGTTTGCCCAGGCGGACGGCGGCACCCTGTTTCTCGACGAGGTCGGCGAACTGCCCACCGAGCTTCAGCCCAAGTTGCTGCGCGCCCTGCAAGAACGCGAAATCGAGCCGGTGGGCGGCAGCACGCAAAAAGTTGACGTGCGGGTGGTGGCGGCCACCAACCGCAAGCTTGAAGAAGCGGTGGCGGCGGGGCAATTTCGCGAGGATCTTTATTACCGCCTCGCGGTGATTCCCGTGTATCTGCCCGCCCTGCGCGAGCGTCTCGAGGATATTCCGGTGCTGGTGCGGCATTTCATCAAAAAGCACGGCGGCGAGAAAGTTCGCGTCAGCGATGCCCTGCTGCGGCGCCTTGCCGAGCATCACTGGCCCGGAAACGTGCGGGAATTGGAGAACTGCGTGGAGCGTATGCTGATCCTGCGGCGCGGCGACAACCTGGATGTCGCGGATTTTCGCCCCATCGGCACCGCGGCGGCCGCGCCCGCCCAGCGGCGCATTCTGGAATTGCCCGATGAAGGTTACTCCCTGGAGGATCTGGAAAAGGACGCGGTGCTTGAAGCCTTGCGGCGCTGCGGCGGCAACCAGACGCGGGCCGCGGCGTTTCTGCGCATTCCCCGCCATACCCTGATCTATCGCATGGAAAAATACGGAATCCGCAAGTAAAGGAGAGTTGAGAATGTCGCGACTGCTGGTGGATGGCGATCTGCCCATGCGCGCCGATGGCGAGCGCCCCTTTGTCATGGAGGGCTGGATCGACACGGCACCCTTCGAGGAGCTCATCGGCCTGCGCATCGAGATCGCGCAGGGCGGCAGGGCCCTGTTGAGCCTGCCTTTCACCGTCAAGCTGTCCCAGGGCGGCGGCCTGATGCACGGCGGCGCCCTAACGAGTCTGGCGGACACGGCGGTGGCCATGGCCATCAAAAGCCTGCTGCCCGAGGGGACCCAATTCGCCACCACGGAGCTGAGTATGAAGTTTCTGGCTCCCGTGCGTGAGGGCCTGGTGACGGCCCGTGCCGAGGTGCGTGGTCCGCGGGGTCGCTCCTTTAGCGGCGAAGCGGTGTTGAGTGATGAGGAGGGCCGCGAGCTCGCCCGCTTTCATTCCGTGTTCCGCGTCGCGCGGGGCCAGGGGTTCGACGAATGACGCGCCGGGAATTCGAGGAACAGGTCGATCGCGCCATCGCCGCCATCCCCCGCGAATTTCTCGACCGCGTGGAAAATCTCTCCTTTCAGGTGCATGACTGGGCCGATGCCGACACCCTTGAAGCCGTGGGGCTTGAGGATCCCCGCGATCTGCTTGGCTACTACATGGGCTGGCCCCTGCCCGAGCGCACCAGCGAGTACGGCAGTTGTCCCCCCGATCTGATCCTCATCTATCAGCAAGCGGTGGAAAACTACGTCGATGAAACCGGCCTGCCCCTGGCCCAGGTGCTGCGCGAAACGGTGATGCACGAGTTGGCGCATTATTTCGGTTTTTCCGAAGAGGAAATGGATCTCATCGAGCAGTTGTGGGAAGAGAGCGCAGGCGATCCTTGACTTTACCTGGCCGAGGAAGTAAATATATAAAATCTGGAATATTTTGAGGAAAGGACTTTTTCATGCGTCGATTTTTCGCGGTTTTCGTTGCCCTGGCGGTCATCGCCGCTGCCCTGGCGGCCCTGGCCGGCTCTCCCCGGCCCGATGCGCCACCGGTATCCAGCGTGCGTGTGGGCACGGTGGCGCCTGATTTTTCCCTGCCGACCTACGATGGGGGCACGGTGACTCTCTCCCAGCTGCGGGGCAAGGTCGTCATGATCAATTTCTGGGCGACCTGGTGCCCGCCCTGCCGCACGGAAAAACCCACCATGGAGACCCTGTACCAGAAGTTCCGCGAGCGCGGCGACTTCGAGTTGCTCGCCGTCAATGTCGAGGAGGACGCGCGTCAGGCGCTGGCGTCCTATCTGGCCAGAACGCCCTACTCCTTCCCCATTCCCCTGGACAGCCAGGGGCAGGTGCAAAAGCTCTATCAGGTCTTTCGCTTCCCCGAGAGCTTCATCATCGACCGCAACGGCATCGTCGTCGATCATGTGATCGGCGCGCGCGACTGGTCCGATCCCAAAACCCTGGCCTATGTCGCCAAACTGCTCGAGGACTAAGGGCATTTCATGGAGAGCGGGGCCAACATCACTTTCTGGATCGCCTTTTCGGCGGGGATTCTGTCTTTTTTTTCTCCCTGCGTGTTGCCTCTTATTCCCTCCTATCTGACCTATATCACCGGCATTTCCTTCGGCCAGCTCAAGGATGCCAACCCCGGCACCAAGGTGCGGCTGGCGGTGGTTTTGCACTCCCTGGTCTTCATCGCCGGGTTTTCCCTGGTCTTCGTCACCCTGGGCGGCTTGGCCGGATGGGCCTCGCACAACTTCCAGGGCCATTTGCGCGAGGGGTTGGGCATCATCCAGAAAGTCGGCGGGGTGCTGATCTTTCTCTTTGGGGTGCATCTGTCCGGCCTCTTCCATTTCGGCGTTCTGCTTGGGGAAAAGCGCGTTCATCTGCAGAGCAAGCCGAGCGGTTTTCTGGGCACCTTGCTGGTCGGCATTGCCTTTGCCGCCGGTTGGACGCCCTGTATCGGGCCGATTCTCGGCGCCATTCTGGCTCTGGCGGCGAGCACCACCGGCGGGGTGGGCAACGGCATCTATCTGCTTTCGGCCTATTCGGCGGGGTTGGGGATTCCCTTCCTCGTCTCCGGTCTGCTGTTCCACGGTTTTCTCTCTTTTTTCAATCGTTTCAAAAAGCACATCCGCATCATGGAAATTGCCACGGGCGTCCTGTTGATGCTGGTCGGCATCATGCTGTTCTTTAATCTTTTCAGCTACCTGACCGGCTACCTCTATCGCTGGCTGCCGATGCTCGGCTGATGGGCCGCTTTGTCCTCGCGCATGAATAATGCCTTGACATCGGGTTGAAATTGGGCTACGCATTTCATTTTCAACAGGAGGGTGCCTTGGGTAAAATCCGTGAAACCTTTCGTCGCTATCTCAGCGACAAAGGCCTGAAATCGACCCAGCAACGCGAGATCATTCTCGATGAATTCCTGCGCGCCGGCTCCCATCTCTCCACGGAAGAACTTTATCTGCGCATCCGCCGCCAACATCCAAACATTGGCTATGCCACGGTCTATCGCACCCTGAAGCTTTTCTCCGAATGCGGCATCGCCGAGGAGCATAATTTCGGCGACGGCCAAACCCGCTACGAGTCCGTGGCCGGTGAGGAACATCACGATCATCTGATCTGCACCGGCTGCAAGCGCATCATCGAGTTTGAAGACCCGCGCATCGAATCCCTGCAGGACGAGGTCGCCCGTCTTCACGACTTCAAGATCCTCGATCACCGCCTTGAGCTCTATGGACTTTGCTCTGAGTGCCGTCAGAAATGACGGCAATTTTTTGGATGTTTCCATGAAAATGATTATCAATCTTGGGCATGGGTTCTCCGCATGAAAAAGTCATCTCCGTCTACCGCCGGCGGCCACCCCAAGGTGATTCTGGTCGGCAACCCCAATGTCGGCAAGAGTGTCCTGTTCAATGCGCTGACCGGCGCCTACACCACCGTGTCCAATTATCCCGGTACCTCGGTCGAAGTCTCGCGGGGCTTTTGCGACCTGCAGGGTTCTCGCTTCGAAATCCTCGATACGCCGGGGATGTATTCGCTCATGCCGATTACCGAGGAAGAGCGGGTGGCGCGTACCATTTTGCTCGAGGAGGCGCCCCATCTGGTGCTGCATGTGCTGGATGCGCGCAACATCGAGCGCATGCTGCCCATGACCCTTCAGCTCATCGAGGCGGGGTTGCCCGTGGCGTTGGTCGTCAACATCATGGATGAGGCCGAGCGGCTGGGCATGTCCATCGACACGGAGCTGCTTCAGGAGAAGCTCGGCATCCCCGTCATCGCCGCCGCCACCGCCCGCAAGCGCGGCGTGCAGGAAATTCGCGATCTGATTGGCTCCCACGCGGGTCAGCCGCGCGCGGTATTTGGCTACGCGGCCGATTTGGAAAGCGACGTGCGGCGGGTGGCGAACCATCTGAAGGGCGATTACCGCCTTTCTACGCGGTCCCTGGCCTTGCTGCTCATGCAGCGCGACGCGGAAATCGACAGCCTGGTGGCCAAGGTGGAGGGCGCGGGTTACGCCCAGGTTGTCGAGGCCGTCAACGCCGTCGTCTTTGAGCGGCGCGTCGATCTGCATCTGCGCATCAGCCTAGAGCGCAAACGCATCTGCAAGGGCCTGCTCGAGGCGGTGGTGCGCCAGCGGCCCCTGACCGGCCTGAGCTTTGCCGAGCGACTCTCCGGTTGGACCATGAATCCCTGGACCGGCGTGCCGATTCTGCTGGCGGTTCTGTATTTCGGTCTTTATCAGGTGGTCGGCGGCTTCGGCGCGGGGACCATCGTCGACTTTCTCGAAGGAACCCTGTTCGAGGAGGCCATCAACCCCTGGCTTGAGGGGCTCGGGGACCATTATCTGCCCTGGGAATGGCTTTATGAACTTTTGGTGGGCGAATACGGCGTGTTGACCCTGGGGGTACGCTATGCCGTGGCTTTGGTGCTGCCGATTGTCGGGACCTTTTTCCTGGTCTTTTCGGTGATCGAGGATACCGGCTATTTCCCGCGTCTGGCTCTGCTGGTGGACCGGATTTTCAAGCGTATCGGCCTGAACGGCCGGGCGGTCATTCCCATGGTGCTCGGTTTTGGTTGCGACACCATGGCCACCATGGTCACCCGCACCCTCGAAACCAACCGCGAGCGGATCATCGCCACGGTCCTGCTCGCCTTGGCCATTCCTTGCAGCGCCCAACTCGGGGTCATTCTCGGCCTGCTCTCCGGCGTTCCCGGCGCCCTGGCGGTGTGGACGCTCTGCATTCTGGTCATTTTTCTGGTGATCGGATTTCTTGCGGCACGGGTGCTGCCGGGCGAGCAGCCCATGTTCTACATGGAAATTCCCCCCCTGCGGCTGCCCCAGATCCGCAACGTACTGGTCAAGACCCTGACCCGCATGCAGTCGTATTTCCTGGAAATCTTTCCTCTGTTCATCTTCGCTTCGGTGCTGCTCTGGGCGGGCAAGATGACCGGGATGCTCGAGGGCCTGGTGGGGGCCATGGCGCCTTTGATGCAGGTTCTGGGGCTGCCCGCCGAGGCCGCCGCTGCTTTTATCTTCGGCTTCTTTCGACGCGATTTCGGCGCTGCGGGCCTCTACGATCTGCAAACCAGCGGCCTATTGTCGCCCGTGCAGTTGACCGTGGCGGCGGTTACGCTGACTCTGTTCGTGCCCTGCATCGCCCAGTTTCTGATGATGAAAAAAGAGCGGGGCTGGAAGGTTTCCCTTGGTATACTGGTTTTTGTTTCCCTGTTGGCCTTTGCCGTCGGAATCAGCCTGAATCGGATGTTGCTATGGAGCGGCCTGCTCTCATGACCTGCGGCTTCTGTGGCCGCGAGATTCCCGAGGAAAAGCCGCAACGCGCCTGCGGCCAGTGTTTCGGGGGTTGCCGCAATGTTCACTGCCCCTGGTGCGGCTACAAGAATCCGCTGCCGCCCGCGGCACTCAGGCGTTGGCTGAGAAAAAAAGATTCGCAAGACGAGGAGTCGACATGAAAGTTTCGCCCAAGGCGGAGGAAATTCTCGAGGCGTTATGGATTGCCACGGAAGAGGAGGGCGAGAACGCCGCGCATCTGAGCACCCTGGGCGTCGGCCCCGAAGATGAGGCCCTGGCCGAGCTCGACAGGCTGGCCTATATCGAAATCAGCGGCGACCGCGTCTACCTTCGCAAGGAGGGCCGTCCCGAGGCCCGCATGACGGTGCGCCGACATCGTTTGGCCGAGCGCCTGATGATGGATATTCTCGACGTCAAGGGCGGCGAGGGCAACGCCAAGGCCTGCGAACTCGAACACTTGCTGCACCAGGGTGTCGATACCAAGATCTGCACCCTGCTTAATCATCCCACCACCTGTCCTCACGGCAAGCCCATTCCCCCGGGGCGCTGCTGCGAGGAGGCGCGCAGCAAGGGCGCGGTCGGCGTGGTCGCCCTGACTGAGCTCAAGGCCGGTGAAGGCGGCGAGATCGCCTATCTGGCCACGGGAGATTCCAGGAAGATGCAGAAGCTCATGAGCATGGGGGTTTTGCCGGGGACTCCCCTGGCGCTGCGGCAGACCTTTCCTTCCTTTGTCTTTCAGGTCGGAAATTCCCAGTTTGCCGTGGATCAGGAGTTGGCGCGGGAAATTTTCGTGCGGAAGGGCTAATCCTCGCTGAAAATCTGGGCACTGAAGATGTAGATCTCGGCGTCGTCGTCCTGCCAGGCGTTGGTGGGCAGACCGGCCTTGATGCAGGTCTGCTTGAGAAAGGTCTGGCGATCCCAGCCGTGTTCGGTGGCCACCTGGGGCAGAAGAACCCCGCGGTAATAGCCTTTTTCGATGTAGATGCCGTGCTTGCCGACTTCGATTTCCTCGATGCCGTCAATCTTTTTCAAAGGGGAAAGGACGGAAATTTCCAGGGAGAAATCGTCGAGATCCTCGGATTTCATGGGATAGAAACGCGGATCCTTGGTGGCCGAGGCCACCGCCATTTCGGCGACCTCCCTGAAAAGCGGACGTTCCGATTGGAAATTGCCGATGCAGCCCCGCAGCTGACCGTTTTTCTTGATTGTGACGAAGCTGCCGTTGCGCCGGTTGAGGGATTTTTCCTCGCGCGGCACGGGTTCAAAGGATCCCTGCCGCACAAAATCGACAATGGCCCGCCGGGCCGCCTCGAGCAGGATGGCTTTTTCCGCGTCCGTCAGTGGCTTGTCCAAGGGAATCCTCCGCGCCGGGGAATGCTGGGGTGGAGCTGAAAGCGGCCCCAATATAATCAGATCCCTGCCTTTTTTCAAGAAGTTCCTGAGCCTCTGGATTTTCGGCATAAAAAAAGCCCCAGGCTCAGGAGGAGGGAGCGCCAGGGCAAAAATCGTTTCGGATCTTGCCCTGGATAAAATGCAATCTGAATGCCAATGTCGTTAAAATTAATTCATTGAATCGGCATGGGACCTAACTCGGCATGATTAAACAGAATTTATTACATCGGGGTTTTTCGGCGGAAGGCTCGGCGGTTCCCTGAGGTCGGCAAAGCACCAGGGAGGCGGGCAAATCGCGTTTTTTGTCACGGCTTGCGACGATTTCTGACATGCACGACATAGCCGCAGTCCTCGGGTAGCCAGTTGATTTCCGCCACCAGTTCCGGAGTGAGTTGCAAACAGCCTTCACCGACGGTAAAGCGCTTGGCGTAAACCCGACACTCGCGACTGTGAATGTCAAGATGACGACAGGCGATGCGGGTATAGGTGATGCGGGTGCCGTCGATCCACTTCTCGAAACAGCATTGGCCACACCGCCGACACAGATTTTCCCATTGCTCTTGAGTCAAGGAATCAATCCTTCCCGTCCGGATACGCCGAAGGGCGCGGGTCAACCGACCAGCCCAGCCGCTCGAAAAACCCCATGACCAGACGGTAGGTGATGCCCCAGAGCACCTTGTGTCCCGGGCCGAGCAGGTCGATGGCGGGCCGGGTCAGGGCGCTGCCGTTGAAATGCACCACTGCCGGTCCGTGGCGGCGGGGATCGCGAAGCGTGGTCAGGGGCGTCCAGAAGGCCTGCTCAACCTCTTCGCTCAGGGTCAGGCCGACCGGCAGGCCGATGCCATAGACAAAGCCGGACACGACGACGGGCAAGTGGGCGCCGGCAATATCGTCGAGGCGCCCGAGATTTAGGGCCTGTTGAAGATCGAGGCCGAGTTCCTCCCATGTTTCCCGCTCCGCCGCGGCCTGCGGGCCGCTGTCGCAAGGTTCAAGGCGTCCGCCGGGAAACGCCAGGTCTCCCGACCAGGGGTCACCGGGGCGGGGTGCGCGCTTAATGAACAATATCCCCAAGCCCTCTGCGCGTTGACCCAGGATCAGGGCCACCGCAGAGCGGGCAGGGCCGGGTTCTTCAAGAATTCGTGCCGGACGTTGGGCGAGTTGGCGGCGGATGTCGTCGAAGGAATGCATGGTGTATACGCAAGTTGCCGGATTGACCACAAAACCGAGTTGTGACATGCTCTCGACTATCGCAAACCGGGGGGCTATTTGCAAGCATGCATATCTTCCAGCAAGCCCAGATCGAAGACTTGACGGATTGTCCTTATCTGGCCGATCAGCGCAAACGCTACTGCTATTTTCTGGCGGGTCGGGTCGATGAGGGGGAGATGTCATTGCTGCTGGCGGAGGGTTGGCGCAAATTCGGTCTGTACTTTTTCCGTCCTGAATGCCCTCAGTGCCGCAAATGCGTGCCGCTGCGGGTGCGGGTGACGGATTTCGCCCCCAGCCGTAGCCAGCGTCGGGTCCTGAAAAAGACCCGCGATGTCGAGGTGCGCTTCGGAGCGCTGAAAATGACGGAGCAGATCTACGATCTCTACCGCCGGCACTCCGAGGGTCGTTTCGCTCAAAGCGCCGATCCCGAGGACTTTTTGTATAACTTCTACGTCCCCTCCTGCCCGGCCCTACAAACCGAACTCTACTACCAGGGCGAATTGATCGGCGCCGGATTTCTCGATCTTGGCAGCGATTGCCTCAACAGCGTCTATTTCTTTTACGATCCCGCCTTCGCCCACCTGCATCCCGGCACCCTCGGCGTCCTCCACGAAATCGAGCACGCCCGCCGTCTGGGTCTTTCCTACTACTACCTCGGCTATTACGTGCCCGGTTGCAGCCGCATGGGCTACAAGGATCATTTTCGCCCCCGCGAGCACTACGACTGGAAAAACTGCCATTGGCTGCCGGTGCAGGGTCCGCCGGAAGCTCCGCTCAGCGTTCAGTAGCCGGCGAGGATCTGGGGGCGCCGGAAGCACGCCAGGCTGTGGTCGTTCACCAGGCCCGTGGCCTGCATGTGGGCATAGCAGATGGTTGGACCGAGAAAGCGAAAGCCCCTCTGCCCGAGGTCGCGGCTCAGGGCGATGGACTGGGGTGAGGTGGCCGGATAATCCGCCAGGCAGTGCAACTCGTTAACCACCGGACGACCCTCCACGAAGCGCCAGATGTAGGCGTCGAAGCTGCCGAATTCCTCCTGCACCGCGAGAAAACACCGGGCGTTGCCG
Organism: Geoalkalibacter sp.; assembly: GCF_030604225.1. Classification (GTDB taxonomy): domain Bacteria; phylum Desulfobacterota; class Desulfuromonadia; order Desulfuromonadales; family Geoalkalibacteraceae; genus Geoalkalibacter. Next base: position 17,610 of record NZ_JAUVWH010000002.1, read on the forward strand.
ACCGCCGCGCTGATCTTTGCCCGATTGCGGATGATGCCCGGATCGCGTAGCAACTCTTCAATCTTGCGCTCATCGAAGCGCGCCACCCGCCCTGGATCAAAATCGGCAAAGAGCCGCCGGTAATGATCGCGCCGCCGTAAGATGGTGTACCAGGACAAACCCGCCTGCGCCGATTCCAACACCAGAAATTCAAACATGCGTCGGTCGTCGTGTACCGGGACGCCCCATTCCTCGTCGTGATAGGCGACATAGTCCGGTTTGCCGAGATCGACCCAGGGACAGCGGCTTTTTTTTGTCATGCGCGGCTCCTCGGCGCAGGATCCTGTGCGTATTCCTCCAAAATCATCGCGACCGCCTCGGCCAGATCCTTGGCGACCTTGGCGCCCGGCTGCCCGATCCTGTCCTCATCGCCCCGGCGGTACTTGCCGGTTCGCACCAGAATTCCCCGCAACCCGGCCGCCAACGCGCCGCCCACATCCGAGGCCGCATCGTCGCCGATCATGACCACTTCTTCCGGGCGGCAGCCGAGTTCGGCGACCCCGGCATGAAAAAAGTCCGCCGAGGGTTTGCCCAGCACCCGTGCCTGGATGCCGGCGGCGTATTCCAGGGCGACGACGAAGGGACCGGCGTCGAGTTGCAGACCGACGCCGGCCTCGAAATAGCGGGTGCGACCCATGGTGAGCAGCGGCGCCCCCTGGAGCAGCAGGCGAAAGGCCTGGTTGAGGTGGGCGTAGTCAAATTTTTCCTCGACCAGGCCCACCACCACGGCGTTGGGATCCTCCTGGGGCAGGTCGGCGAATTCCTCCATGAGGCGCGGGTGAATCAGCAGAAAAGGTCGCAATTGCCGCTCCCGCAGGTGGCGGTGTACCGCCTGGGGCGCGGTGAAAATCACCTCGGGCGGAACCTGAAGGCCCAGCCGTTGCAGAAGCTCCCGCAGCATGCGGCGCGGCATGCGCGAGGTGTTGGTAACGAAGCGCAGCGGCAAGCCACTGCTCTGAACGCGGCGTATCGCGGCCACCGCCCCGGGAATTTCCTGTGCGCCGAGATGCACGGTGCCGCTCAGGTCAATGAGAACGCCCTTGATCATGGGATGACCCCGTTTGGGAGGATGAGGGGGGCGCTGATGCGATCCAATAGGTTTGTTTATGCGGCACCCGCGAGAGGTGCCGCATTTGCTCCTCGGCCTGGTGTCGTTCGGCAAAAACGCCGACCAGATAACGATTGCCGTGATCGTCCTGGCGCCAGAGCTCAACGGACATCAGCGGAAAATCTCCTGGAAGAAGTCCTGCAAGGCCCGCCAGGAGGCGGCATCGGCTTCGGCGTTGTAGGCCAGGGGCAGATCAAACTTTTTGCCGAGCTCATTGGCCGCGGGGCTGGTGAAGCTGTGCGTTGCGCCCGGGTAATTGATGAAGCGGTAATCGACGCCCACGGCATCCATTTCGGCCTTGAAGGCGGCGATGTCCTCGGCCGTGATCATCGGGTCCTCGGCGCCGTTTAGGACCAGAATGCGGCCCTTGATCGTGTTGGGGCGTGCCGGGTTCTCCGTGGTCAGGCTGCCGTGAAAGCTCGCCACGCCCCTGAGGTCGAGACCGGCGCGGGCCATTTCCAGCACCACCGCGCCGCCAAAGCAATAGCCGATGGCGGCAATCTGGTCGGGGTTGACGCTGGGTTGCTGCTTGAGCATGTCCAGGGCGGCGGCAAAACGCTCCTTGGCGACGGGCAAATTCTTGCGCACCGCCGTCGCGAACTGGCCCGCCTCGCTGGGATGTTCGGCGGTCTTGCCGTCACCGTACATATCCACCGCCAGCGCGGTGTAGCCAAGCTCCGCCAGCATCCGGGCGCGCTCGCGCGCATACGTGTTCAAGCCCCACCACTCATGAACGACCAGTACGCCGGGTCGTTTGCCTTCGAGGTTTTCGTTGACGACCAGATAGCCTTTGAGCTGAGTATCGCCGGCCGCATAGCTGACTTCCTCGCCCTTGAGCGCCGCCTGAGCGGCCGCTGCCAGGGTCAGAAGCGCAAAGATTGCAAGGATCAGGTTTTTCATGATGGCCTCCCTAGCCTGAGGAACCTGTGGGTAGGTCTATCGGGTAGATAACAAAAGTATAAAGCGAAGGAACGGGAGTGCCAGCGGGGAGGGGGGAGAAAGGGGGAACTATCAATCGGCGATCTTGCCGCGCAGGCTTTTGATCTGGCCACGCCGCGCCTTGCTCTGCAGGCGCTTTTCCTGGGCACTTTTGCTGGGCTTGGTCGCTTTGCGCTTGCTGGGTGTAACCAGCACGCTCTGGATGATCTGTTGCAGACGCTTGAGTGCCGCGTCGCGATTGCGCTCCTGGGTGCGATGCTGCTGCGCCTTGATGACGATGACGCCGTCCTGGGTCAGGCGCTGATCCTTGAGGGCGAGAAGCCGCTCCTTGATGAATTCCGGTAGCGATGACGCGCGGACATCAAAGCGCAGGTGGATGGCACTCGCCACCTTGTTGACGTTCTGGCCTCCGGCGCCCTGAGCGGCAACCGCGGTCATCTCGATCTCGTTGGCCGGGATGCAGATCTGTTTGGAGAGGCGCAGTATGGTCATGGAAAAACCTTAAATAAATCGTGGATTTGGTGGACTTGGTGGACAAACGCACGTCTGTTGTCCACACAGTCCACCTTGTCCACACAGTCTACTTAAAAGATCAGGCGCACTCCGAATAGCCGCAGGCATGACACACGCAGCAGCCGCCTTCATGCTCGACGGGGCCGCCGCATTCCGGACAGGCACCGCCTGCGTTGTTCACCGCGATGCCTTTCTCGCCGTCTTGCAGCATGTGCATCTGGATGGCCTTGGCCACCGCGTCGGCGCAACTGGTGATGCGATTGTCGCCGAAGCCGGCCGGTTTGTGGCAGGTGATGCCGATCATCTGCTTGACCGCCTGGCGCGCCTGCACGCCCGAACGCCACGCCAGGGACACCAGGCGACCGATGGCCTCGCACTGGCTGGCCGCGCAGCCGCCGGCCTTGCCCATGGTGGTGAAGAGTTCGAAGAGGCCCTGGTTGTCCTCGTTGATGGTCACGTAGAGCGGTCCGCAGCCGGTCTCCATCTGATAGGTGGCGCCGCGCAGGGCGCGCGGGCGCTCACGCTTGCGTCCGGCCTTGAGGCTTTCCATGGGCACGACTTTTTCCGGTTCCTTCTTCTCCTCTTTTTTGGCCACGGAGAGCACCTGCATGTCGCGCGAGCCGTCGCGATAGATGGTGACGCCCTTGCAGCCCGATTTGTAGGCCAGGCGATAAACCGTCGAGACATCCTCGCGGGTGGCGGTGTTGCAGAAGTTCACGGTCTTGGAGACGGCGTTGTCGGTGTGTTTCTGGAAGGCCGCCTGCATGCGGATGTGATCCTCCGGGGTGATGTCGTGGGCGGTGACGAAGTGGCGCCGCACGTCCTCGGGGATTTCGGGGATGTCCTGAATGGTGCCGTGCTCGGCGATGAGCTTCATCAGCTCGGGCGAATAGAAGCCGCGCTCCTTGGCGACCTTCTCGAACAGCGGATGGACTTCGACGAGAATGTCGTTGTCCAGCACCTGGCGCACGTAGCTCACCGCGAACAGCGGCTCGATGCCGCTCGAGGAACTGGCGATGATGGAAATGGTGCCGGTGGGCGCGATGGTGGTGCAGGTCGCGTTGCGAATCGGACGCAGGCCGGGGCGATCGTAGATACTGCCCTTGAAGTTGGGAAAGGCGCCGCGCTCCTCGGCCAGGTCGCGGGACGCCTCATGGCTCTGGTCGTTGATGAATTTCATGAGCTTTTCGCCGAGCTGCACCGCCTGGGGGCTGTTGTAGGGGATGCCCAGAAGGATCAGCATGTCGGCCCAGCCCATGACGCCCAGGCCGATCTTGCGGTTGGCGCGGGTCATTTCGTCGATGAGGGCCAGGGGATATTTGTTGACCTCGATGACGTTGTCGAGAAAGCGCACCGCGAGTTTCACCGTCTCGGCAAGCTTGTCCCAGTTGATCTCATCCCCATCCACCAGGGTCGCCAGATTGATGGAGCCCAGGTTGCAGGACTCGTAGGGCAGCAGCGGCTGTTCGCCGCAAGGATTGGTGCTTTCGATTTCGCCCACCAGGGGCGTGGGGTTGTCGCGGTTCAAGCGGTCGAGGAAGATGATGCCCGGCTCGCCGTTGGTCCAGGCGAGTTCGACGATGTGCTCGAAAACCTTGCGCGCCGAGAGTTTTTTCACCACGCGCTCGTCGCGGGGATTGCGCAGTTCGTATTCGGCGTCTTTTTCCACGGCCTCCATGAAGGCTTCGGTGAGACCGACGGAAATGTTGAAGTTGGTCAACACCGTCTGGTCGCGCTTGCACATGATGAAATCCATGACGTCGGGATGATCGACGCGCAGGATGCCCATGTTGGCGCCGCGCCGCGTGCCGCCCTGCTTGATGGTTTCGGTGGCGGCATCGAACACCTTCATGAAGGACAGCGGCCCCGAGGAGACGCCGGTGGTGGAGGCGACCACGTCGTTGGCCGGGCGGATGCGGGAAAAGGAGAACCCGGTGCCGCCGCCGCTTTTATGAATCAGGGCGGTGTTCTTGATCGCCTCGAAGATGCTCTCCATGGAATCGCCCACCGGCAGCACGAAACAGGCCGAGAGTTGCCCAAGCTCGCGCCCGGCGTTCATCAGGGTCGGGGAGTTGGGCAAGAACTCCAGGGAGGTCATCAGCCGGTAGAATTTTTCTTCCAGTTCCGCGGGATTCTGGCCCTTGGCGAAACGGGTCTCCGCCGCGGCGATGGTTTTTGCTACCCGACGAAACATATCTTCCGGGGTTTCCAGCACCTTGCCTTCCGCGTCGCGGCGCAGGTAGCGGCGCTCAAGCACGGTGCGGGCGTTGGTCGTCAAGGGCAGGGAACTGGAGCTTTTTGATTTTTTCATACCGATCCTCTTGGCAATGGCGATGGGTTTCCCCCCGGTGCGGCAAGGGGGGCTTTATCGGGATTGAAACGGGGAATTTCCTAGATGTTGAGATTGAGGCGAATATAAACCACAAGATGTCGAGTCTGTCAAGGAACAATCCGATCCCAGGGTCCTGCGTTTCGGTGTTTCCGAACTTGACCTGAAAATCTTGAATCATTTAAAATGTTTTATTTTTTAGGCTCATTCCGGGAAGGCTGACCGAAGGCTATGGCGGGAGAAAAAATCCTGATCGTTGATGATGAGCAAGGCATGCGTCGTTTGCTGGATCGTGTCCTGGCCCGCGAAGGCTATGAGACGGTGGCCGTGCCCGGCGGGGACGAAGCCCTGCGTGAACTGGCCTCCGGCGGCATCGATTTGGCCCTGGTCGATATTCAAATGCCGGGCATGACGGGTTTGGAGCTGTTGGGCCGGATCAAGGAGTTCGATCCAGGCATGCCGACCATCATGATCACCGCCTACGGCACCGTGGAGAGCGCCGTTAAGGCGTTGCGCGCCGGCGCCTATGACTACATCACCAAGCCCTTCGAGACCGATGAGATCAAGCTGACCGTGGCCAAGGCCCTGGAGCACGAGCGCTTGCTGGCGGAAAACCGCTATCTGCACGAGGAACTCGCCCAGCGCTTCAGCTTTGCCGGGGTGGCCAGCGAGAATTCGCGGATGCAAGCCGTGTTCGACATGGTTTCGTCCGTCGCGGCCAGCAACGCCGGGGTGCTGATCACCGGCGAGAGCGGCACGGGGAAGGAACTCATCGCCCGCTCCATTCACCTCAATTCGCCGCGCAAGGACAAACCCTTCGTCGTGCTCAACTGCGCCGCCCTCTCCGAGGGCGTGCTTGAAAGCGAGCTGTTCGGCCACGAAAAAGGGGCCTTCACGGGTGCCTTGGGCACCAAGAAGGGACGCTTCGAGCTGGCCCACGAGGGCACCCTGTTCATCGACGAAGTCGGCGAGATGAGCCTCAATGCCCAGGTCAAGCTGTTGCGGGTCATCCAGGAACATGAATTCGAGAGGGTGGGGGGGGCACGCACCATCCGCTCCGATGTGCGCATCGTTGCGGCGACCAACAAAAACCTTGAGGATGAGGTGCGTGCCGGACGGTTTCGCGAGGATCTTTACTATCGCCTCAACGTGGTCAATATCCATGTGCCGCCCCTGCGCGACCGCCGCGAGGATGTTGAACCCCTGGCCCGCCACTTTCTCGCGAAGTTCTCCGCCGAAATGGGCAAGGCGGTGCGTGAAATCGCACCCCGCGCCTTGTCCTGCCTGTTGGCCTATGACTGGCCGGGCAATGTGCGCGAGCTGCAAAACGCCATGGAGCGGGCGGTGGTGCTGGCGCGCGGCGAGGTGATCACGCCTCGCGACCTCCCCCAGGGGTTGCAGGATCAGGATGAAATCTGTCTGAAGGTGCCCGAGCGTGGCGGCAGCCTGACCGAATTGCTCGAGGATCTAGAGCGGCAGATCATCGTGCAGACCCTGAGGCGGGAAAAGCAATCGCAGACCCGGGCCGCCGAGGTGCTTGGCATCAAACGCACGACCCTGCGCTACAAGATGGAGAAATATGGTCTTTTGGAGCGCGAGGAATGACGGAAAACCGTCTTGTCCGGGCTTGCAAACCGCGGCCATTTGACCTTTTGTCGCCCCTCGCACTATAGTCGAAGTCATGTTTTTCAAAAGATCTGAACATGCTGGTGTTTGCCTTTTGTGGCCGCTTTTTTTGCTGGTTCTTGCGGTCGCGCTTTTGGCGGTACGGGTTCCCGTGGCTCAAGCCTGCTTCGGCCCCAAGCTCTACATCGGCCTGAGCGATACGGCCGAGCAGAGGGTCTTCTACGCCCTCGTCGCCTTGTATATCAAGGAAAAAACCGGCGTCGAGACGGTCGCCGTGCCCCTGGAGGACGCCGATCCCCTGCGGGCCTTGCAGGAAAAACGGGTCGACATGGCTTTCGCGCGGGAAATTTCGCAGGACTTCACACCCCTGGTGACAGCGGCCGGCGCTCCCTATCTGCTGTCCGGTCGTCGTCCCCTCGAAGAATTGCAGTTCACCACGGTGGCCCCCGCCTTGCAACGCCTTGATCGATTGTTGACGCCGGAACTTTTTGCGCCCCTGGCGGCCGAGGTCGCCGCGGGGGCGCCGCCCGCCGCCGCGGCCCGGGCCTTTCTTATGCGCCAGCGGTGGATCTAACGCCCATGCGACCCTTTTTTTGCCTGCTTTTGCTTGCCCTTGCCCTGAGCTTCGGGGGCTGTGCCCAACCTTCGCGAACTCTGACGGATGCGGCGCCCGCCGCCGCGGACCTGGACAGCCTGCCGCGCGTGGCCGGCATTTTGAGCGCTGATCTGGTGCTGGAAGGCGCCCTGGTGCTGGCCGACGATCTGTTGGTGCCCGCCGGCGTCACCCTGGTGTTGCGGCCCGGGACCCGCGTCTATGTGGTGCCGTCGGAAAGCACCAAGATCGAGCCGGAGTGGCTGTCCTCCGCGACGGAGTTGCTGGTGCGCGGCACCCTGCGCAGCGAGGGCACCGCCGAGCAGCCGGTGGTCTTCGAACCTCTGTCTTCCAGCGCGGGGACGGTCTATGCCTGGGCCGGACTGCTGCTTGACGGCGCGACGGACAGTCTCATCCGGCATACCCGCATTCAAAACGCCGAGCAGGGCGTGCTCTGCATCAATAGCTCCCCCGAGATCCGCGACAGCCGGATCCTCTCCTGCCGTTACGGGATTACCGCCCAGCAACAGAGTTCTCCGACCCTGGTCGGCAACCTGCTCCAGGGCGGCGAAGCCGGGGTGTTCTGCTGGAACGAGTCCCATCCCCTGATTCAGGACAACCACATCGTCGGCCACAACGAGGAAGGCCTGTTCATCGACCGCGGCAGCCGGCCCCGTCTTCTCGGCAATCGCATCACCGGCAACGGCATCGGTCTGGCCCTCTATGACCCGGGGCTTGCCGGCGCGGCCGATCAGGTGCGGGGCAACCGGCAGGATCTGCGCCTGCTCGGTTTGCCCGGGGGGCGGCCATGAGACATTCCTGGATTTTGGCGATGCTGCTGCTGGTGGTGGTTTGGCCGACCTCCATTTTTGCCCAGCAGGCTTATCGCGGCGAGGACACGCTCTGGCAGGATACGGTGTGGGACGGGGAGGTCTTGATTGACGGAATCCTGACGGTGGCACCCGGGGTGACCCTGGAAATCCGTCCCGGCACCGTCGTGCGCTTTACCCCCATGGACAGCAACGGCGACGGCATCGGCGAGCACGAGATGTTCATTCAGGGGCGCCTCCTGGCCCTGGGCACCCAGGACGCTCCGATTCGCTTCACCAGCACCGCGGCCGATCCGCGTCCGGGGAGTTGGGGCGCGATCAACATGATGCTGGCCGAGGACGAGGAAAATGTGCTTACCCATTGCATCATCGAGCATGCCTATCGCGGTTTTCACGCGCACTTTTCCCGGGCACGGGTCAGCGATTCGTACTTTCGCCGCAACATGCGCGGCTTTCAGTTCCAGGAATCGGAGGTCGTTATCGAGCGTTGCCTGCTCGAGGATAATCTCAACGGCCTGCAATTCCGCAATTCCCAGGTGCGCCTGGTGGATTCAACGGTCAAGGGCAGCTACTGGGGGGTGCGCTGCGTGTACAGCGAACTGGACATGCAGGGTTGCCGCATCGAGGGCAATCTCATCAACGGTGTCAATTTGCGCGATTCCACCCTGACGGCGTCGGGCAACCTGATTGCCGCCAACCGGCGCGGTCTTTACCTGCAACGATCACGCGGCTCCGTCACCGGCAATCTGGTGAGGGGCAACAGCGAACATGGCATCTTTCTTGAAGAATCCGAGGCCGAGATCAGCGGCAACCGGATTGTCGACAACGGCCGCGCGGGCGTTCGCTGGCTCAACGCCCAAGGGCGGGTGGCCGGCAATCACATCGAGGGCAACGGGCTCTATGCCATCAGCAACGAAGGCACCACCCCCGCCCCGGCGCCGGGCAACTGGTGGGGCAGCGCCGATCCGGCGGTGTGGGCCGTTCTGCTGCGCGATGGTCGCCTGAATCCGGAAACGGGGCTGGTCGAGGCCGTCGATCCGCTGGAACAGGCGCCAGGGTTGGATCTTCCCGACTTCTGAAATCTTTCCACCCATCATGAAAAGGACAGCGATGAACGAAATTCTGCCGGTTCGGCGTGGCGCTTGGCTGCGCTTTCTGTTCCCGATGATGACCCTGGTCCTGGCGGTCGTGCTGGGTGGTTGTGAAAAGGCTCCCTCCGGGCCGGTTTATCGCATCGGCTATATGAACTGCAACAGCGAGGCGGAAACCATGCACCGCTTTCTGCCCCTGACGCGCTATCTGGAAAAAGAACTGGGGGTGCGCTTCGAGGCGATTCCCGTCGACACCCAGGATTTCGTCGAGCGCTACGAGCAGGGTGAGTTCGATTTCACCCACACCAACGCGATCCTCTACGTCATTCTCAAGGAAGAGCAGAATCTCGAACTGCTCGCCACGGAAAAGCGCGGACAATACGGCTCGCGCACCGCCGGCGCCTTGGTCGTGCGCCGCGACAGCGACATCCAGACCCTTGAGGACGTGCGCGGCAAGCGCCTGATCTTCGGTCCGCAGCTGGCGCTGCAAGGCTATGCCGCCCAGTACGATCTGCTGCTCAAGGCGGGCATCGATCCCGAACTGGATCTGGCCTACTACGCCATTCCCCATGGTTCCTTCAAGCACGAAAAAGTCATCTACGGCGCCTGGTTCGGCGCCTACGACGTGGCCGCCGCGCCGGTGCTCGATCTGGAGGTGATGATCGCCGAAGGCAAGATCGAAGCCGATGATTTCCGTGTCCTGGCACAGAGCGAGGTCATGCCCTATTGCACCTTTGGCGCCGCGCCGCGCGTGGACCCCAAACTGGTGGACAGGTTCCGCCAGGCGCTGCTCAAACTCAAGCCCGAGGACACGGTGGAGATGGACGGGGAGCGCATCAAGGTGCTCAACGCGGCGCTCATCGACGGCTTCGAGCAATTGCTCGACAGCGATTACGATATCAACCGCGACCTGCTGCGGCGGGTCAACATGCCGCCTTACCAGGAGTTTTGACGGGGATGCGCTGGGACTGGCATGATCGGCTGCACCTGTTGGGTCTGGTCGTTGTCGTGGCGGCAATGGCCTGGCTGCTGCTGGCCGGGGCGCCCGGTGATTCGGGCGCACGGCAGGCGAGCGGTATCGAGCGGGCCATGGAACGCGAGCTGGCTTATCAGGCGCGCGCCGCGTTTCTTCAGCAGATTTACGGTCCCGTTGAGGAACTTCGCCGGCAGGGGCAGGCACAGCAGGCTCTGCTGATGCTCGAACAGCTCAATCGTAATTACGCCGGCGAAGCTCATGGATACATACTCAAGGGACTGATTCTCCATGAACAGGGTGTCTTGGAAGAGGCCGTGGCAAGCTTTGTGCAAGGTTTGCGGCTCAACGGCGATTACGTCGATCAGCGTAGCCCCCTCAGCGAGCGGGCGCGGATCCAGAACGCGGTGGATGAAGGGTTGACGACGCTGGGCGCGCGTGCTCGGGCCAACCCCGACAACCTCTCGGTGGCCGCGGCGCTGCGCAACGTCTATTACCTGCAAAGCCGCCTTGCCGGCGGTTGTGAATGAGGACGGTGGACGATGCTGATGCAGCGTGAATTCTGGATGATCATGGCCGCCGGGCTGAGCCTGGGGCTCTTGGGAGTCCTTCTGGCGGTCTGGGGCAATCCGGAAAATTCGGGAATCTGCGTATCCTGTTTTCTTGAGAACAGCGCCGGTGCCCTGGGCCTGCATGCCAATGAGCGCATGCAGTATCTGCGGCCGGAATTGATCGGCTTCGTCCTCGGCGCCATGGGCAGCGCCCTGGTGTTCAGGGAATTTCGCTCGCGCGGCGGCAACGCCCCCCTGGGCCGTTTTGGCGCGGGATTTTTCCTGATTGTCGGCTGCGCCATCTTCATCGGCTGCCCCATCAAGCTGTTTCTGCGTTTGACCGCGGGAGATCTGACCGCCCTGGTCGCCCTGGGCGGACTGGTGGCCGGGGTGTGGCTTGGCTTGCGCAGTCTGGCGGCCGGTGTGCACTTCGGCATGAGCAGCCCGCAGCGTGGCGGTGCGGGTTTCCTGGTGCCGGCCCTTTTTGTGCTGATGCTGGTCTTTGCCTTGGCCCAGCCGGGGTTTATTCTCGCCTCCACGCGCGGCAGCGCCGCGCAGCATGCGCCCCTGCTGCTGTCTTTGGGCGCCGGCGTGCTGCTTGGCGTTCTGGCCCAGCGCAGCCGTTTCTGTATCACCGGCGGGGTGCGCGATGCCCTGGTGCTTGGCCGGCGCGCGCCGCTGCTCTGGGGCCTGCTGGCATTTACCGCGGCGGCCATTCTCGCCAATCTGCTGATCGGACGCTTCGAGGTGGGTTTTTACGGTCAGCCCGGGGCTCATCTGGAGCATTTCTGGAGCGTGCTCGGCATGGCGCTGGTGGGCTGGATTTCCGTTCTGATCGGTGGTTGTCCCTTTCGTCAGTTGATCAAGGCCGGCGAAGGTGATACGGATGCCGGCATGGCGGTGCTGGGCATGCTCATCGGCGCCGCCGTCGTGCAGGGTTGGGGCCTGGCGGGCACAGCCGCCGGAGTGCCCTTTTACGGCAAGGTCGCGGTTCTGGTCGGTCTGGCGCTCGTCTTGCTGACCGGTTTGCTGTTGCGCGAGCGAACCGCTTGAGAACGATTCTTTTAGGAGAAGAGGCCGGTTTTGAAACGTCCCCTGCGTAACCCGCAAATTGTCTGGCGGCATGAAAAGCGCCGCGAGGAAGAAATACTCAAGGCCCAGGAGCGCGGCGAAGCCGTCGAGGATCGCGGCACCGTGATCCTGATCATTTCCGGGATGATGCATCAGCTCAATCTGGTCGGCGGGCACATCTGGAGTCTTTGCGACGGCAGTCGCGACGTTGATGGGTTGATCGAGGCGCTGGCCGAGGATTTCGAGGTCGAGCGTGAGGAGCTGGTCGAGGATGTCCGGGATTTTCTCGCCGATCTGGAACAGCGAGGGTGGCTGAGCTATGTCTGAGGCCTTCACGGATCTTTTTTCCGCGCCCCTGACCTTCAACTGGACGCTGTCCTTTCGCTGCAACTTCGTTTGCGCCCATTGCTACAGCCGTTTTGAAGAGGGCGAGGAGCTGGATACCGCCGATATTCGGCGCATTGTCGACGTTCTCGCCGAAAAAAAAGTACCGTTCATCAATTTCGGCGGCGGCGAACCGCTGTTGCGTTCCGATCTGTTTGACATCGCCACCTATGCCGGGCGCCAGGGGCTCAATGTGTCCATGAACACCAACGGCTGGTTGCTTGATGGCGATGCGGCGCGGAGCTTGCAAGCTTCAGGCTTTAAGTCCGTCGGCGTAAGCATCGACAGCCATCAGGCCGCCCTGCATGACGACTTCCGCTGCCAGGCGGGCTCCTTCGCGCGGGCGGTGACGGCGTTGGATCATTTGCGGGCCGCAGGTGTCAAAACGACGATGAGTTCCGTGATTTCGCGGATCAACCACAAGAGTTTCCGCGATTTGCTCGACCTCGCGCGAAACCATGGGGTCACCCAGATCTACCTGCACAACTTCAAGTGCAGCGGCAAGGGATTTGAAAATCGCCAGGAACTCGATCTGACTCCCGAGGAGTGGCGCGACTTTTACGTCGAGGCCCTGATGGTCAAGGAACAGGTCAAGGATCTCGCCATTTCCTTTGACGATCCGGTCATCGCGTCGCTCCCGCAATACCGTGAAAACTCTTTGGTAAAGGGGAGTTCCTGTGGTAAGCTTTCCCTGCATCTGCGGCCCAATGGCGACATCACGCCCTGCGGTTTCATTCCTCTCGTCGTGGGCAATATCCTGCGAGATGATTTCGATGAGATCTGGTATCATTCGCCTGTTCTCAACGCCATGCGTAGCAAGGAAGCCAAGGGCAAGTGCAGCGGGTGCGCGGCCTTTGCCGATTGTCTGGGCGGATGCACGGCGCGGGCATTGGCGGTGACCGGCGATCTCGAGCAGCCGGACCCGCATTGCTGGAAATAAGCCTTATATTGTTGTTTGGGAGCTTTCCCGGAAAGGCCGGTGAAAGCATGAATACAGAGGGTCTCGCAAGAGGCAAAACAATCAGCCGGAAAGGGGAGAACATTATGAAGAAGTATATGAAGCCGCGGGTGGTCGGGTCTTCCAACGTCCATCCCTGCTGAAAAAGGCTCCGGGGGGCAGGAAACTGCCCCCCACCTTTTTCTCATCGCGGCAGGTGCGTGCCGTGCCCACTTTTTCCCCTGATATCCGCATTTCATGAGTCTTGACCTGCTTGACGCCCCCTTGCGCCTGACCTGGGACATTCATCGTCCCGGACGTTTCCTGCCTGCTTCCGACCTGTTGCTGATCGCCGACCGCCTGCGTGCCGCAGGAGTCTTCTTCGTGCTGCTTGATGGTCGTCCCCTGGCCCACGAGACCTGCGCCGAGCTGGTTGTCCATCTTGCCGGCGGCTGCCAAACCTCTCTCGTTGTTTCCCCCGAGGAAGAATATTGGGGCCGGCTGGGTTCCGGCTGGCCCCTGCGGGAACTGTTTCTCGATATCACGGAGTTTGCCGACCGGCCTGAATCCTCCATCGAAAATGCCGTTGCGGCGCTGCGCGCGCTGGGCTATGCTCCCTCGCTGTTGCTGCGACCGTCGACGCGCAACCTGCAACGCCTGCCCGCTCTTGCGGAGCTTTGCCGGCGGCTGGGGGTTGCCCGGCTCAAACTGCCCAATGCCTGGATTGCCAAAAAAGAGCACGATCCCGCTCGCCTGGACCTGCCCGGTCCCGAGGATGTCGAGGCCCTGCGTCGGTTGGTTGGAGAGGATGGCATGGCGGTGCGGCGCGACCTCGATATCGAGGTTCACGATCTGTTCATCTGGGAAATCCTTTTTTCCGGGGGCAACCAGGGACGCAGTGAATACGGCGGCTGCCAGGCCGCCAACAGTCTCGGCCATGTCGATTCCCTGGGCAATCTTTTCCCCTGTTCCTCCTGGCCTCTGGTCCTGGGTTCCCTGCTGACGACGGCTCTAGAGGATCTCTGGCAATCTCCCCTTCGCCATGGGGTACGAGCGGCCATCTCGCGTCTGCCCGCGGCCTGCGGGGATTGTCGCGATCTGCCGCTGTGCCTTGGCGGTTGCCGCGGCCTGGCGGAAACCTTTAAGATGAAAAGCGAAGGCCGCGACCTGATGTGCCGCGGCAGGCGCTAGCTTGGTTGGGACGGTCATTCATGGCGATTTACCTCGACAATGCAGCCACCTCCTTTCCCAAGCCGGAAGAGGTTCACCACGCCGTGTCCGCGACCTTGCGCAACACGGGCGCCAACCCCGGGCGCGGCGGGCACCACCTGGCGCTGGAGGCCGGCCGCATTGTGTTCGAGGCGCGCGAAGCCGCGGCGGACATCATCGGTGCTCGGGATGCCTCGCGCATCGCCTTCACCGGCAACGCCACCGAGGCGATCAATTTCGGCCTGTTGGGGCTGCTGCGGCCCGGTGACCGGGTCGTCACCTCGACCATGGAGCATAATGCCGTGACCCGGCCCCTGCGCGCCCTGCAGGATTTGGGCGTGCGCGTGGTCAAGGTGGCGGCGGATGGACGCGGCCGCATTGATCCCGCTGAAATCCGTCGGGCCTGCGCGGAAAAAACCGCGATGGTGGTGCTCAGTCATTGTTCCAACGTGACCGGCACTCTTCAGCCCATCGAGGAGATCGGCCCCTGGTGCCGTCGCGAGGGGATCGTCTTTTTCGTCGACGCGGCGCAGAGCGCGGGAATCTTTGCCCTCGACGTGGCTGACATGGGCATCGACCTGCTGGCGGCGCCCGGGCACAAAGGGCTGATGGGTCCGCAGGGCACGGGATTTCTCTACGTTCGCGAGGGTTTGGAGCTTCGTCCCCTGGTTTATGGCGGTACCGGTGCCAATTCCAGTTCGGACCTGCCTCCCGAGCAGATGCCCGAACGTCTGGAGGCAGGCACCCTCAATACGCCTGGACTGGCGGGGCTGACCGCCGGCATTCGATTCTTGCGGCGCGAGGGTCTGGCCGCGGTGCGCGCCCACGAGGCCGAACTGCTTGGCGAACTGATCGCGGGACTGTCCGCCATCCCCGGAATCAAGCTTTATGGGCCCCGCGATCCTCTTTTCCACGGCGGCGCCCTGTCCCTGACCCTGGGGGATTACGATCCGGCGGAAATCGGTTTTCTGCTGGACCGCGAATACGGTATTCTGGCGCGCGTCGGCCTGCACTGCGCGCCCGATGCCCATCGCACCATCGGCACCTTTCCCCGCGGCACGGTGCGCCTGAGTCCGGGATATTTCAACACCCTGGACGAGATGCGGACCGTGGTCGGCGCCCTGAGCGCCCTGGCGGCGCACCCGCCAGGTTGAGAGTGGTTTCTTTCGGTCAAGGAGTTCTTGCATGACGCTGTCGCGCTGCCGTCCGCTGTTGGCTGCCCTGGCCGCCCTCGTGTTGATCGGCTGTTCCCTGCCGCCGGAAAAGCCCCTGTCCCGTCAGGATCTGGCCCGAACCAACATCTATCGCATCTATCAGATCGATGATGCACCCGAGGCGGTGCTCAACGCCCTCAATCACCAGGGGGAAGTGGTCATCGAGGGCTTCTACCGCCAACGTCCCGTTTACATCAAGTTGCTTGCCACCAGCGACGGGATCGAAGTTTCGCACTACAACCGCTGATCCGCTTCATTCTCTCTCAACCCTTGCTTCCGGAAATGAGATTCTGATGAAGAAAGTCTATATTCTTGATACCAATGTTCTTCTCCATGATCCCGAGGCCCTGTTCAAATTCGAGGACAACGATGTCGTGGTGCCCATCACGGTCATCGAGGAAATCGATCGCTTCAAGAAGGACCAGAACGAAACCGGCCGCAACGCCCGCCACATTTCGCGCATCCTCG
Organism: Geoalkalibacter sp.; assembly: GCF_030604225.1. Lineage (GTDB taxonomy): Bacteria > Desulfobacterota > Desulfuromonadia > Desulfuromonadales > Geoalkalibacteraceae > Geoalkalibacter. The sequence continues at coordinate 33,484 of NZ_JAUVWH010000002.1, forward strand.
ATCGCATGCGCGAGGACAATCGCCTCACCGAAGGTGTTGTCCTGGATACGGGCGGCACCCTGACGGTCGAAATCTACCAGGAAGAATTCATCCGCCAGTTGCCGCCGGAACTGCGCACCGAGCGCGGCGACAATCGCATTCTCGCCGTGGCCATGCAGAAAAAGGCGCAATGCGACTGCCCGGTGGTGTTCGTTACCAAGGATACCAACCTGCGCATCAAATCCGATGCCCTGGGGCTGGACGCCGAGGATTATGAATCGGATAAGGTGTCCATCGAGGAACTCTATTCCGGCACCGCCCAAGTCATGCTTAGCAAGGAGGAGGTGGACAAGTTCTACGGTCAAGGGTTTCTCGATCTGCCCGGCGCGTATCTGCCCAACCAAGGCCTGACGCTGATCGATGAAGGCAACCCCTCCCACACCGCCATCGGTCGCTACAGCAAGGCTCAGCAAAAAGTCGTGCCCTTGCTGCGCCCCCCCAAGGAGGGGCTCTGGGGCATTCACTCGCGCAATCGCGAGCAGCAGTTCGCCTTTGATCTGCTGCTCAATGACGACATTCAGCTCGTGACCCTGGTGGGCAAGGCCGGTACCGGCAAGACGCTGCTCGCCATCGCGGCGGGCCTGCACAAGGTCTCCGACGAAGGCAGCTACAGTCGCCTGCTGGTGTCGCGTCCCGTGTTCCCCCTGGGCAAGGATCTGGGTTTTTTGCCGGGGGATCTCGAGGAAAAGCTCGCTCCCTGGATGCAGCCCATTTTCGACAACGTCGAGCTGCTGCTGGGCAACGTCGATGAGCGTGGCAAGCGCAAGCGCGGCTACAAGGAGTTGGTCGACTTGGGATTTCTCGAAATCGAGGCGTTGACCTATATCCGCGGGCGCTCCATTCCCCGGCAGTTTCTCATCGTCGACGAAGCGCAGAATCTCACCCCCCACGAGATCAAGACCATCGTCACCCGCGCCGGGGAAGGAACCAAGATCGTGCTCACCGGCGACCCCTACCAGATCGACAACCCCTATGTGGATTCGTCGAGCAACGGCCTGACCTACGTTGTCGAAAAGTTCAAGGAGCAGGAACTCTCCGGCCACGTCATCCTGACCAAGGGCGAACGTTCGCCCCTGGCGGAACTGGCGGCGAATCTGCTGTAAATTGCTGTCCTTTGTCCTTGGTCCTTTGTTTTTTTAGACCAGTGACAAAGGACCAGGGACAAAGGACCGCTTATTATGCTTTTGCTCTGCCTTGAGTCGTCCTGTGACGAAACCTCCGCGGCGGTGGTGCGCGGCGGGCGCGAAGTGCTCTCCAACGTCATCGCCTCGCAGGTCGACGTGCATGCGCGCTATGGCGGCGTGGTGCCCGAGCTCGCCTCGCGCAAGCACCTGGAGGCCCTGCCGGTGGTGGTCGCCGAGGCCCTGGAGAAAGCCGGGGTGGACATCGGCGCCATCGAAGGGTTGGCGGTGACGCGCGGCCCCGGGCTGGTCGGCGCCTTGCTGGTGGGGCTGGCGGCGGCCAAGGCCCTGGCCTTCGCCCGCGGCATTCCCTGGGTCGGCGTCCATCACATCGAAGGGCACGCCCTGGCGATTCAGTTGGAGCGCGAGGTCGCCTATCCCTTCGTCAGCCTCATTGTGTCGGGTGGCCATACCCATCTCTATCGCGTTGACGGGGTCGGCCGCTACCGCACCCTGGGCCGCACCCTCGACGATGCGGCGGGGGAGGCCTACGACAAGGTCGCCAAGCTGCTCGGGCTGGGCTATCCGGGGGGCGCGGTCATGGATCGGCTGGCGGCCGAGGGCGATCCCGCAGCCATCGTGTTTCCCCGACCCCTGTTGCACCAGGACAATCTGGACTTTAGCTTCAGCGGCATCAAAACCGCCGTGCTCAATTATGTGAACCGCCAGAAAACGACCATCGAGGGGCAGCACCTCAAGGATCTGGCGGCGGGTTTTCAGCGGGCGGCGGTGGAGGTATTGACGGCCAAGGCTCTGCGGGCCCTGGACGCCACCGGCATGCAACGCCTGGTCGTGGCCGGCGGCGTCGCCTGCAATCGCGGCCTGCGTCAGTCCCTGCAGCAGGCGGCCGCGGAGCGGGGCGTCGAGGTCTACTTTCCCTCGCCGCTGCTGTGCACCGACAACGCCGCCATGCTCGGCGTGGCCGCGCAGGATTATCTACAGCGGGGCTATGCGTCGCCCCTGGATCTCAACGCCCTGGCCAGTTGGCCTCTGGATCGCGCCGGAGACGATTTCTCGCGGGACCTGTAATCGCAGTTTGCGGACGACAAGAGGACTATGTGGCGGCGCTGGGGTCTGATCCGACAGTTTAAGCTCAATTTCATTCGCTTGCTGCGCCTGCAGGGCAGTGCCGATGAAATCGCCAAGGGGCTGGCCCTGGGGGTGTTCATCGGGCTGACGCCGACCTTCGGCGTGCAGATGGTCATTGCCGTGTTCATGGCCATTTTGCTGCGCGAGAACAAAATCGCCGCCGCCATCGGCGTGTGGGTGACCAATCCCCTGACGGCACCCTTCATTTATGCGCTCAGCTATGAAACCGGCCGCCTGCTGCTGCGCATGGAGCGGGTGCACCTGCTGCAGGAATTCAACTTCCAGGCCCTGAAGAACTTCGGCTGGGATCTGTTTTTGCCTCTGACGGTCGGCGGCGTGGTTCTGGGGATTTTCAGCGGCGCCCTGACCTACGCTCTGACTTTGCGCCTGATCCCTTTGTTCAAAAACTGGCGTGTGCCTCGCTGGCCACGCCGTAAAAAGCGTGGGTAAAGGACGCAAGATGAAGGACGAACACCAGCCGCGCAAACGTTTCGGGCAGAATTTCCTGCGCGATCTTTCCGTCGTCGAGCGCATCCTTGAAGCCGCGCGGCTCGACCGGAACAGCCGCGTGCTGGAAATCGGTCCCGGCCTCGGGGCGCTGACGAACCGACTGCTTGAACTGGCAGGGCGGGTCGAGGTGATGGAGATCGACCGCGATTTGGTGGCCCGCCTGGAAGAGCGCGGCCATCCCCGCCTCAAGATCCATCAAGGCGATGCCTTGCACCTTCCCTGGAATGAATTGCTCCTTGAGCCGCCCTATACCCTGGTGGCCAACCTGCCCTACAACATCTCCAGCCAGATCCTGTTTCGCATTCTGGACCATCGCCACCTCTTCGGTCGTCTGGTGCTCATGTTCCAGAAGGAAGTGGGCGAGCGCCTGTGCGCCGCGCCCGGCACCGGCGAGTACGGCATCCTCTCGGTGCTCTGCCCCCTATGGTTCGATATCCGTCGGGTGGTGTTGGTGCGTCCCGGCGCTTTTTTCCCGCCCCCCAAGGTCGACTCGGTGGTGCTGTCTTTCGAGGCGTTGGCGGCCCCCCGGGTGGCGGTGGACGATGAAGCTTTTTTTCGTCGGGTGGTCAAGGCCGCTTTCGCGCAGCGCCGCAAAACCCTGCGCAACACCTTGAAATCCGCCGGTTTCGCCGAAACCGATCTACTCGCGGCGCTCGAAGGCTGCGGCCTCGATCCCCAGGCGCGGGGAGAAACCCTGTCCCTGGAACAGTTTGCCCGACTCGCGGCGGCCTTGCGCCGCTAACCCCCGTTCAGCAAAGGAGACTCCCATTGGATACCGTCGCCAAGGTCAATGGCCGACCCATCAGCCGCAACGAACTCGACAGCACCATGCGCGTCTACGCCCAGCAGATGCATCATAAGGCGGTCGAGCAACTCACCGTCGATCAGTTCCAGGAAATCCAGGATATGTCCATGGAAAAGCTCATCGCCCGGGCGCTGATCTTCCAGGCCGCGCTGGCCGCCGGCATCGTCGCCGCGGAAGCCCTGGTCGAGGAAGAAAAAGACAAGCTCATCGCCTCCTTTTCCAATGCCGAGGAATTCTATGCCAACCTGGAGAAAGCCGGGATGAGCCCTGAATTCTATCACCGCATGGTGCGCGAGGATCTGACCGTCAATCTCATGACCGCCGAAAAGCTCAAGGAGGTCGCCGAGCCCCAGGCGCAGGAGGTGGAAAAGATCTATCAGCGTTATCCGCGGAAAATGATCGAGCCTGAAAAAGTCCATGCCCGGCACATTCTCATCGCCGGTCAGGGTGACGAGCGCGAATCGGCCCTGGCGCGGATTCGCGACCTGCGCTCGCGGTTGACCGTCGCCGACTTCGAACGCCTCGCCCGTGAGTACTCCGATTGCCCCAGCGCCCAGGCCGGCGGCGATCTCGGCTACTTCAGCCGGGGTCAGATGGTGGATTCCTTTGAGGAGGCAGCGTTTCGCCAGCAACCGGGCGAATTGGGCGAGATCGTGGAGACGCCCTACGGGTTTCATCTGATCCTGGTGCTGGACAAAACGCCCGAGCGTCGGCTCGGTCTGGAAGAGGCTGAACAACGCCTGCGCGCTTTTCTCAAGGAAGAGGCCGAGGTGAAACTGCTCAAGGAATGGGTCGGAGACTTGCGCCGCCAGGCCGATGTGCAAATCCTGGTCTGAAATCCTGGCTTCCAGGGGTTGGCGGCGGTGACTTGCAAAGCCGGGTCGGTCTTCTATTCTTTTTAGAGAAGCTTCATGACCTTGCCCCGCCGCCGTCAACCTTCTGCCTGTCAAGGATGTCATGAAAACTCTTGCGGATTCGGATGCCCAGGATTCTGGTCGCGTGGCGGCCGAGACACTCACCACGGATATCCTGAAGAGACTTGACTCCCTGGCCCCTGCCGGTCAGGGAGAAGCTCTGCGCCAACTGGCGCTGGAATTGGAAGTCCACACCGCGCGGTCCTATTACCAGCATCTGCCCGCCGAGCGATTGGCGGGCTGGCTGGCGAAAATTTTCACCTTCATCGACGCGCGGCGCGAGGATGTCGCCCTAGCCCTGGTGCCCAGGGCAAGACATGGGCGCTGCTATCTGCTCACCAACACCCCCGATGCACCCTTCCTGGTCGATTCGCTGCAGGCTCTGCTCAATCGCCATCGTTTGCGTTTCCAGGTCATCAGTCACCCCATTCTGTCCATTCGTCGGCGGCAGGGCCGGATCACCGAACTCTCCGGCCGGTCCGGCAAGGCGCCCCGCGAGTCCCTGATCCTCATGGAACTTCAGGGTCTTCAGGAGAAGGCGCGGCGACGCCTGGAGGAAGAGGTGCGTGAGGTCTTCACGGCGGTATTGCGGGTCAAGCGTGATCAGCGCAAGCTCTCCGCCTGCCTGCGGCGCCTGGAAAAACTCGCGCCCGACGGGGAGGAACGCGAGTTCTGGAGTTGGCTGCGCAACGACAATTTTTTACCCTTCGGCTACCGCAACTGGCTGGTTGCCCAGCCGGGGGGCGCCGGTCAGGTAACTCTGGACGAGGAGCCCCTGGGTATTTTCCCGGGAGTGCCCGAGATGCGCAGGGGCGAAACCCTGCCTTTGGCGCGTTTCGGCAGCGAGGCCCATCGGCGCATCCTGCGTGACGGTGTGCTGGTGGTGGAGGCGACGGACAACCTGAGCCCGGTGCATCGCGGCGAGCACCTGCACTATCTCGGGTGGCGCGAACCCCTGGCGGACGGCGGTTGGCGCGAGCATGCCTTTTGCGGGCTTTTTTCCCAGAAGTTTCTCGAGGAGCCGACCTCTTCCATATCCCCGCTGCGGCGCAAAATCGAGCGCGCTCTCCAGGCCCTGGGCATTCCGCGAGGCTGCCACGACTACAACAAGGCCATCGACATCTTCAACACCTTTCCCAAGGTCGAGTTGTTTTTCATGGGAGCCGAGGCCTTGCAGGCGGCGGCGCGTTCCTTTACGTTTCTCTACCGCGAAGGGGCGGTCAAGGTGGTGCCGGCGCCAAGCCTTTCCGTGCATGGCCTGACCCTGCTGCTGATCATGCCCCGCGAGTTCTATGACCCCGCCCATTTCGATCGCCTGGACGCCTACATCCGGCGCTTTTTCCATGCCGAGGAGAGCCGTTCGCGGCTCATCCATCTGTCCAGCGACTACCTGAGTCTGCACGTGCGGGTGGCCTCCGTCGCCACGGACGCCCACCCGGATCCGCGGCGCCTGGAGCGCGGCCTGACGGAAATCGCCCGGCCCTGGGAGATGAAGCTGCGGGTCTTGTTGGAGCGACGCTTCGGCGAGGAACGCGGCGAAGTGCTCTTTGACCGCTATTGCCAGGGTTTTTCCGCGGAATACCGCACCCTGACCCATCCTCGTTTCGCTCTGCGCGATATCGAGGGCATGGAGGAGGTGCGCCGCGACGGCGGAGAGGTTTTCAGTCTCTGGGGGCCTTTCCATAATGATGAAGAGTTTTTCCGGTTGCAGTTCTACAGCCGCCGCGAAACCTATCTCAACGAGCTCATGCCCCTTCTGGAAAACATGCATCTGTGGGTCATCGATGAGTTCGATTACATCGTCAAGCCCGGCGACGAAACCTATTACATCAAAAGCTTCGCGGTGCGCTGCGGCGACGAGCGGGCGCTGCCGCTGGGACAGCTCAGCGACAAGCTGCTGGCGATGCTCAATGCGCTGCGGCGCCAACAGATCGAGAACGATAATCTCAACCGCCTGCTGGTTCTGACCGGCCTCGACTGGAAGGACATTGACGTCTTTCGCGGCTACCGCAATTACTATCACCAGCTTGGCGCCACCTTCACCAAGCGGCGTATCGCTTACGCGTTGATTCACAATTCCCATGTCGCGGATTTGCTTTTCCGCTATTTTCGCGCGCGCTTTGAGCCTCGCGCAGACTGGAGCGACCAGGCGCTGCGCGAGGAGCAGGCTCTCTCGCCTCTGCGTCTGGAGCTGGCCGCGGCGCTCGAGAAGGTCGCGGATATCAATGAAGACCGCATTCTGCGTATTTTTTTCAACCTCATCGATTCCACGGTCCGCACCAATTTTTTTTCGCGGCGCGATGCCGCGGAGTATTTTTTCGCGTTCAAGATCAGCGCCATCGGCATTATCGACATGCCGGCCCCGCGGCCGCTGTTTGAAATTTACGTGCATGACGCCGCCATGGAAGGCATCCACCTGCGCGGTGGGCGAGTCGCGCGCGGCGGCATTCGCTGGTCGGACCGGCCCGATGATTTTCGCACCGAGATTCTCGGCTTGATGAAAACGCAGATGACGAAAAACGCCCTGATCGTTCCCGTGGGTTCCAAGGGCGGCTTTATCGTGCAGACCCCTTACCGGACCCGGGAAGAGGGGGCGCGCCTGTCGCGCGCCGCCTATGTCACCCTGATGCGCGGCTTGCTCGATCTCACCGACAACCGCGTGGGCGGTCAGGTGGCGCGGCCCGCCGGCCTGGTGGCCTATGACGAGGATGATCCCTACCTGGTGGTGGCCGCCGACAAGGGCACGGCGCAGTTTTCCGATACCGCCAACGGCGTCAGCCGCGAGTATGGCTTCTGGCTCGACGACGCCTTCGCCAGCGGCGGCTCCCAGGGCTACGACCATAAGGCGCTGGGTATTACCGCCCGCGGCGCCTGGGAATGCGTAAAGCGCCATTTTCGCGAACTGGGGCGAGATATTCAGGCCGAACCCTTTACCGTCGTGGGCATCGGCGATATGAGCGGCGATGTCTTCGGCAACGGGATGCTGCTCTCCCGCCAGATTCGCCTGGTGGCCGCCTTCGACCACCGACACATTTTTCTCGATCCCGATCCCGATCCCGCGTCTTCCTATCGCGAGCGCGAGCGGCTGTTTCATCTGCCCCGCTCATCCTGGGAGGATTACGATCATGCCCTGATCTCCTCGGGTGGCGGCGTTTTTTCCCGCCAGGCCAAGGATATTCCGCTCTCGCTCCAGGCGCGTGAACTGCTTGGCGTGCGCCATGCCTACGTCGATGGTCAGGACCTGGTGCGGCTCATTCTGCAGGCCCGCGCCGATCTGCTATGGAACGGCGGCATCGGAACCTATGTCAAGGCCGCGAGCGAAAAGCACGAAGAGGTGGGTGATCGCACCAATGACGGCGTGCGCATCGATGCCGGTCAGTTGCGGGTGCGCGTGGTGGGCGAGGGGGGCAACCTCGGCTTTACCCAGAAGGCCCGGATTGAATTTTCCCTGGGCGGCGGACGCATCAACACCGACGCCATCGACAATTCGGCGGGGGTCGACTGTTCCGACCATGAGGTCAACCTGAAAATTTTCATGCAGGTTCTTGCCGAGGAGCAGCGCCTGGCCGACAGGCAGGAGCGTGACCAACTGCTGCGCGAGCTGACCGGTGAGGTCTGCGCGGCGGTGTTGCACAACAATTACACGCAAAGTCTGGCCATCTCCCTGGATTTGCGTCGTTGCCAGGAGAATCTCGCGCCCTTTACCGATCTGACCGAGCGGCTGACCAACGCTGGTCTGCTCGATCGGGTCGGAGAATGTCTGCCCACCGCCAAGGAGCTTTTGGCCCGGCCGGAAAAATCCCTGACCAGGCCCGAATTGGCCATTCTTCTGGCCTACAGCAAAATGCAGCTTTTTCAGGCCTTGTTGGAAAATGGCATCCGGCTCACCGATAACACCCGCGAATTTCTGGCCGCCTACTTCCCGAAGGCCATCCGTGAGCGGTTTGCCGAACATTTGGACCAGCATCCCCTCGCCCGGGAAATCGCCGCGACGGTTCTGACCAACAAGGTCGTCGATCTCGGCGGGTGCACCCTTATGCATCAGCTTAGTCGCCGCTCGGGTCGGGGCCTGGCGGAATGCGCCGCGGTTTTTGCGTTTTTTGATCTGATCCTCCAGGGGGACGCGCTGCGACAAGCGGTTTTTGCCCTCGACAATCTCATGCCGGGCGAGGATCAGTATGGGATCCTGCGACGCTATACCGAAACCCTTCAGGATCTCTGCACCTGGTCCCTGGAAACCAATCTGGAGACGTCCCTGGAGGATGGCGCCGTCCAATCCTGGCAGGAGCGCATCGCGGACTTTCTCAACATGCTTCCCGGCGTGGTGTCCGCCGTCGAATGGCAGGGCGCCGAAGCGCGGGCCGCCGACCTGGACAAGCAGGGTCTGTCCCGTTCCCTCGCGTTGCTGGTTGCCGGGTTGCCTTATCTACGGGATTTGCTGCCGCTGGTGGATCTGGTCCACGCAACGGGACGGAACCTGCACACGGTGACCTGTACCTACCGGGATCTGGGGGGCACGTTTGACCTCGTCGCCCTGCGTGGTTGGGCCGCCAAGGTTCCCCTTCGCGATCGTTGGGATCGTTTGGCCTATGAGACGTTTCTCGCCGATCTGACGACGGCGCTTTTCGCCCTGACCCGCGCCGTGCTTGAGGAAACGGACGGCAATGTGGAACGATTTCTCTCGCGCCGCCGTCAGAAGGTTCGCGATCTGCGTACCCTCAGGCAACAGATTCAGGCGTCCGAGCCGGCCAATTTTCATCCCTTCAGCGTCTGGGTGCGCACCCTGGGCTCCATTGTTCAGGCGCGTTGACCGGGACTCTCATTGCAGGGTGCGGCGGTAGCACACCCCGGAATCGCCCATGAATTCGCAATCCTTCTCCGGAACTTCTTCCAGTTCGATGAGGGTGAAGGAGTCGGAGGGAATGCCATGCAGCCTGGCCAGGATCTCCTCGCGCGACACCGTCGCATCGAAGATGAACAGGCCCTTGGTGCTGTCCTTGATGGGGAAACGCTGTCCGATTTCCGAGGACCATCGAGGGTGCCAGTAAATGTCGTTTTTGATCATCAATCCGTTCATAAAAACCTCCATCAATCGAGAGCTTCTATGTCTATTTTAGCCTCCGGCGGGTGCGGTGCAAAGGTGGCCGGCGCCGGGATGTTCCATGCCTTGAACAACAGGAGTATTCAGTGAAAAAGCGCCAACTCGGACCCTGCATAACCTTTTTTCCTCAGCCCACCACCCTGATTGCGACCTGCAACGCGGCGGGCGACGTCAATTTGATGACCGCCTCCTGGGTCGGCATCGTCAGTAAAACCCCGCCGACCCTGGCGGTTGCCCTGCATCAGCAGCGGCAAACCTATGAAAACCTGCTTGCCACCGGTTGCTTCACGGTTAATCTGGTACCGGCATCCCTGGTCGTGGAGGCCGATTTCTGCGGCCTCAAATCCGGGCGGGATACGGACAAACCCGCCTCAAGCGGTCTAACCCTGGAACCGGCGACCAAGGTGGCGACGCCGCTGGTGGCCGAATCGCCGCTGAACGTGGAATGCCGGGTGGTGGGGGAGCATCACCTCGGCGATTATCGGCTGGTCCTGGGGGAAATCCTTGAAATCCATGCCACGGATGCGGCCTTTGACGCCGAAGGGCGCATGGATGCCCGGGCCTTCGATCCGCTGGTCTACCTGGGCGGAATTCGTGAATACTGGAGCCTGGGGGAAAAACGGGGCGATGCCTATCGCGACGGGATCCGCCTTTTTGGGGACAAGACCGGCCAATGAACCCTTGGATCCAATGAACGAATTCTTTGTATACGGAATTGTTCGGGTGGTGAAAAAACACTGGACGTTGCCGCGCCACCTGTGATATTCGATGAAACGTCTTTTTAATGATGTCGGAATGCCCGGAACCCGTACTGGAGCTGACACCGACCGGCAATAAAAGCACCATCAGGAAACAGACCGCCTGGATCCTTAAGGACCGGGACGGAAGGCGCCAAAGAGAATTCCCGGGCAGGATCTGCCCGAGGGCCGCATTCTGCCTTTCGATCCCGCCATCGAAGGGCATTTTTATTTTTCGGCGCCGACATTTCCCGCGTCGGTAGGAAACGGAATGGAACCCAAGCGCAAGACCATCCTCGCCTTGCAGAAAATGAAAGCCGAAGGCGAGAAGATCAGTGTCCTGACCGCCTACGACTATGCGCTGGCGCGGATCATGGACGAAGCCGGCATCGATGTGATTCTGGTGGGCGATTCCGTCGGCACCGTGGTCTCCGGGCACGATACGACCCTGCCGGTCACCATGGAAGAGATGATCTACCATACCCGCGCCGTGGTGCGCGGCTCGCGACAAGCCCTGGTGGTCGCCGACCTGCCGTTTCTGTCCTATCAGGTCGACCTGCGCGACGCCCGGCTCAATGCCGGACGCCTCATCAAGGAGGGCGGTGCCCAGGCCGTCAAGCTCGAAGGTGGTGAGAACCAGGCCGCCACCATCCGCGCCATCACCGCCATGGATATTCCCGTCATGGGTCATATCGGCCTGACGCCTCAGTCCATCCACCGCATGGGCGGCTATCGGGTCCAGGGGCGGCAGGAGGCGCAGGCCCGGCAACTGTTGGCCGACGCCCAGGCGGTGGAGGCCGCGGGCGCCTTCGCCCTGGTGCTGGAAGGCATTCCGCGTTATCTCGCCCGCGATATCAGCAACGCGGTGTCCATTCCCACCATAGGCATCGGCGCCGGTGTTTACTGCGACGGGCAGGTGCTGGTCATTCACGACATCCTCGGCCTGTGTGAGAAGTATTCACCAAAATTCGTCAAGAAATTCGCCGATGTTTCCGGAACCATTCGCGGCGGCGTCGATGCGTACATCCGCGAGGTCAAGGACGCGGCGTTCCCGGCGACCGAGCACTCTTTCGATTGACCCCATGACCATGGATATCATCACCAACATCGACGAAATGCAACAGCGCTGCCTGGCCGCGCGGGCCCAGGGCAAACGCCTGGCGTTCGTGCCGACCATGGGCTATCTGCACGAGGGACACCTCTCGCTGCTGCGCGCGGCGCGTGATGCCGGCGACATCCTCGTGCTGAGTATTTTCGTCAACCCCACCCAATTCGGCGTCGGCGAGGATTTCGACAGCTATCCGCGCGATCTCGACCGCGATGCCGAAATGGCGTGCTCCGTCGGCACCGACTGGCTGTTTGCGCCACGCGCGAGCGCCATGTATCCCAAGGGCTACGCCACCTGGGTCGATGTCGAGGGGTTGACCGGTAATCTCTGCGGCGCCAGCCGTCCCGGGCATTTCCGGGGAGTGACCACGGTGGTGTGCAAGCTGTTCGGCATCGTGCAGCCCCATGTGGCGTTTTTCGGGCAGAAGGATTTTCAGCAGCTGGCGGTCATTCGTCGCATGAGCGCCGATCTCAATCTGCCGGTGGAAGTACGAGGCCTGCCTATTGTTCGCGAGGCGGACGGGTTGGCCATGAGTTCCCGCAATGTCAACCTCAGCCCCGCTCAACGCCGTCAGGCTCTGGCGCTTTTCGCCGGTATTCGCCTGGCCGCCGCGCAAGTCGCGGCCGGGGAGCGCGACAGCCGCCGCGTACTGGCGGCGGTGCGCGAAAGAATCCAACAGGAACCCGAAGCCACGGTCGATTACATCCAGATTTGCCACGACGAGACCCTCACCGATCTGGAAACCATCGACCGTCATGCCTTACTGCTGCTTGCGGTCAGGGTGGGAACGACCCGCCTGATCGACAACCACCATCTGGGAGAGGAGATTCCAGAATCATGACGAGAAAAATGCTCAAATCCAAAATTCACCGCGCCACGGTCACCGGTGCCGACCTGCATTACGAGGGCAGCGTCACCATCGACCGCAATCTGCTCGAGCAGGCCGACATCAAGCCCTATGAGGCCGTCGATATTTGGAACGTCACCTACGGCACCCGGTTTCAGACCTACGCCATCGAAGGTCAGCCCGGTAGCGGCACCATCTGCATCAACGGCGCGGCGGCGCGCCTGGTGTCCCGGGGCGATCTGGTGATCATCGCCAGTTGGCTCGATCTCGCCGAGGAGCAGGTCGCCGGCCACGAGCCCAAGCTGGTCTTTGTCGACGACAAGAATCGTCCCACGGCGCAGAAGGTGGAAACGGGCGGCCAGGCCGAGCTGAAAAAAGCCATCTGACCCCTGCCGTGGAAACGCTGTACCTGGCCCGGTACCTGGTGCCGATCAGCGGCGCCGCACTGGAAGGCGGCGCTCTGGCGGTACGCCATGGGCAGATTGTCGATCTGGGCACGATCAAGGACATGACCGCGGCTCATCCCCGGGCCGCGGTCGTCGATTTTGGCGACGACAGTGTGTTGCTGCCGCCCCTCGTCAATGCCCATACCCACCTCGAATTGACCCACTTTCCGCAATGGGCCGCCCAGCGCGGAGACCAATCAACGCCCGGCGATTTCGTCGATTGGATTCTGCGCATCATCCGGGTCAAGCGCGCCGTGGATCCCGATCTCTTCGCCGTCTCCCTTCGGGAGGGCATTCGCGCCAGTCTGGCCGCCGGAACCGGGGCGGTGGGCGATATCCTTTCCTGGCTGCCGGCGCGCAGCCAATATGGCAACGCCCCCCTTTACGGCCGGCTGTACCTGGAAACCCTCGGCCTTGATCCCGCCAACAACCGCAAGCTGTTGCGCAATCTCGGCAAGATTGCCGAGGAGTGTCTCGCCGGGCGGCTGCGCCTGGGACTCGCCCCCCATTCTTCCTACAATCTCAGCGGCGAATATTTGGAGATGATCTTCAATTATGCCCGGCGCCACGGATTGCCGCTGTCGACTCATCTGGCCGAATCCTCGGCCGAAGTGCAATTCCTCATGGACTCTTCCGGTCCCATCGCCGAGCGGCTGTATCCGATGGTCGGATGGCGTGACATGCTGCCGCCCGCGGCTCGCCGCCGCCCTGTTGCCTATCTTGCCGAGCGGGGCGGATTGGTGCCCGACAATCTGCTGGTGCATGGGGTGCGGGTGGATGCGCACGATTGCGAAGAGATCGCGCGGGCCGGCGCCTCGGTGGTGCTTTGCCCGCGTTCCAATCAGTGCTTGGGCGTCGGCCTGGCGCCGTTGGAAGACTACTTGGCCACCGGGGTCAACCTGGCCCTCGGCACCGACAGTCTGGCCAGCAACGATTCTCTTTCCGTCTGGGATGAACTGGCCTTTGCCCGGCAGGCCTTCGCCGGGCGCCTTGCGCCCCTTGACCTGCTGCGCATGGCCACCTGCAATGGCGCGCGCGCCCTGGGCCTGGGCTCCGAAATGGGCAGCCTCGCGCCCCGTATGGGCGCGCATTTTCAGGTACTGCGCGCGGGGTCCCTGCCGACCTTCGGCGACCTTGAGGAATTCCTGGTCAGCCCCGGCCGCACCGCCGAGGTGCGCGCCCTTTATCTGGCCGGTCGCGAGGTGAATTTTGCCCTTGACCCCAGTAGTGAAGTCTGCTAAAAGAAATCTCCCGTTTTGGGGCGTCGCCAAGCGGTAAGGCATTGGACTCTGACTCCAACATCCCTAGGTTCGAATCCTAGCGCCCCAGCCAAAAAAAATCCGGAACCGTCGCGTTTCAGCAAGACGGTCCGTCATTGTTCGAGCCTTCCCGAGGGAAGGCACCCAGGGTGGGGCTTCGGCTCCGCCCTTTTCTTTTTTTTTCTCGTTGCGGTGGCTGCGACAAGCTCAATGTTGCTCGCCTCTAGACCCAATTTTGGGGTATGATTCTCGGCGTCGAGCCGCCATGCCGGGACGGGCAAGGTTTCCAGGCTCCCTCGCGAATGACCATTGTTTTCACAGGTAGGTGCCATGAGCAATCAGCCGGAACATCCGGTCTCTCTTTCGCCACGCTATTATCGTCTCTGGACGCCCCCGGTCGGCCACAGCGTCGCCGTCGGCGCCGAACGCGTACCTTTGCCGCTGCCAAAAATCCCCCTGCCGCTGCATATCAAGGCTGACCAGACTGACGAGCCCAGCGACGACGCCATCGGGCAAGGGCTCTACGATTATTTGCGCGAGTTTCCCGATTGTCCCCACAATCAGACTTATGCGGCGCTATTGCGCGATGCCTATCCCCATTTTCTCGCGGAGATCGGCAGCCAACTGGTGATGCTCGATGCGCGCCAGGTCGATCCGCTCTATATCCGGCGCAAGATCACGCTGCTGCGCATCCTGCTGCTTCTTGAACCCAGGAACCCCGGCATTTTTCAGCAGCTCGGCCTCGCTCACTATCAGGTGGGCACCATGTTTTCCGAATTGCACAATATCCGCGCCGATTTGCTCAAGGCCCTGGGCTATCTGCAGCAGGCCCTGAACCACGCCGCCCCCGAGATAGGCATTCTTAATTACCTCGGGCAGATCGACTATTATCTCGGGGATTATCCGGGCGCAGCCCGGCGCTGGCAGGGGATTCTCGACCGGTTGCCGGCCGGCTCCGCCCGGCAGGAATTGCAGCGGCGGCTGCACGACATTGATGCCGGACGGGTGCCCGACCATCCCCTTATTGATGATTTCGAAGCCATCGGCCAGGCCCAGCAGGCTTATCGCAAGGGGGAAATCGAGGAGGCCCTGCGGATCTTGGACCGGGTGGCGCAAGACCCTTATTTGGGTGCCATATATCGTGCGCCGGAATTTTTTCACTTTCTCGGCTTGTGTTGGGAGGCTTGCGGGGATACGCAAGGCGCCCTGGCCGCGTTTGCCGAAGCCTTGAGCATCGAGGAGGATTTCGAGCCGGCGCGCGACGCCTTCGAGCGTCTCCATGGGAGTGCAAGCTTCTAGGATGCGTTCGTGGATGTTGACAATGGCCGTCCTGGCCG
The DNA here is from genome assembly GCF_030604225.1 of Geoalkalibacter sp. Taxonomy (GTDB): domain Bacteria; phylum Desulfobacterota; class Desulfuromonadia; order Desulfuromonadales; family Geoalkalibacteraceae; genus Geoalkalibacter. The sequence continues at coordinate 48,857 of NZ_JAUVWH010000002.1, forward strand.
CTTTATTGCTGGCCTGTGGCGTGCCCTCATCGGCGCAAGCCGAAGAGCAGGACCGAATTTTTTCGCTCTGGCCGCTGGTCGATTACCGCAGTTCGCCGCGGCTTGAGTATTCGAGTCTGCGACTGTTCGGTCCCCTGTTCAAGCATGAGCGCAAGGGCAGCGAGGTGGAATACGGCCTGCGGCCGCTGTTTTTCCGGGCCCATGATGAGGAGGACGGCCGCCGGTTCGCCGAGTATCTCTATCCGGTGGCCGGCAGTCGCTTGGCGCAGGATCAGAGGTATTTTCAGGTTTTTCGCCTGTTTGAAACCGATTCGGACCGTCGCCCCGATGGCAGCGGTGACGAATTCATGCTGTTTCCGTTTATTTTTTATGGCCAGGATCGGGAGCTTGGCGACTATTTCGCCTTCTTTCCCTTCGGCGGCAAGCTCCATGGAAAATTCTGGCGAGATGAGATTCGCTTTACCTTGTTCCCCCTTTACGGGTATACCAGGAAAGGCGATACGGAAATCACCAATATTTTGTGGCCGATCTATGCCCGGATTGAAGGGGAAAACGAAAGCGGGAGAAAGTTTTGGCCCTTGTACGGCAGTTCCCAAAAAGAAGGCGTCTATCGCAAGAGTTTCGTGCTCTGGCCTTTTTACTTCAATGAGCATCTGCGGCTGGACACCGACAATCCGCGCCATCGGCGCGGCGTGTTTCCTTTTTATTTAGCGGACGACTCACCGACACGCTCGCAGCGCACCTGGCTCTGGCCCTTTTTCAGCCACATCGTCGATCGCGAGCGCGATTACGAGGAGTGGAACGCCCCTTGGCCGCTGGTACGACGCGCACAGGGCGCTCATCGGGAATCGCGCAAATTTCTGCCTTTTTTCTCCCAGGAGCGCACCGGCGCCATGGAGCGCAACTGGGTGCTCTGGCCTATTTTTCTGCACAGCCGCCTGACCACGGAGGAACTGGTGCGGGAGCGCCGCCAAGTGCTGTTTTTCCTTTATTCCAACTTGGAGGAGCGCCTGCGGCTGGAGGATGAACCTGATTATACCCGGCTCAAGAGGGTGGCTCTCTGGCCCCTGTTCAATTACGAGCGGCGCCAGGGGGTTTCGCATTTTTCCACTCTGGCCCTGCTGGAACCTTTTTTTCCGGATAAGGGTGGCGTGCGGCGCAACTGGTCGCCCCTCTACACGCTTTATCAGAGCAAATGGGACACCCAAGGCAACGCCGTGTCTTCCTTTCTCTGGAACCTCTACTGGAAGGAGCGCCGCGGCGCGGATCTCGCCTATGAGGTCTTTCCCCTGGTCAGCTACCGGGGCGAGGGGGGCGATATGAGAGAATTCAAATTCCTCAAGGGCCTGGTTCATCTGCGCCGCGAGCCTGAAGGCGGACGCCTGTCCCTGTTCTATCTGCCTTGGGGTTTTTCCTGGGGCGAGGCGACGCAAAAGCCATGATCGGACGGTTTTTCCATGTAATCGGCGCCAAACTCCTGGCTCTCGCGCAAACCACCGGCGAGATGCTGCAACAGTTGGCGCAGACTTTTTATTACTTCAAGGAGGCGCCGCGCAATCTGCCGTCCATTTTCCGCCAGATGAAGGACATCGGCAACGATACCCTGCCCATCGCGGCGCTTATGGCCTTTTTCGTTGGCATGGTCCTCGCCTTGCAGACCGGAACCCAGTTGGCGGTGTACGGCACGCAGAACGTTATCGGCGCCATCGTCGGACTCTCCATGGTCAAGGAACTGGGCCCGGTCATGACCAGCATCCTCGTGGCCGGCCGGGTCGGTTCCGCCATGGCGGCGGAAATCGGCGCCATGAAGGTCTACGAGGAGATTGATGCCCTCAAGACCCTGGAGATCAATCCGGTGCGCTACCTGGCCATGCCGCGCATGATCGCCTGTCTGCTGGCGGTGCCGGCGCTCACGGTGTTCTCCATCATCATCGGCATTCTCGGCGGCGGCTTCATCAGCAGTTTCACGCCGCGCATCAACGTGCCGCTCAATGTCTATTTCGACAATCTGATTCTCGCCCTGGATTACACCGAGATCTTCAAGGGCCTGCTCAAGGCCACGGTGTTCGGCGGCATCATCGCCCATGTCGGCTGCTACGTCGGCTTCAGCACCACGGGCGGTGCCCGCGGTATCGGCCGCTCCACCACCCGCGCGGTGGTCATGGGCTTTTTGCTGATCATGGTCGCAAATTATTTTCTGACGCGCATGACTCTTTAGGATCGTCTTACCGCCATGTCCACGACCAAGCCATCCAACGGCAACGACAACGACAACCGGGGCTTGTGGAACAAGCTGGTGCACGGTTTTCCCGGCACGGTTTTCGATGAGGAGGAGCGCGGCGAGTGCATCGCCGAATACGCCGAGCCGCACGGCGTCGACATCCGTATCGAAAACCTCAACAAATCCTTCGGCAACCTGCACGTGCTCAAGGACATCTGCCTGGACATCAAGGCGGGGGAAACCTTTTCCATCATCGGGCCTTCGGGCACCGGCAAGAGCGTGCTGCTCAAGCATATCGTCAAGCTGATCAAGCCGGACAGCGGGCGGATTCTCATCGACGGTCATGACGTCTTTGCCCCCAAGCCCAAGAACGCGCCCCGCGAATACCGCTACAGCATGGTCTTCCAGACCTCGGCCCTGTTCAATTCGCTGACGGTGGGAGAAAACGTGGGGTTGTGGCTGCGCGAAAAACGCATCTGCAACGAGGGACGCATCCGCCGCATCATTCGCCAGAAACTGCGGCTGGTGGGACTGGAGGGCAAGGAGGATCTGATGACCTCGGAACTCTCCGGCGGGATGAAAAAGCGGGTCGCCATCGCCCGCTCCCTGGCCATGAATCCGGATCTGATTCTCTATGACGAACCGACGGCGGAACTCGATCCGGTCACCTCCGACGAGTTGGCGCGGGTGATCATGAAGCTCAGGGAGGAAGTGAGCCTGACCAGCATCATCGTCAGCCATGACCTCAATTTCGCTTTCCACCTCTCCGATCGGGTGGCCATGATTCACGAGGGGCGGATCATCGAGATCGGCACGCCCGCCGAGCTCAAGGCCAGCGAAAATCCGAACGTGAAAAACTTCATCTACACCACGACCAAGGGAATTACAGGAGCCTGAAATGGCAATTTCAACCGAGCAGAAAGTCGGTTTTTTCTTTCTCGTCGCGCTGGTCGCCCTGGCGCTGCTGATCGAGTTCGTCGAGGAATTCCGCCCCTTCGAAAGCCAGGTGGAATACGTCGCCTATTTCGAGTCCCTGGTCGGCCTCAACGAGGGCGATCCGGTGCGCATGGCGGGCGTGCAGGTGGGTAAGGTGCGCAGCATTCAGCTGGAGGATTATCGCATCAAGGTGGTGTTTCGCGTGGCCGAGGGCACGGCGGTCAAGGGCGACACCATCGCCAGGGTGCGTCAGACCAATTTGCTCGGTGGGCAGTTCCTCGGCCTGTCCTTCGGGTCCGAGGGCAAGCCGATTCTCGAGCCGGGCTCGGCGATTGCAACCGAGCCCAGCGTCAACATCGACCAGATGCTCGCCGACCTCGATCGCAACCTCAAGACGGCCATGGCTGATTTCAGCGCCTTTCTCAACGATGGGCGCGAGCAGCTCAATGTGTCCGGCGAACGCCTCGCCAGCATTCTGCGTAAGGTGGATGAGGGCCAAGGGACCCTGGGGCAACTGGTGAACGATCGGGCGCTCCATGACGAGGTGCGGACCGTCGCCGCCAACCTTGCGGAACTCACGCGGCGCCTGGAGGCGGGCGAGGGTTCCCTGGGACGCATGCTCAACGACGATCAACTCTACACCAATACCACGGCGGCCCTGGCCAATTTGCAGGAGATCACCGAGCGCCTCAAGAACGGCGAGGGCACCCTGGGCCAGTTGCTGGTCAACGACGAAGTGCATGAACGCGCCGCCGACGCCTTGGGCAATATCCGTGACATCACCGCCAAGGCCAACCAGGGCGAAGGCACCCTGGGTCGCCTGATTCACGACGACAAACTCTACACCGAAACCAGCGAAACCATGACTCGCATCAACAGCATCGCCGCCAAGATCGACGACGGACAGGGCACCATCGGTCGTCTCGTCAACGAGGACGACCTCTACCGCGACGCCAAAACGACCCTGAATAAGGTCGAGAAAACCGTCGACGGCATCGGTGACGCCGGCCCGCTGAGCGCCCTGGGTATCGTGCTGGGGACCTTGTTTTAGGGTTTTGGCGCTGGGGATTTTTGTTGCCCGGATGCGGGCGAACCTCTGAGGTCAAGCCGGATAGATCGAAAAATCCGCCCTTATCCTGAAAATCCGCGTCCCATTGAGCTTTGCAGTGGTCTATCAAGAACCACGCAGGCTGATTTCCGAAAAGCGGGTCAGTTTGTTGTGCCGAATCATGGCGGCGATTTCCGCGACGTAGGCTTCGCGGCGCGTGGAATAGGCGGTGAGGCCTTGGGCGAGTTCGACGCCCCGCAAGGGACGCTCCTCAAGGCGCAGGCGGGCGCGAGTCTCGCGCAGCTGCGCGTAGGCACGGTGGGTGTTGAGATTGAGCATGTAGGACTGCAGGGAATCGTAGATGGTCGGAAAACTGCGGACCTCGTAGCTTTGCCCCTCGGGCCTTTTCTCGGGAACGATCCCGGTGCCCGGGGTAAAGGTCCACTCTCCGAAGAGATTGTTGGCGAGCTTGGCGAAGCGTGAGGTGCCCCAGGCCGACTCGTTGGCCGCCTGGGCCAGCACCAGGGAAGGCGGCAGGATATCCACCCGCTTGAGCAGCGCCTCGCGCACCGCCCTATCCTCGAAGAGGTCCCCCTTGACCTTGTACTTCACCTGAAGGTCTGCCAACCGTTCCATGAGGCCGGCACTGGGCATCCGCCCCTGATCATGGGCCAAGAGCACCGATTCGATCAGGTCGCGCTCGGCCTGGATCTCCTCGTTGCCCATGAGCACCATGGGCAGCAGGGTCAGGAAGAACAGGCGCTTTCTTTCGCTGGTTTGCGAGATGTTTTCGAGATCCTGGGGAAGGGACTGCACGATGAGCTTGGGCACCCCTTCCTCAAGGGTGTCGAGGTCGTAATTGTTGAGGGCGAAGATGCGGGACAGTTCGCCGTGGGATTCGGGGGAAACCACGAGGGCGGAGGGGGCGGATTGTTCCTGGCGAGACTCGACCACCAGGGTCGAAGCTTCCTGGCAACCCTGGAAAAACGGCGGCAGCAGAAGAAGCAGCCCCGTAAGAACCCGCAGGTAACTCTTGGGAAGTATAGTATTCATAGCGTTAAGATCTGGACAAGCCAGTGCCGAACATTAGCCAATCAAGCCCGGCAAGTCAAGCTCAAATCTTTCAGCGTAGGACAGGCGCGGCCAGGGAACCCGACAGGCGCAGGCGATAAACCCCCGTGCGATCAGGGCTGACGCCGGTCAGCAGAAGCAGGTCGGCGAGATTCGGATCAAGGGACGGCGCCGGCGTCAGTTCGACTTGGGCCGTGATGCGGCTAGATTGCGGGTCGGTGCCCAACAGCATGGTTCCCTTGCCGTCGACCAGCAGATCGCCGTCGGAGGCGCGCAACTCCTCGATGCGCAGATTGCGCCCCTGCAATTCCCCGCGCAGGGCAACCTGCCCCAAGGCCAGGCGACCGTTGGTCGCGCCAATACCCTCCAATCCCGTGAACGCCCCGCCATCGAGGCGCAGCTGAAAGCTTGCCTGGCCGGCATTGGCAAGAAGTTCACCGACCGATTCCAGAGTCCCCGTCAGTGTTCCCTGAATAGGGTAGGGAAAGGATTCAGGAAGAAACGGCGCCAGGCCCACCCCCTTGAGGTCGAACCTGAGGCTTCCGTCCCGATTGGCTTGGCCCTGGAGCGAACCGACGGGAAACGCCGCATTGAGATGGACGCCGGGGTTCTTGCCGAGTAAACCGGACCAGATGGGAGAAATGCGCAAAACGGCAATGCGCACCGCCGGCCAGGATTTCAGGTCCGATTGCCATCGAAGATCCTTGAGAACGAGCGTCAAGGGCGGCGAAACGCTCAGGCTGCCGATGTCGACGCGCAATCCGCTCTGGGCGTAAATCAGCTGCTCGGCGCGATCCCGCAGGGCGTGAGCGGGAAACAGCACGATCAACGTCACAAGGAACGCGACCAACAGCAGGCACAGGGCGCTCAGGTGCAGAAGCAGTTGCGGGCCGAGGCCGGCTTTTTTTGCGCCGGGGGCGGGATTCCGGAGGCTTTTGAAGAAAGATTTCATGTCGCTTTCTGCATGTAAGAGACGATGAGGGTCGTGTCAAGCAGCGATCGGTCGTCAAAACGTGTCCTGATGCGCAGGTTTTTGGTGTTGACGTGCAGGTCCGCGCCCTCCATGGCATGCAACAGCCTCACCAATTGGTCGAGGCGGATGCGGTCGAGGCGAATTTCCACCGACTCCTCGCGAAATTCGCCAAGGGTCTGGGGGCTCTGGGGGCGCATGGAAACCAGGTTTTCGCGGACACCGGTGCGGTTGGTGACATCCTCGACAAAGGAAAACAGCGAAAAACCCCGGGCGCTCGTCACCAGGCGCCGTTCCGCCAGGGCAAGCTCTTGTTGCAGGCGCCGGTATTCGCGCTGCAGCAGCCGGATCTCCTCCAATTGCCGCTCGCGGCTCTGGATGCGCGCCTCGGCCGCCTCGATACCCGTGCGGTAGGGCGACAGAACACCGAGCCAGAGGATGACCGCGAGGACGGCCAAGGCTCCGATACCGAGGAACAGTTTTTCCCGTTGCGACAGGTTGGCGATCATTGCAGCAGATCCTCCGGAGAAATCCTCAGATTGAGCCGGAAATCGACCCGCGTGCCGTCAAGGCCCATCTTCGCATCGGTGATCTGGGCATCGCGAAAGAGGGGAGAGGTCTCCAGGCTGAGGGAGAGCCGATTGATCGCCTCGAAGGATGAGGTGGTCCCATCGAGGCGCAGCTGATCGCTGGTGAAGTTGAGTTCGCGGATATCCAGGGTGATGTCCGCCGGGGTGCGCGCCGACACCTCGCGCAATACGTTGAGCGCCGAACGGTCGGCCCCCAGACCCAGAAGGCGGGCGCGCTCCCGCAGTTGGGCGAGGTTTGAGCGCATTTGCGCCGGAACGTCGACGATCACGCTGGTCTGGGGAAAGGTTTCGCGAAAGACCTGGCTCATTTCCTCACGCAGCTGCTCGGCGCGGGCTTTTTTGTGCGCGAAATTGGTGTAGGCGCCCGCGCCCGCCAGAATCAGGGTGAGCCCGAGAAGGGCCGAAGCGCCGATCAGACGGCGGCGGAATCCGGCCCATTCGCTTTTCGGCGAGAGCTCGCCCTTGAGAAAATTGAGCTGACGATCGCGTTCGGGCAGGGCGGCGCGCAGCGCCAGGGCGGCGGCGGGCAACAGGGCGGCAGACAGGTTTTCCCCCCGGATATTCAGTTCCGGTATCCGCACGTCGATCTCGGCCTCGCGCAGGGCCTGCTGCAATTCGCCGGTGACGGCGCTGCCGATCAGATAGAGCGGCGGCGACGCGTCATTGTCCGGTTTGGCCAAGGCAAGGTAGTCCCGCAGGATGAGGGAAGTCAATTTGTCGATCGGCTGGCCCGGCCGGTGCGGGAGGCTGCGGAAATCGACGATCTGTCCCTCCGCAAGGTGCGCCAGGGTGATTTCGCCGGCATTGATGAAGCCGAGCACGCCGCTGTCGATGCAGCGGCGCAGACCGGCCGCGAAGGCAAAGGGGGAGAGATCCAGAACATGCAGCGGCACGCCGGCCTGCTGAAAAATTTCGGCCTTAAGAACCGCGGCGGATTTTCGCGCCGCCGCCGCGGATACCCTGTAGGTGCCGCCGCCCTGGGATTGGGGCGCGAGGAAGTCGAATTCCAGATCCTCGCCCGCCGGCACTTGGCTGGTCATCTCCAAGGGCAGGGCCGCCGCGATTTTCTTGGGGTCGGAGAAGGGAAATTCCAGCCGCCGGGAAAAACTGCCCACCGCCGGCAAAAAGGTCGCGACGACGTCGCCGAACGCCACCTGGTCCAGGCTTTCGGTTAGCGCCTGGACCAGCGCATTCTCGTCGGCGGGCAGGGTTCTCTCCGTTGCGCTCGTCAACACCGGCCCGGTTTTTCCGGCCTCGGCGATCACGATGCGCAGCAGGCCGTCCTCAATGTCGATACCGATAAATTTTTTGGCCATGACCTTCTTCAGTCGACGCGTATGGAATGGATTTTATTAGCGCTCTTGCTGACCACGGCGGTCACGGTGCGGGTGCCGTCGTTGACCCACGCCTGGGAGCTGATCTGATAGTAATTGCTTTTGAAACCGATGCTGTAGGTCAGCTCGGCGCTGGTGGGGAATTTTTCCCAGAGGCTGGGAAATTCCCGCTGGAAATCCTCTAAATTCTCAAAGGGCTCAAGTTCGCGGGCGGCCACGATATCCTGCGCTTCCTCAAGATAGATGGGCCGGGCCTCGTCGAAATGCAAGGTCGCGATGACCTCGGCGCCCGCCGTGTTGAGATTGATGCGCAAATCTCCATAAAGACTGATATGGGGCCGCAGCGTCGCCACGATCTCCGGGGTGAAGCCGCGCACCAGGGCGAGTTCATCGAGGCTCGCCAAGGAACCGTTGCGCGCCGCGTAGGGCGGACTCAGGCTCTGGTAATAGGCGCTTTCCGCGCCCAGGGCGCCATCCTGCTCGTAGACGTCGTCGCCCGTGTCCAGCCAGTCGATGAGGGCGGCAACCATGTCGGCCGGATGATCAAGATCAAACTGCTCGAACAGGCGCAGAAAACGCTCCTTCTGCACGGGGTCGGGGTTGTTGCCCCGGACCAAGGCGTTGATGGCCAGGCGCCCGTCCAGATCCTCGATGTCGATGGTGACGATGCCTACCTCACCGACGGGAAAATTGGCGACCCCCTGGCCCCAGAGTTCGGTACGGGCATCGTAGGCGTTGCGGTCCTCCTGCAGGATCATCTGCCCGGCGCGCATGCCGCCGCGCGCCAGGTAATAGGCCCGGGTGCTGTCGCGATAGGTCTCAACCAGGCGCAGATCCACCAGCGTGGAGAAGGCGAATTCGGTGAGCAGGGCCGACAGCAGGGCGACCACCACCAGCACCAGCAGCAGAACCATGCCTTTTTCCTGGCGCAGCAAGGGTTTGCTCATGGCTCGACCCGCGGAATTTCCACCGCCGTGAGAAAGGTTCGGGCCCGCCCGTCCGCTTCGATTTCCAGATACAGTTCGACCATTTGCGGCAAGCCCGCGCCGTCGCCCGTGTTCCAGGCATCGCGCCATTCCACGCCGTCGAAAAAGCGCAGGCGAAAAAGGCGAATGCCCGCGGCGAGGCGATGCTCCATGCCCGCCGCTGCCGCGCCCGGCAGCAGGCTTTCTTCCCGACGCACCAAAAGGGGAGGCCCCTCACGGTCGTCGGGATTGGGCCGCACTTCGTAGCGGATCCGTGAAATGCCGGCGGCCCGGGGCAGGGTCGGAGAGGTCACGCGGGTGGTCATCTCCAGAAAATCCTGGCGTTCCTCGCCCTCGCCCCCCCGGAAAATGGAGTCGCGGGCGGGATGGTAATAAACGCTGCGGATTTCGCGTCCCATGCGATCAAACAGCACGCGGGCCTGATGGAAGACCTCGGCGTCGCTTTCCAGTTCGTCCTTGGCGGAACTCAGGGCGGCGAAGACCCCGTAAACCGATGTCAGCACAATGGCGGTAATCGTCAGGGCAACGAGTATTTCCAGCAGGGTGAATCCCTTGGTCCTCACGGGCGCAGCGTCCCCCCGGCGCGAAATACGAAGGACGCGATGTCAATCCTCTCCATGCGCTCCGCGGGTCCCCAGAGAACCCGGACATCCACTTGCTGCACGGCCGGTAGAATCGTCTCGGAAAAATCGATTTCCCAACGATATTCCTGAAAGGGTTCCTCGAAAGCTCCGTTGAGTTCCAATTCGCCCTCACGTCCCAGGGTGTAAAGGGTCTCCACTTCGCTCAGGGTGCGTTGGGCCAGCATGGTAGCTTGAGTCAGACGCTGGATTTCGCTCTGGGCATTGATGGAGCGGTTGCCCAGGCTGAGCAGCGTGACCAGCGCGATGGCGACGACGGCCAAGGCCACCATGACTTCCAGCAGGGAAAAACCCGATTGCTTCCTCATGCCATCCCTCAGCGGAACTCCCGGTGGCCGTCGTAGAATTCGGCGCTGCCGGTCAGCGGCGAAAAGCGCAGCGTCATTTTTCCCGCACCGTCTTCCAGATGCAGCACCGTTTCTTCCAGCCAACCCACGGAAAAAATGTCCATGGATACGGTGCCCGAGGAAAAAAGCCCCTTGCCGACCACCTCGACGTTTTTCAGGCGAACCGAACCGGGCAAGGTAATGCGCGCGCGACGACCCGGCAAGGGCACCCACTCGCCGCTAACCTCCTGGCGCAGGGACGAGATGGCCCCGGCATCCAGATCGAAGCTCATGCGGTGTGTGAGTCGTTGCAGGGCCGCCTCATTGTAGAGGTACTTGACCGAGCCGGCGAGATTGCGCCCCGCGGACCTGAGATCGGCGTTTCCGACCCGCCCCAAAAGCGGCAGGGTCAATAGCGAGATCAGGGCGATGATGAAGACGACAACAGTCAGTTCCGCAAGGGTAAAGCCCCGCGCGTCGGCAAGGCGGTCAGGGTTATTGCAGATTCCAGTTTTCAATGTCGGCATTCTTGCCTTCGCCGCCCGGCTCGCCGTCGGCACCATAGGACATCAGGTCAAAATCGCCGTGCACGCCGGGGCTCAGATAGACATAGGGATTGCCCCAGGGATCCAGGGGTATCTGACGCATATAGCCGCCGTCCTTGTAGTTGGTCGGAATGCGCCCCGTTTCCGGCTTGGTCACGAGAGCCTGCAAGCCCTGCTCGGTGCTGGGGAAAAAGCCGTTGTGCAATTTGAACATGGACAGGGCTTCCTCAAGGCTGCGGATCTGCACCTGGGCCTTGGTGCGGCGCGCCTCGTCGGGTTCGTCGAGCAGACGCGGCACGACGATGCCGGCCAGAATGCCCAGGATGATGACCACCACCATGATCTCGATGAGAGTAAAACCACGCTGCGAGTGCTTGAGGTATTTTGTCATGTTTTCCTCTAAATCTTCCGCGATGAAGTTAAAATTTCCCCGACAACCAACAACAGACGACCAACAACCGGTTTCAGCCAATCCCCTGGCTGGCCTCGAAAATGGGCAACAGGATGGCGAGCACGATAAAGCCGACCACCGTGCCCATGAGCAGAATCATCACCGGTTCGAGAAGCGAGAGCAGGGCGTTGATGGTCGAGTCGACCTGATGCTCGTAGGCATCGGCGACCTTGAACAGCATTTCCTCCAGTTCACCACTTTTCTCGCCCACCGCGGCCATCTGCGACACCATCTTCGGGAAAACTCCCGATCTGAGCAGCGGCTGGGCGAGACTTTCCCCCTCGCGCACGGCAATGATGGTGTCTTCCAGAACCTGCTTGAGAACCCGGTTGCCCATGAGGTTCTGCACGATTTCCAGCGCCGCCAGCAGGGGCACGCCGCTGCGCAGCAGGGTGCCTAGGGTGCGGGTGAAGCGCGCCGTGGCCAGCAGCAGGTTGAGCTTGCCGAACATGGGCAGCGACAGCTTGAGGCGATCGAAGCGCAGCTTGCCCGCCTCGGTTTTGAGATACTGGCCGAGGACCAGCAATCCGGCAATCAGCAACAACACCAACACCCACCACCAGGCCGAGAGAAAATCGCTGGTGCTGATGAGCAACTGGGTCGGCAGGGGCAGGGCACGGTCCATGTCCTCGAGCATGCGCGTGACCTTGGGCACGACGAACGCCATGAGAAAAAACAGAACGCCGGTGCCGATGAGCGCCATGAGCACGGGATAGGCCATGGCCGCCTGAATGCGCGAGCGCAGCCGCGCCTGCTCCTCGATAAAATCGGCCAGGCGATGCAGGACTTGGTCAAGAGTTCCGCTGCTCTCGCCCACCTGCACCATATTGACATAAAGTTCGGAGAAAATGTGGCCATGGCGGGCCAGGCCCTGGTGGAGCGCCTGGCCTTGCACCACGTCCTCGCGGGTTTGCGTCAGGGCCTTGGCAAAGGCGGGCTTCTCCTGCTGCCCGGCCAGGGTTGATAGCGCCTCGTCGAGAGCGATTCCGGCACTGAGCAAGGTGGCAAGCTGCCGGGTGGCGGCGGCGAGGTCGTTGATCGGGATGCGCCGGCGGGTCAGGAAGGACGGCAGGCCGCGCCGGCTTTTGGGCGCCGCGCTCTGCTGAATGATTTCGGTGGCGACGATTCCCTGGTTTTTCAGCAGTTGCAGGACCGTGCGTCGGCCGCTGCCCTCGATGACGCCGCTGACTTTCTTGCCCTGGGCATTGTAACCCGCGTAATCGAACAGAGGCACCTCAGACGTCCTCCTGCGTCACGCGCATCACTTCCTCCAGCGTGGTCCGACCCTGAAGCGCCTTGGCCAGGCCGGCATCGCGCAAGGCCACCATGCCCTTGCGGGTCGCGGCATTCTTGATGGTTGCCGAGTCGCTTTTCTTGAGTACCAGGTCGCGCAACTCGTCATCCATGGTGAGCAGTTCGTAGATACCGGTCCGGCCGCGATAGCCGATGTCCATGCACTGCTCGCAGCCGCGGCCGCGGTACGCGGTGGCGCCCGCGGGAAGGCTGGCGCCGAAGCCCATTTCCTCAAGGGCATCCGCGGTCGGCTGATAGGGTTCCTTGCAGTTGGGGCAGATGGTGCGCACCAGGCGTTGAGCGAGAATGCCCACCACCGAGGAGGCGACCAGGAAAGGCTCGACACCCATTTCCACCAGACGGGTCAAGGCGCCGGCCGAATCGTTGGTGTGCAGGGTGGAAAACACCATGTGGCCGGTCAGGGCCGACTGCACGGCAATCTCGGCCGTTTCTCCATCGCGGATCTCGCCGACCATGATGATGTCCGGATCCTGGCGCAGGATCGAGCGCAGGCCGTTGGCGAAGGTCAGGTTGATCTTGGGATTGACCTGGATCTGTCCGACCCCGGCCAGCTGATATTCGATGGGATCCTCGACGGTGATGATGTTTTTCTCGCGGCTGTTGAGCCGGGTCAGGGCGGCATAGAGCGTCGTCGTCTTGCCCGAGCCGGTCGGCCCGGTGACCAGAAAGATCCCGTGGGTCTTGTGAATCATGTGGTGGATCTGCTGCAGCAGGGTGCTTTCCAGCCCCACATCCTCCAGGGTCAGCACTTGGGAGCTTTTATCGAGCAGGCGCAGCACGATGCGCTCGCCGAAGGCCGTCGGCAGGGAGGACACGCGCACGTCCACGTCCTTGCCGGCGATGCGCACGCGGAAACGCCCGTCCTGGGGCAGGCGCTTCTCGGCGATGTTAAGGTTGGACATGATCTTGATGCGCGAGACGATGCCGGCGTGGGCCTTGATGGGCGGCTTGACGACTTCGTAGAGAATGCCGTCGATGCGGTAGCGCACCACCAGTTCGGTCTCAAAGGGTTCGATGTGGATGTCGCTGGCGCGCTCGCGATAGGCCTGGGTGACCAGGCTGTTGACGAAACGGATGATCGGCGCTTCGTCCGAGGTGTCGAGCAGATCGGCGGGCTCCAGGCCCTGGGGCAGGTTCTCGCCGGCGTCGCCGCCCATATCGCCGATGATCTCGCGGGTTTCCCCGGCGCGGGACTCGTAGGCCTGATTAATGGCGCGCAGGATTTCCTGGGGCGTGGCGACTACCGCCTCGACATAGGCGCCGGTCAGGGACGTCAGGTCATTGAGGGGCCGGCTGTCGAGGGGATCGGCCATGGCCAGAACGATGCTGTTGTCGTCCCGTTGCACGGGGAAGATGCGGTACTCCTTGGCAAAGCCGATGGGGATCCGATCGAGAAGCTCAAAGTCAAGGCCCTTGAGGGAGATGCTCTCCAGAAAGGGCAGGTTTTGCTGGCGGGCCAGGGCGCGCCCCAATTGCTCCGCGCTGATCACCTTTTTCTCAAGCAGGATTTCTCCCAAGCGCTGGCCGCTGA